>JANQEJ010000155.1 GCA_028278425.1 Planctomycetota bacterium | reverse complement strand
TGAACCTATTGCTGAACGCGGCGCGGCGCCGCCGCGGTTCCTGGCGCTTTGGCCACCCGCTTCTTGCGTTGAGGCTCCGCCTCCTTCTCGCGGACCTTCTCCAGAGCGGACTTGAGGCGCTGGCGGCGTATCTCGTCTCGTGCTGTCTCCAGCACCTTGATCAGCGCTTGCTCCCTCGTCGGGTGGCTGTTCACGCGACCTTTCTTGTCCCCCACGGGCAACCTCCTCTCCCGATCGGGTCTCTCATATCTCCAAGCGCCGCAGGGCCCTGATGAACGCGGGGTAGATGTCCCTCACCTGCTCGGGCTTGAGGTCCTGGTGGTTGCCGTCATCGCTGAAGAACTGATCCCACCACGTGGCATCTCCTCCGGTAAGCCGAATCTCGATGAGCAGAGCGTCCAGGAAACTCGTCAGGTCCCCATGACCGAGGCGGGATTGTAATCGGCCCAGCTCGGCACGGAAAGGCTGGTCGGGATCCATCTGGTCCAGGAGCATGGAGATGAGGTCGCGCAGCTCGGGGCGGGGCGGGGTGACCCGAGCCCGTTCAATCGCCGCGTCCAACTCCTCGTCGTCCGGCACACGATGGGGGTGAGCCGACCTTCGGATTCCTCGATCGACGTGCTCCAGAATGGCGAGCACCTTCTCGTCGTCGACGATTTCCCGCTTGGCGCACAGGCGCGAAACCGCTTCCGCGAGCGCTTGGTCGAATTCGTTCTTGCCCGTCAAGAGCCTTGTTAAGGGACCTCGCTGGTCGTCCCCGAAAGAGGCGTCCCCGGATCGGGACCGCGAACGGTGCACCGCCTCGGATGCAAGACAGGCGAAGTCCTCTCTCCCAAGAACCAGCTCTTACCTGAAGGCCGGGAACTTACGCGGGGGACGGTCGGCCGTCAAGGTGGCTGTGGGTACGGCTTTAGGGGAACCGGGCAGCCGCGGAGTGCGGGGACAGGCGGAACGACCCGAATTCCCTAACAAAGAGCGCCTATATCGACCGACGGGGAAGTCATGGCAGGTGGCTTCGTTCGGCTCTCCGAAGACGGTGGCTGAGACGAGGCAGGCGAAGATGGCAAAGAAAGCTGAGGCAGACAGCGGCGACGACCGCAAGGACCGCCGCAAGAAACAGACTGTCCCCGAAGACGGCACCACGGAGCGCGATCCCGTCGACGTCTTTCTGGTCGCCCGCGAAGCGATCCGCCAGCGGCGCCTGCGCGAAGCCCACCGGAAGGTGGAAGAGGAGAGGAAGAGGCGGCGCGGGTCGGAAGACGCCTGACGGGACGGCGTCCGCGGGGCGGACGTTCAGGACCTGTGCAGAGGGCGCCTTACGCTATGCAAGGCTGCGCGTAGCTTCTGCCTGCGCAGCTCGTCTCGAATCGCGTGGAGGAGGAGCACGAACCTCGGATCCACCGATGTGGGTTCGTCCTTCGACGTCTCCATCTCAAATGGAGCTTCCCTGACCTCTCTTTTTGGACCGCGGCCGAGCCGCTCACGTTTGCGCTTCATGACGATTCCTCAGCTTGTCAGATGGTCCGGAGCCTGCCGGGTGAGCATGGCGAGCCGTCCGTCTCTCGGGGTGGGGTGATAGAGGTCCGGCCCGCGTTCCTTACGGATGCTGAGGCGCGTGCGGGCTGCCGGACCGATGTCGGACGAGACCGGAGCACGACCGCCGGGAAGAGGTGCGGTGTCGTCTAGGGCGGTGTGTAGCCGAATCGACGTGCATGGACGTGTCTCTGGTCGGCGCCGGATGGCGCTTCCTGGGCTGTACTGGACGCGGTGCGAGATGGCACGCATCCGTCGGGTTTCCCGCCCGGCCGTTTTTCGGGCCTTCTGATCCGCCGCCGGGTGCACGAGGAATGCACACGCAGCCAGACCGGGCCATCGCCCGGAACCACACCGAGAGAAGGACCCCGACATGACAACGAAGGAAAAGGCCTTGAGCCCCACCGGCACCGACGCCGGACACAAGGGTCATGACCGCGGCCACCACCAGCACGCCGATCACGTCGTCGAAGACCACGCGGCCGAGGTTCGCCGAGCCGCGAACGACCACGAGGACCCGCACCCGCACGATCACAAGAACACCGGACCGAGACACTAGGAACACACAGGAAGGAACCACCGCCATGCAAGCCCTGATTCTCTTTGCACCGCTTCTCGCATCCAGCTTCCTCCCGGCCAAGCCGCCGGTCGCGGCGAAGCCGGAGCCCAAGGTCACCAAGATGGAGCTCGTCGAGGGCGAGATCGAATTCGTCGCGGACTTCAAGTTCCCGGCCGCCGATCCGATCGAGAACGTCGCCTTCGACTTCCCGAAGGCGGACGACGAGGTCGAAGGCGCCAACTTCAAGTTCCCGAAGGCCGGCGACGAGGTCACCGATTGCCAGTTCGACGTCGCGGGGAACGATCAAGAGCCCTTCGGCGACCCGTTCGGGTTCGTGAAGTACGGCTTCGAAGTCGTCGTCGCGAAGCTCCGGTTCGCGCAAGGCGATGCCAAGGCCGTGTGCGACGGGCTCAACCGGGGAAACGACGGCGCGGAGGTCCTGTTCGGCAAGCCCGAGTTTCCGAAGGGGAAGAACTTCCTGAGGGGTGAGAGGTTCGACGTCACGCTAGCGTTCATCTAAAAGCGCGAACGGACGGAGACCCTCGAAGGGCCTGGGGGGGCATCCCCAGGCCCTTTTCTCGTCAACGGTCGTCGAGGGTGCTCTTCGCGCAGCGGAAGCCTACGGCGCGGTCGACCGCATCCGCCGGGGCGCCCGAGACCACCTCGAGGTTCCAGATCACGGGCGAGTTGGGCCAGCCTCCCCCCTTCGTCACGCGCAATCCCGCCTGAGGGCTGAAGATCCCCAGCCTGGCCTGGTGGCGCGAGAGGGTCTCCGTCCACTCGGCGACGTTTCCCAGGGTGTGGAGGAGGCCGTCCGGGCTCGCGGTCGCGGCGACGTCGGCGGGCTCCACGCTGGCGAGGTAGCTCTCCCGGTGCACTCGCCAGCGGTCGGGATCGTTCAGCATGATCTTTTGGCCCTTCCGGCCGAGCACCGCGGCGTCGAGGTCCGTCTTCTCGTCGCCCCAGGGATAGGCGTAGCCGGACGGGCCCCGGGCGGCGCGCTCCCATTCCGCCAGGGTCGGCAGGCGCTTGCCGGCCCAGCGCGCGAAGCGCGCGGCGTCGTGGTACGAGACGCCGACGACGGGGAGCCGGTCCCACGCCGGGTCGTACTCGCCCTCCCAGATGGCGGGCGCGGGGTGCCCCGTATCGTCCACGAAGCGCTTGTAGTCGGCGTTGGTGACCTCGGTCCGGTCGATCCAGAACGCGCTCAGCTCGACCGTCCGCTCCGGGAACGGAGAGAGGCCCTCGGTTCCGTTGCCCACCCGCGCGGGCCCGGCCGGGATGAAGACCATGCCGGCGGTGACCTCGGCCGTGCTTCTGAGGTCGAGCGCGACCTCGACCTCTTCCCGAAGCCGCGCGAGGATGACGGTGCTCTCGGCGTGGCCCAGGCCGGGTAGCGTCACCGTCACCCGGTAGTAGCCCGGCGCGACCGGGTGCCCCCCCAAAGGGGAGCCGACGAGCTCGACGCTTCCTCCGGCGGGCTCGCCGGCGGAGTCAAGCGGCTGCAGCCGGATCTCCGCCCCGCTCGGCGAGGTGTGCACCTTGAGCTTCGGGTGCCAGAAGGCGTCGCTCGTCTGTTCCCGGATCCCGCGGTCCTCCGGGCTGAGCAGGGAAGCCTCGAGCAACTGCCGCAGGCCGCTGGCGATGGCGCCGTCCCGGGACCACGGGGTCTCGTCGTGCGCGGACACGATCGCCTCGGTCCCGAGCCGCTTTCGCTCCGCCACGAACTCCCGGACGCGGTCCCCGAACGCGGCGACGACGCGCTCTTCGTCTTCGTCCAGGTCGCCCTTCGCGAGCTCCTCCGCGAGGGTCTGGCCGTGCAGGAGCTCCGCCAGCTCGACGTCGTCCCAGGGCGAGGTCACGAGGCCGGCGACGGTCGCCACGCCGGCGTCGCGGCGCTGCTCGGCCAGGAGGAACGCCGTCAAGAGCACGCCACCCGCGACGGCCACGGCGGAGATCGCCAGGGCCTGGACCCGTCTGCGATGACGGAACAAGAGCCGGCGGACGTTTGCCCCGAACGTCGGCGGCGTCGCGAAGACCGCCTCGTGGCGCAGAAACCGTCCAAGGTCGTCCGCGAAGTCCCCGGCGCGCTGGTAGCGCTCGTCCGGATCCTTGGCCATCGCCTTCAGGCAGACGAGCTCGAGGTCGCGCGGCACGTCCGGTCTCCACGCCCGGACGCTCGGGTCGTCTTCGCGGATGCGCTGCACGATCAGCCCGTCGTTCCCCTCGTAGGGCGGGCGCTGCGCAAGCGCCTCGAACAGGACGGCACCCGCGGAATACACGTCGGTGCGAGCGTCCACCGGGCGGTCGCCGCCCCAGGTCTGCTCCGGGCTCATGTAGGAGAGCGTTCCAAGGAGGTGCGACGACTGCCGCACACCGTCGACGTCGAGGTCCTTGCAAAGCCCGAAATCGGCGATCCGCGGCCTTCCCTCGCCGTCGATCAGGACGTTCGCGGGCTTGACGTCTCGGTGCACCACGCCGTTGTCGTGGAGGTACTGAAGCGTCTCCGCGATGTCCCGCACGATGGTCGCCCCCCAGGCGGCGCGGTCAAGCTGCCGACCGTCATAGACGTACGAGTCGTCGATACCGTCGCGCTTGTCCTCGAAGAGGACGTCGAGACTCTCCCCGGCGACGTAGTCCATCACGATGTACTGTGCGCCGGCGTGCTCGACGAAGTCGTGCACCTGCACGATGCCCGGATGCTGCAGGCCCGCGGCGACCCGCGCCTCGCGGCGGAAGCGCTCCACGGTGTCGTCCGAGATCGTGAGCAGCGGCCTCAGGAACTTGACCGCCACCTTCCGGTCGAGTTTGCAATCCCGAGCGAGGTAGACCATCCCCATACCGCCGCTGCCGAGCCGTCCGAGGAACTCGTAACGGTCCAAGCCCTCCACGTTCGCGGGGGGCAGATCCGCGTCCAGGAGGCTGAGCTGGCCGGGCGTCTCCAGAAAGTCGTCCTCCACGTCGGACATGTCGAGCAGGCCGACCACGCGATGGCGCAGCTCATGGTTCGTCCCGGCCTCGGAATCGACGAACGCTCTCCGTCGATCCGCGTCCAGTTCGAGCGCCCTTTGCAGGAGCCCGTACGCTTCGATCTCAAGTTCCTTGTTCACTGCAATTCCTTTCGTAACCAGACTCTCGCCGCCTCGTACATGCGAAGCTCGGTGCGTCGCGAGACACCGAGTACCCGCGCGACTTCCGCGGGCGCGCGGCCCGCGAAGAACCGCAGGCGCACGACCTCGGCGGACCGGGGATCCACCTTTGCGAAGCGCTCGAGCGCTTCGTGAAGCTCCAGAAGGCCGTGGGCGTTGTGCTCGTACGCCTCCACGAGATCCTCGAACAGCACCCGCTCCCCCTTCGGCCGGCGCTTCTCCGTCTGCTTGCCGCGTGCCCTGTCGATCAGGATCTGCTCCATCGCGCGGGCGACCAGAACGAGGAAGTGCTCGCGGTCGTTCAGCCGGGCATCCCACGTCGGGAACAGCTTGAGGTAGAGCTCGTTCACCAGAGCGGTGGGCTGAAGCGTGTGCGACCGCGGCTGCCGGCGCATCGCGGTCTCGGCGATGCGGTGCAACTCGGTGTAGATCAGGGGGATCAGCTCGTCGGCTGCCCTGGGGTCGCCGTTCGACAGCTTCCGGATCAGCCGATCGATCTCGGTGGGGTCGGTGTCCATGGGGGGGGCCTCCGCGGCGGGAGCCTTCCAGGCGCCCACCGCCCTCGTCGGGGGGAAAACGACGTCTCGGGTCGGAAAGGGCAGGAAGCCGTTGTATGGGATCGCGGCCGGCAAGGACTCCAACATAGGCACTCCAGCGAGGCGTCCGCCGCCGGGATGCGTTTCGGCCCGCGGATGCTGCCTCCGGGGATGGACACGGGAACGGCGGCGGGAACGGTCGACTTTCCTAGGGAAAGCGCACGACCCACGGATTTTGTGTGGCGTTGGAGCGAGGGAACTCCCGTTCCCCCAGTGACAGGGGGGGGCTGGAGCGGGAGCCGTGGACCGTGGCGAGCGTTCCCTTGGCCCCATGTCCCTTAGGGATAGCAGCCCCCGCCCCCCAAGGAGGACTCGATGCGAATGCCCCCCAAGCTTCTCGCGGCTCCCGAAGGCGCTCTTCGACCGGATCTCCTGTTGAAGGACCCCGAGATCAAGGCTTGGGCGATCGAAACGATCGCCGACCGGCGCGGAATCCGGAGCCGGCTGCGCCGCGAGCTCATGCTCTTCGACCTGGATCGAGAGGGCTGGGGCGAGTATCTCGGGCAACTGCCCCCCCACCACAAGAAGCGCAGAAACGCGCTCGGCCTCGGCTGGACGCCCATGTATCTCACGGGCGCGCTCCCAGAGAAGAGGTACCGCCATGGCATGCGGGCGACCGCCGACCGGATCTGTCGCCGCTGGCTCCGCGGCGGCCGCCAGGTCACCCTGGCGTCGGCTGAGGTGGCCATCGCCCCGTCCGACGTCTCGGTGGCGCTTGCGGAGAAGGCCGAGGAGCTCGCCGAGATCGCCACCCAGGCGGCCGCGACGCTAGCGCCCCCGCTCGAGCGGGAATGGAACGACTTCGTCGACGACCACCGGATCCAGATCCCCTCCAGCAAGATGCTGGAAGGACTGGCCGCGGCGATGCGCGCGATCGCGCTCCGGAGGGCCGAAGAAACCGGCGAGGAGTTCTACCGGGCCCTCGTCGCGCTCACGCAGGACAACGACCCGTTGTTCTGGGAGTCCCTGCTGGACCGGGTCGGCCTCGACTTCGCCGGAGCCCACCATCGAGGCGAGGGCTTGCCGTGAGCTTCAGGACGTCGATTCGTTCGGATTTCGTATCCAGCGCCCCCCGACGCGCGTGCGGCCCCGTGGTGAGTCGGGTTCCCACGTCGCCGTCCGTCGACGGTCCTGCTGATCGCGGCTCGGGTACATACCCAACAGCACCGAGAGGAGACACGGTCATGCTCCAAGACCCCCCGAGCCGTCTCGAACTCGCCTACCTCATCCTGAGCGAGGAAACCTCCCTGGTGTGCCGCTACCAGGGAATCCGCCAGACGCACGTCATCGAAACGATCCTCTTCGACGTCGAAGCGGAAACGCGCGGTGACTACCGGGGTCCGCGCAAGAAACCCGGAACGCTCAAGGGATTCGGATCGGAGGAGCGCTTCCTCAGTGGACAGATCACCGAGGCGCAATTCCGCGACGACGTCCGCAAGGTCGCAAACCGTGTCGTCAAGCGGTACAAGCGTCTGCCCCCGCATCTGACCGAATTCGACGCGACCGCGAACGGCACCTCGCCGGCCGCGGCTGCCGAGGCGCGCGAGGCCATCGAGCTCGCGACGACCGTCGCCCTGGAGGCGATCGACGACCTCGGACCCCGGGCGCGGGAGGCCTGCCGCCGGTTCCTGCACGAATCGGCCGATCTGCCCTCCAAGCGCGTGCGGCAGCTCTGGCGCGACGCCATCCGGGCACGCTGCGACAAGCTCGCCCTCGGCGCCCGACCCGATCGGGCCGGGCTCTATCGCGAGCTCGCGGTTCATCTCGACGAGACCAAGCAACGGGGCTCGACGAAGTTCCAGACCTTCCTCAGGAGCACTCAGGAGGGCATGAAGTACTCCGACCGCCTCCGCGCGCGGATCGCCGAGAACCTGAAGCTTCGGAAGAAAGCGGAGTAGAGCCAACGAGCCAACCTGCCGCCTGCCAAGTACACAGAATCCGGAGCGAGACCGGCCCGCTCCCCCATCCTGACTTCCACAAGGGGTAATCCAAATGAGACGCGACTTGATGGTGCACGTGCTCTGGGCACCGGTTTCCCACCGCGCCACCATGGCGCTCAAGAACCGGGTGAAGAAGGAGATCCTGACCCAGATTCCCAAGGACTGCCGGGACTCCTGGGCCTCGCTCGCACTGCGCGACGACGAGGTCGGTCTTCGCGACCGACGCTTCGCGCGCAAGATCCTCCAGCGGGTCATCCGCCACATCAACGGCGAACGCGAGGACGCGGCCTTCGCCCTGTCCACGAGCACGAACAGCGACGACACGGGCGTCCGGTACATCTACCACGACAACACGGTCAGTTGCGTGTACGAAGCCGCGGTGACCTTCAACGACAAGCCGTGGACGGTGACGGACCCCACGCACGAGGGGACCGAGGTCACGCTCGCCTTCCAGGTGGGCTGGAGCAGCTCGGAGCCGCTCCACGCCGACACGCCGCAGTCCGGATTCGGCGAGATTCCCACCAACTGACGTCAGTCGGAGAAGACTCGTGCCCCGGCCTTCCACCGCGAAGGCCGGGGCACTCCTCGTCCCCTCACACGGCGACCTCGCTCTCCCCGTTTTCACGCACGTCCACGTAGACGGAGGGAGTGCGGGTCCGCTGGACAGCACGCGGGTCCCCCGTCATGATGACTTCCTTAGGCGTGCGCGGTGGCCGGCCGCTACCCGCGCCGCGTCGGGTCGATTCCGGCGGGAAGGACTATGCCGAACAAGGTCTGGGAGCACGTCGTCGAGGTGCCGAGCTTTGAAACCTGCTCGAGCCGGCTGCTCGAGGCCCTCGGCAGGTGGGGTGTCACGCCCACCTTCGAGGCCGGCGAGTCCCTGTGTAGATGGAGCCGCCAAGCCTGGGCGGCCTTTTACGACCTATGGTTGTCGCAGAGAAACACTCTGACCGACGGCAGCATCGCGGAGCTGCGCGAGGCGCTGAACGCGTCGGTCGCGGCGCTTCGCGGCCCGGAGCCCGAGGACCTTCCGGCCGGCGAGGCGAGGCTCCTCCGCCGCTTTGCCGACAGCGTCGAGTTTCGGCGGGATTTGCTGGACCTCCTCCGCGACGAGGGCGTGGAGGCGGTAGATGGAGCCATCGTCGCCCGCAGCGCTGCACGCCCCTGAGCTCGACTCCAAACGGCGGGGAGACTCGGCGATGAGCTACCCGCAGCAGCGACCCTGGGTGACCGCCTGCCTGGTGCTCGGCGCGCGCTTGTTCGCCTACCTGGCTCTCCAGCTCCGCTCGTTGAACTACGACCTCGACGACGTGCCCGTTTTCGAGGCCAAGGAGCTCGCGGCGCGCGTCCAACGCATCAAGGACCACATCGAGACCGATTTCCGCCGCGCCTTCCGGGAGTGCCGCGGGGCCCGGAAAGACGACGTCGTCGACGCGCTGGAAGGCCGCGTGCGCCGTGTCCAGGAAGCCCTCACGGGCGTGCTCTCCGCGGTGGTCGCCTCCGCCAAGCAGGCCGACGAGAACCACACCATCGCGGCGGCGAAGGAGGCGCTGGCTCAGCTCGGAGACGACGCCAAGGAGGTCGGCCGGTGGCTCGAGGAGGTGCTCCCGGAGACCGAGCAGGGCAAGGTGCTCTTTCCGTTCACGAGCCCCGCGGTGAACACGCTCAGGATGTCCGTGCTCTCCATCGACATCTCCCGCTACGGCAAACGCGCCCAGGTGCTCGAGGAGGTCCTCCGCGACCCCAAGGCCCTGCTCACGCTCAACCTCCGGATCCAGGAGGACTTCCGCGCGAAGCTCGCGGACCTCGGCATCCAGGACGTGTACATCCACCCCACCGGCGACGGCGCGCTGATCTACTTCCGTGAGCCGGAGAACGCGGTCCGCTTCGCGGAGGCCGTGCAGGAGGCCAACGCGCGCGAGCGCGGTCCGCGGTTCCGCGTCGGCATCCGCACCGGCGAGGTTGCGCTCCGCCGGACGATCGAAGACGACGATGGCCGCGTGGTGACGTTCGACGCGGCCGGCCTTCCGATCATCCAGGCGGTGCGGATCGAGTCGTCGAGCGCCGACGACGAAGTTCGGATTTGCATCGACACCTGGGCCGGCCTCCCCGAGGACGTTCAGCAGCGCTACCAGACGTCCGCCACGGTCGACGGCAAGTCCCACGAGCGGAGCTGGCCGCCGATCGCCGTGCGCTGTCGAACGTTCACCCAGCCGGCGCCGAAGGCTTGAAGGCCGTCCTAAGAGAAGGGGACGACGGCCGGACGACTTGACTCGCCACAGCTCTCTCGCGATCATTGCCCGCCTCGCCACGGACCGTCGCCTCCGCGTTGCGGGCCGTGTTCTTGCCTTGCCGTTCGACCTCTCCCGATGATGGAACCGATCGTCTCCGTACCGACCCTTGAGCAGTGTCTCAGCCACCTGCACGAGGCCATCGGGAAGTGGCGGGTGTCCCCCTCCTACGCGGCCGGCGAGTCGATCTGCCGTTGGGCCCGCCAGGCCTGGGCCGCCTATTACGACCTTTGGCTCTCGGAGTCCGCCCGCACCTCGGAACACCGGGAAGGCCTCGAGGAAGCGCTGGCGGCAGCGGCCGAGCTGCTTCGTTCCCGGGAGCTGGATCCCGAACGGCACTCGCCGGACGAGCAGGAGCTGCTCGCTAAGTTCGCGACGAACGTCGAGTTCCGCTCGACGCTCCTGAAGAAGCTCCACACCGAGGGCGTGGAGGCGGTCGATCGGGCCATCGCGGAGCGCGAGCGCCCCGCGACGCGCTAGGGGCCGGCCGACCGACCGATCGACGGGCCCGGCGCGCCCGATACCAGCGCCGAAGCGACGTGGGAGAAGGAACAGCGATGATGGACGAGACCAGGACACTGTCCCGGCGGATCGCCGGCTTCGTCTGCGCCGAGCGGCTCCTTTGGAACTACCTCAAGCAGGTCCGCAACCTGTGCGGAGAGCTGGGACACGAGCTCGGTCCCTTCCCCGAGGGCGCGCGCTCCCAGGCCGAGCTTGCGCAGCGGATCCTGATCCGGATGGACGAGCTCCAGAGGAACCTCCTCCGTCTCGGGCCGGACGGGGATGCAGAGCTCCTCGAGGTGTGCTCGCGCGTCGACGGCGTCCTCCACGCGCTGGAACGGGACGTGCTCGTGTTGCTCAACGACCACTCCACCGCGACGCCGGACGAGGCCAGGGACGCGATCGAGCGAGCTCACCGGACCGTCCGCGACCTGCTCGAGCGGGCGGCGAAGGAACACCGCGACGTCCTCGCCCGCATCGACGCCGCAACCGAGCGCCTGGTCTGCTGAGGTCGAGCACCTGGAAGAAAGGAGGGGAAAGAGGCGTGCCCCGTTGCGCCGCTAGATCGATGGTAAGTCATGCTCGGGGCTTACCCTTTCCCCCCCAGAGGAGATCACGCTGATGCGTGAACGCGTTGCTCCATGCGGCCCCGCGCCGCCCTCACGGCCCGGCTGCGCAGGCAGGCCTTCTCGTGCTCCTTCTCGCCGATGTTGCCGCCGCTGATGACGGACGCGATCCCCCGGCGCGCCTCGGGGATGTCGTCGAGCCTCCCGGAGAGAACCGCCGCGGTCGCGAGGGCTCCCGCCCCTTCGGCGCGGATGCCCGCGTCGCGCTGAAGGACGTCCATCGCGTGCTCGACCTCGGCGTCGCACACGCTGACGATCGTCATGCGCTTCGAGAAGCGCTGGATGACGTCCCAGCAGTAGCGCCCCGGCGTCGCCACGTTCACGCCCTCCGCGATGCTCGGCCGCGTGTCGACCTTCCGCAGGACCCGGTCGCCGGCGAAGGCGTACATCATCGCCGGCGCCGCGTCGCTCACGACCCCCACGACCTTGACGCGCGGGTCGCCGGCGGCGTGTGCGAGCAGGGTGCCGCTCGCGAGCCCGCCGCCGCCGATCGGAACGACGACGACGCCGTACCCGCCGCCCGCCTGCTGGATGAGCTCGACGCCCAGGGTGGACTGCCCCACGACGGTGTCGGGGCTGTCGTAGGGGTGCTGGAGGGAGCAACCGTGCTCGTCCGCGAAGACGTGCGCCTCGTCGAGCGCGTCCTGGAAGTCCTCGCCGCGGATGAGGACTTCGGCTCCGTCGGCGCGAATCGCCTTCTTCTTCATGTCCGGCGTGGACTCCGGGACGATGAACGTCACCCGGAAGCCGAGCCGGTGGGCGGCGAGCTTGACGGCCTTGGCGAAGTTGCCGGTGGAGGCACAGACGCCGAGCTCCGCTCCCCGGCACATCGCGTTGTGGACGGCGGTGAAGGCGCCGCGGTCCTTGTAGGAGCCCGAGTGGTTCAGGTGCTCCATCTTGAGCAGCATGTCGCGGCCCCCGATGGTGAACCGCTCCGCCGGCGTGCCGCCGACACCCATCCGGTGGAGAAACCGTGTCGTGTTCCGGAACACGGAAGCGAGCGACCGCCGAGACAGCTCGCCGAGATCGGGAAGGCGGAAGCGGGAGAATTCCATCGTGCGTGAGCTCCTCTTGTTTGGACCGCCCTAGCGTCAGCGGTCGACCACCCCACGGCGTCGTGCCGCGGCGTGGACGCGTTTTCCCGAAAATCGCACAACCGATGGGAACGCACGGCGCCGATCGCCGTCACGAGCCTCCAAGTTTTCCGGAGAAAGCCCGGCCAACGTGCGGCGCGTCGCCCGTTGTGCTTCCGTGACGGCCCACGATCCGATCGCACTTGTCCCCTTCGGGCGGGAAGTCTTGGTGGAGCGGATGCTCCACTCGCTCGCCGCTCCCGTGCGCGTCCATCTCCCGCTCGCTCCAGTCCCTTGTTGGAGGAGGGCACAAGCCGAAGAAGCCCCCCGTCGGCCCGGCGTCGTTCCAGCCTGCCAGCCGGTCACCGTCCGTTCCCACGCTGCCCTTCCAACGCATCTGACAACGCGAGGCGACACTTTGAATCGGGTGGATGAATCGCTCCAAGGGAAGTACAGGTCGTTTCTGAAACGGGCTTGTCGCGCGACCGAAGCCCGCTTCCTGGCCGCCGTTCGAGCCGTTGGAGTGGAGTGCGTCGCGGTCGCCGCGCAGGTGGCCGAGGTGGTGCGCGCCGCTCTACGCCGGGAAGACCCGCCGGGAAAGGGGGAGGATTGGTGGCCCGCGGTGGAGTCGCGGGTCCAGACCGTGCTCGAGGAGCGGTACCTGCCGTGGAGGGGCTACCTGGACGAGCTCTTCACCCGCGAGCACGAGGAGCTCGTCTCCTGCGCGCGCAACGCCGATCTACAGTCCCACTTCGACCCGTCCGAGGCCGTCAACGACGCGTACACCCGCCTGCGGCGCCGGCTCGTCCCGGCTCCGAAGGAGCGCTGGCGCGATTACGTCTTCCGGACCGTCGTCAACTCCGTGATCACCTCGGCCCGCACCGAGAGCACGCAGAGACGCCTCGTGGTCAAGCGCTGGGCCGATTACCGGGCCACGGCGACGGCGGCGGCGGCCACCGACCACGAGGAGCTCTGGGGCTGGCTCGACGAGTTCCTGGCGACGGAGAAGCCGGCCAACCGCGTGATCTTCCGGCTCGTGCTCGTGGAGAACCGAGACATCGAGCTGGTCGCGTCCATCCTGGAACTGAGCGTCGCCGCCGTGAGGAAGCGGCGACAGCGCATCAGGCGCAGGCTCCGCAGGTTCCTCAAGCGCAAGAACCCGGAGTATGGGAAAGGAGGTGGGCAGTCGTGACCCGCTACTCCCGCCTGAGGCCCGCCCACACTCCGCCAACCCAAGGAGGTGATCTGTTCATGTCCGATCGAAGAGGTGGGAGCCCCGGCCGCCCGCGTCCCGACGCCGGCAGGAAACCGGGATCCGCGCCGTCTTCCGATCCCGTGGAGCAGGCGCTCTCGTCGTACGGCCTGAGGCTGGACGCCGCGGCGGAGCTCCCGCGAGTCTTCTGTGCGCGCCCGGAGGAGATCGAGCGCTACGCGGCGCCCCGGCTCGGCGCGCTCAAGCCCTCCGAGGTTCCGGACCGCAAAGCGCTGCTGTTCCACGCCGAGCACTGCGAGCGGTGCAGGCGGAAGCTGAAAGAGCTCGCGCTGCCGAATTCGTCTTCGCCCCCGGAGACCTCTACCTCGCTCGAGACCGACGAGAGTTCGCGTCTCGAGCAGGATCGGGACTCGGTGTCTTCGCGGCGGAAACGTCCTCTTGAACAGGCGGCGTTTCCGCCGCGCCTGTTGGAGGAGTACGAATACCGCGCTGGGATCGCCGCCTACGACGGCGACGGCCCGCGCACCCCCTGGAACGACGAAGGGCTGCTCTGCATTCTCCTCGCGCTGCTTTCGCTCGACGAGGGCACGCTGTGCGGGGCCTTCGCGCGCGCGCTCGGGCCGCACGACGCAAACGGGCGACGGCGCCGGTTCCGCTACTCGGGAGTGCCCCTCCCCGCGGTGCTCCTGCGGCTCGCCGTCGAGTACCCGAGCCCGCCCCACCTGTCTCCGGATGCCGTTCTCCGCGCCTTCTTCGGGGCGATCGACCGCTTGACGGTGACGCCTTCGACCGCCGATCACGACGCCGGCTGGCAGGTTCTGGAGGCGACCCGGCTGCTCGCGACCGAGTCCGTCCGGCAGGCGCTCGCGCCTGCCTTCGCGGAGCGATTCCAGAGCTCCCTCCGACGCGCGGCGACCGACTGGAAGGGCGCGCTCCTGACCGTGTGCATCCGGGAGTGCAGCGCGGGGGACGCCGGGTCGGCGGCGGACCCGAGCGAGGAGGTCGAAGCGCTCCTCGACGTGCTGCGGCGACGCGGCGCGGCCGCCGTCTCCGCCCTGCTCGCGTTGCGCGCGCTCCTGGAAGAACGGCCGGAGCTGGTTGCACCGGAGCGACTCCTCGCCGAGCCCCTGTCCGCCTTCCCGAAGGCGCACCTGCTCGCCCCGCTGGTCCGGCTCGACCCCGAGCCCGTGCGCGACTGGATCGTCCGGCAGCACGAGGAACCGTCGGTCGAAGAGCTCCTGAGCCGCATTCTCTGCGAGGCGGGTCAGCACGACGCGGGCGGCTGGACGGCGTTCCTCCACTTCCGGTTGGAGCGCAACCTGGACCGGTTCTGGATCGCCCATCAGATCCACGAGGAGCTGACGTGCCTCGCCAGGGGCCGGAAGCTCGTGGTTTCGAGCTCGGAGAGCCGCCCGGCTCCGGCGTGCGGACGCGTCCCGGAGCAAGCGGCCCGCTTCGCGGTGCCCTCGTTCGTACCGTCCCCGGTCGCGACGGTCTAGGAAGCCCGACGCGCCCAGGCCGGACACGCGACGCGGTAGCCGTAGATCGCCGCCACCAGCGTCAGCAGCACGAGGACGATCGTGACGTGGGCGTACCAGCTCGACAGGTCGAGCGACGCCGGGAAGCGACTCCAGCCCTGGCTGAAGAACTTGCCGACGACGAGCACGAGCAGGCCGCGCTTCACGACGATCCAGAGGAGGAGGCCGGTGATCACGAAGCGCTGCGCCCAGTCCCACGGAACGACGTCCGTCGGAATGGGATCCACCAGCACGACGACGAAGACTCCCACGATGGCCATCGTCAGCCACCGGCTGCGAACGACGAACCGGACCAGCACGAGGAAGAGGACGAGCCCGAACGCCGCGGTCGCGGCCTCGAAGCAGCCGTCGAGGAGCTGCCCGAGACAGGCGCGGATCCCGACCGTGGTGTGGAAGTCGACGCTTCTCGGCACCGTCGGCGCGGCTCCGAACAGGGCGCCTGCGTGGGGAATCGCGACGAAGATCAGGGCGAGGAGGCTTCCCGTCAAGAGCTCCCGCCCGACCATCGGGTCGAGGAATCGCCCGGCGAGGAGCCGGTTCCAGGCGACCAGGCACTGCGGCCAGGTCCGACGGATGTAGGGCTCGAGGGCGACGTACACGAGCCAGACGACGAATGCGCGCTGGATGGCATGGCCGAACGCGGGAAGCACGTTGTCGAAGATCATGTTCGGCGTCGGCGCGAAGTGCGCGCGGCACAGCCAGGCGAGCACCATCAGGATCAGCATCGCGATCGCGAGGCGAAGCGCACCCGCCCGGTCGCCGCGTCCCTGCTTCAGCCCGCGCCAGGCGAGGATGACGCCGCCGATCAGAACGGCCAGCTCCACGAGCCCGACGATGTCCTCCTCCACCGAGTCGAGAAGGCCGTCGTTCCGCTCCGGCCGTTCCCACACCCAGCCGAGCTGGTAGTACACCGGCCGCCCTTCGAAGGCCGCGGCTTCCACGCGCAAGGGTATGTCCGGCGCGTCCGGATGCGCGCCTTCCCACGCACCGCGCTGGTCGAAGGCGGTGTGCGGGACCCAGTCCGGCTCCACGCTCGCGAAGTCGGCGAGCGCAAGCCCCGATGCCTCGAAGAGCACGTTCCAGTCGAAGGGCGCCGGCTCCGGATCAGGCGAGCGCGCGGCCTCGACGTTCAGCGAGTAGAGCCTCCCCGCGGGGCTCAGGAGCACCGTCGCCATGCCCGGGTACACGTCGGGCGGGTCGCGCAGCGCGACGCGCCCGCGGACGGAGTGCGGGTCGTAGTAGACCGGCCCCTCGCGATACCAGTGCAGGACGGACGTCGGCAGGTCGAGGCCCGCGAGCCGCTCCCAGCCGACCGGCGCGCCGTCCGCGGCGAGCAGATGCCAGATCAAGCGATAGTTCGCGCCCAGCGAATAGGCCGTGTCGCGCGGCTCGCTCTCGTACCCGCACCGCGCGAGGAGCCGGCGAGCCTCGTGCTGGATGACGTCCGGTTTGAGCGGCAGCGCCTCGAAGCCCGTGATCTGCACGCGGTCGTTCATCACGAGGCAGAAGAGCGCGAGGAGAACGACCAATCCGAGGTACACGCCGCCTCGAACGCCGGGCAAGGTCCCGATCCCCCCGGCGGCGGCGACGCGCTCCGGCGAGGGCGTCTCTCCGCTCGCGAGGAGCGTGTCGAGCGGATCGACGCCCGGCAGCGCCGCGGCGACCGCGTGGACCGACCGCGGGCGCGCCTCCGGGGAGGGCTCGAGACACTCCAGGAGCAACGCTTCAACGCCCGGATCGAGCGCCCGCGCGACGCTCGTCGGCGGCCGGACGTTGCCATCCGACCGCTCGCGAAGAAGCTCCGACACCTTCGTCCCGGTGTGCGGCCGCGCGCCGGTGAAGAGCTCGTACAAGACGAGCCCGAGCGCGTACAGGTCGCTCCGCTCGGTCACCTCGCGGCCGGCGAGCTGCTCGGGCGCCATGTACACCGGGGTCCCGGCGAAAGCGCCGCTCCCTTCCACGGTCCCGGTGATCGCGAGCCCGAAGTCCGTAATGCGCGCACGGCCCTCGCCGTCGATCATCACGTTGCCCGGCTTCAGGTCGCGGTGCAGGATCCCCTTGGCGTGCGCCGCGGCGAGCCCCGCGCAAAGCTGACGCGCGATCTCGAGCGCCTTGTCCTCCGGCAACCGGCCGATGCGTTTGAGCAGCGAGGCGAGGTCCTCGCCGTCGACGAACTCCATCGAGAGATAGAGCTGCCCGTCGAGCTCGCCCACGTCGTGCACGCGGCAGACGTTGGGGTGCGTCACCCGCCGCGCGGTTCGAACCTCCTCCACCAGCCGTTCCCGCAACAGCGGATCGCTCGTCTCCTTCTCCGGCAGAAACTTGAGCGCGACGACCTCGCCGAGCGTCAGGTCCTCGGCCTGATAGACCTCCCCCATCCCGCCCACGCCGACGCGCCGCAGGATGCGAAAGCGCTCCCCGACGACCGAGCCGACGGGAAAACGGCCCGGGTCGCTAGGCGGCCGCGACGAAGGGGTCGACGGCGAGGGTGGCGTAGCGGCCTTGGTCTCCGCCGTCTCCGCGTCGCCGAGGTGCATCGACACGACGGATGACGGCGTAACCGCCTCGCCGCACGCGGGACACGTGTGAGCGTCGGCGGGAAGCTCTCCCTGGCAAGCCGGGCAGCGCATGAAGGGAAGACGTTACCGCAGGACGCGGGCGTTCAACCACCGTTGCCCGGACACGCTCAATCCAAGAGCGACACGCCGTCCATTCCCTCCGACTTCTCAAGCCCCGAGAGCTCGCACAGCGTCGGCACCACGTCGGCCAGGATCCCCATCGGCCGCAGCTTCGCACCGATCAGGTCTTCGGCGCAGAGCACGATCGGCACGGGGTTCGTCGTGTGCGCCGTGTGCGGTTGGTCGTTGGCCTCGTCCCACATCATCTCGGCGTTGCCGTGGTCGGCGGTGATGGCGACGAGGCCGCCGCGGCTCGTCACCTCGGGGACGATGCGGGAGAGGCACGCGTCGACGGCGGTCACGGCGGCTTCGGCCGCTTCGACGAAGCCGGTGTGGCCGACCATGTCGGCGTTGGCGAAGTTGATGACGTAGACGTCGGTGTCGCCCTTGCGCAGCGAGGCGAGGACGGCGTCGCACACCTCGAAGGCGCTCATCTCGGGCTTCAGGTCGTAGGTGGCGACCTTCGGGCTCGGGATCAGCGTGCGCGACTCGCCGGGGACTTCGGCCTCCTTGCCGCCGGAGAAGAAGAAGGTGACGTGGGCGTACTTCTCGGTCTCGGCGATGCGCTCCTGGCGCAGGCCGGCGGCGCTCACGATCTCGGAGAAGAGCCCCTCGATCTCGACCGGCGGGTAGGCGATCGCGAACGGGAAGTCGGCGCGGTACTGCGTCATCGTGACGAGCTCGGGCCGCGACGTGCGCTGGCGCGCGAAGCCGTCGAAGTCCTCGGTGCCGAGGGCGAGAACGATCTCGCGCATGCGGTCCGCGCGGAAGTTGAAGCAGATGACGCCGTCGCCGCTCTCGACGAGCGCCGGCGCGCCGACCGTGCGCGGCTCGACGAACTCGTCGCCGACGTCGGCGGCGTACGAGGCGCGGATCGCCTCCGCGGCGGAATCGAAGTGTTCCCCGGCGCCCGCGGTGAGGAGATCGTACGCGCGCTCGACGCGGTCCCAGCGCTTGTCGCGGTCCATGGCGAAGTAGCGGCCGACGATCGAGCCGATGCGCCCGACGCCCGCCTCGGCGAGATCGCGCTCGAGCGTTTCCAGGTAACCCGCGCCGGAGCGCGGCGGCGTGTCGCGCCCGTCGAGGATCGCGTGCACGACGACCCTGTCCTTGGCGAGCCCGCGCTGCGCGGCGAGCTTGAGCAGCGCGCGCACGTGGAAGTCCGAGGAGTGAACGCCGCCGTCGCTGACCAGGCCAAGGAGGTGCAGCGTCCGGCCGGCGCGCTGGACGCGGTCCATGACGCCGGTGAGCGCGCCGTTCTCGAAGAAGCCGCCCTCGCGGATCGACCTGTCGATGCGGGTGATGTCCTGCCACACGATCCGGCCCGCGCCGAGGTTCATGTGGCCGACCTCGCTGTTGCCCATCAGCCCGAGGGGCAGCCCCACCTCCTCGCCGGAGCACGAGAGCAGCGTCGACGGGTAGCGCTCAACGAAACCCCGGAAGTGCTCGCCCCGCGCCAGGACGGCGTTGTGCTCGGGCGCCTCGCGGTGGCCCCAGCCGTCGAGGACGATCAGAAGCAGCGGGCGGTGGTTCATGCCCGCGCTCGTTCCGCCGCCCCCCGCACCTCCACCAGGCGCTTCGCCGCCTCCTTGCGCATCGCGTCGGCCGGACCGACGTGGGCGGCGACGAAGTCCCGGTCGCCGAGGAACCCGGCGTTCTCGCGGACCATCAGGTAGGCGTCCTCGAGCCCGGCCCACAGGGCGTGCGCCCCGGCGAGGCAGTCGCAGGCGAGGTGCGGATCGACGCCTCCGCCCCCGGCGGCGGCGAGCCGCAGGCCGGCGAGGCACTCCTCCATCACCTCCACGGGCGTC
This sequence comes from Planctomycetota bacterium, assembly GCA_028278425.1. Lineage (GTDB taxonomy): Bacteria > Planctomycetota > UBA1135 > UBA1135 > JANQEJ01. Next base: position 8,421 of record JANQEJ010000155.1, on the reverse strand, counting down.
TCGAGCGCGCCGCGGAAGGCCTCGGCCAGGGCGGGCTCGCGCTCGCCCTCCGGCAGGTCCCGGGCGGCGGCGACCCGGTCGTAGGCGGCGGCGTCGCGCTCCACGAGCTCCAGAAGGCGATCCCGGACCTGGTCCAGCTCGTCGGCGCGCCCCCGCTGGTAGACCTCCCGCTCGCCGCCGGCGAGCCGAAGCGTCATACTGACGCCGCTGGCCCCGAGGGCGCCCAGGCAGGCGGCGAGGCTGCCGCCGGAGGGCGTCGGAGAGCGGTCGGAGAGGCGGCGGCAGAACTCCCGCAGGGAGAGCTCCGCAAGAGCGGTTTCGGAAGAGGTGGTCATGCAGATCGAAGCGCGGAGATCCTATCGAAAGCTCATCCCCGTTGCCGGGCTCTTGGTGCTCGCGAGCTCGTGCGCCACGACGCCGATCACCGGCACCCGCACGTTCAACCTGTTCTCCCCCGCCGACGACGTCGAGCTCGGACGCGAGGCGTACGGCCAGATCCTGGCCGGCGAGCGCGTCGTGACCTCGGGCAAGGAGCTCCAGATGGTCCAGCGGGTGATGAAGCGCCTGGTGGCCGTCGCCGACGACGCGGGCTACGAGTGGGAGGTGACGCTGATCGACAACGACCAGACGGTCAACGCCTTCGCCCTGCCCGGCGGCAAGATGGCGGTCTACACGGGCATCCTGCCGGTTTGTCAGTCGGAGGCCGGGCTGGCCGTCGTGATGGGCCACGAGATCGGGCACGTCGTCGCCCAGGACGGCACCGAGCGGGTCACCCGTTCCATGATCGCCGAGTTCGGCCTCGAGGCGGCGACGCAGTACCTCGACCTGGGCGAGTACAAGTCGATCGCCGAGTCGAGCTACGGCCTCTTGGTCGAGATGCCCTTCGGCCGCGCGGACGAGTCCGAGGCGGACCACATCGGCCTGATTTACATGGCGCGGGCGGGTTACGACCCGCGCGAGGCGGTGGCCTTCTGGAGCCGCATGGCCCAGGTCACCGGGAACGGCCCTCCGGAGTTCCTCTCCACCCACCCCTCGCACGAGACCCGGATCGAGAGGCTCCAGGCGCTCATGCCCGAAGCCATGGAGGTCTACCAGGCCTCCGCCGGGCGCTAGCCAAGGGGATCGCAAAAACCTAACTCTCTGCGCAACAAAGCGTTGCTGCCATCGGGGCCGACGCAAGCTGGGGTTTGGCACGGGGCTCCGATAGGGTGACCGCCGCCCCACCGGACTGGGCAGGAAGGCGGGGTTGAGCCCTTGCGCATCGCCTTCGTCACACCGGAGTTTCTGACCCTCGTCCGGCGCACGAATCTGGCCGGAGTCGCCGAGGCTCTGTCGAAGGCGCTCGCGGGTGCGGGCCAGGACGTCCGCGTGTTCCTACCGTGGACCCAGGACGTCGACACGGACCCCCTGGGAGAGCTGAACCCCCTGGGCAGCGTCCGCGTGCGCGACGGCGAGGGGAGCCAGGTCTTCGGCATCGCCGAAGGACGGCTGGGGGCCCTGTCGGTGGTCCTCCTCGATAACGACGCCTTCTTCGGCTCGCGCCACCCCTACGGCGACCAGGACGGGCCCTACGCGGACAACTGGCGCCGGTACGCGCTCTTCGCACGCGCGGTCCTCGCGAGCCTCGCCGAGATCCCCTTCGCCCCGGACGTGATCCACTGCATGGACTGGACCACCGGGCTGATCCCGGTCTTCCACAAGCTGGAGTGCCTCGAGAAGGAGATCGAGCATCCCGCGACCGAGGCGGGCACCTACTTCGCCATCCACAACCTGGCGATGCAGGGGACCTTCGAGCGGGAGATCCTGCCGAAGATCGGGATTCCCCACCGCCACTTCCGGGCGATCGAGGGCTTGGAGCTCGCCGGCAAGGTCAACTTCCTGAAGGCCGGGGCGGAGTTCGCGACGGTGCTCGGCACGCACTCGGCCAGCCACGCCCTGAAGATCCAGGAGCGCGACCGCGGCTACGGCCTCGAGGAGACCTTCCAGCGCCGCAAGAAGGAGCTCGTCGGCATCACGAACGGCATCGACTACGAGGCCTGGGACCCCGAGAACGACCCGCTGATCCCGGCCCGGTTCGGGACCTCGGACCGCGAGCTCGCCGGCAAGCGCCGCTGCAAGGCGGCGCTCCAGGCGGCGCTCAAGCTGGACAACGGGCCCCGCACGCCCGTCGCGTGCACGATCGGCCGCTGGGACGCCGATTCCGGGTTCGACCTCGTCGCCGAGGTCCTGAACCAGATCCTGGAGCGCAACGTCGAGCTCGTCGTGATGGGCTCGGGCTCGAAGGAAATCGGCGACCGCCTGCTGACGATGGAGACCGCCTTCCCGGGCCGCATGCGGCTCGTCGAGGGCTACAACCCCCACACGGCGCACCTGATGATGAGCGGGGCGGACTTCATGCTCCTGCCGTCGCACTACCAGCCGTCGAACCCGCTCTTCGCCATCGCGATGCGCTACGGCGTCGTCCCGATCGTCTACGCCCACAGCGGGCTGGAGGATCCGGTCGTGAACCTGCTCGAGGACAAGCGCTACGGCACCGGGTTCCACTTCGAGCCGTATTCCTCCGAGGGCCTGATGGAGGGCGTCAACGCCGCGATCAAGGCCTACAAGGAGGCGACGAAGTGGAAGACGGTCGTGCGCCGCTGCCTGAACCAGGACTTCTCGTGGGAGGCGGCCGCGGCGGAGTACCTGAAGGCCTACCGCCGGGTGACGCGCCGCGTGAAGGCGCGGCAGCGCGCCTGACCGCGATGCGCCGGGAGGCACGCCAGCGTGCCTGACCCGCCCCGGGTCGGCGTCGACGTCGGCGGGACGACCGTCAAGCTCGGGGCGGTCGACGCGGAGGGAAGCGTCCTCGGGGAGCGCTCGGTGCCGGTCGCCGGCGTCGCCGACGTCGCGACGATCCTCGACGGGATGGCGGAGGCGGTCCGGGCGCTCGCCGGAGGCCCCCCCGCCGCGGGGCTCGGCGTCGGGATGCCCGGCCTGATCGACCGCGCGGCGGGGACGGTTCAGGAAAGCCCGAACCTGCCGGCCTTCAACGGCTGCGCGCTGCGCGCCGAGCTCGCGGCGCGGCTCGACGTCGCCCCGGAGCTCGTCCGGATCGAGAACGACGCGAACGTGGCCGCCCTCGGCGAAGCGCGGCTCGGCGCGGCGCGCGGGGAGCGCGACGTGCTCGTCGTCACGCTCGGCACCGGCATCGGCGGCGGGCTGATCCTCGGCGGCGAGCTCGTCCTCGGCGCCGGCCTCGCCGGCGAGATCGGGCACGTCACCGTCGACCCCGACGGGCTCGCGTGCGGCTGCGGCTCGCGCGGCTGCCTCGAGACGCTGGCCTCGGCCACCGCCGCGCGCCGGCGCGCGGGCGCAGCCGGTTTGACCGACGACCTCGCCGAGCTCGCCGACGCGGCGCGCGCGGCGGAAGGGCCGGAGCGCGCACTGCTCGATGCGATCGGCGTCGACCTGGGCCACGGCCTCGCGGCCGCGCTCTGCCTGGTCGACGTGCGCACCTTCGTCTTCGGGGGTGGATTCTCCGCCGCCCTCGATACCTTGGAGCCCGGCATTCGACGCGGCCTGGTGGAATGGGCCTACGGGGAGCGCGTAGAGGAGGTCCGCCTCGTGCGCGCCGCGCTCGGCCCCAGCGCCGGCTGGATCGGTGCCGCCCACCTCACCGTCGCCGGATAACCCGCACGCTCACCCCATCCCGCCGATGAGCGACACCATCATCTCGGTTTCCGACCTCGCGAAGACCTACGGCCAGCGCCTCTGGAAGAGCGGATTCCGAGCCATCGACGGCGTCTCGCTCGAGGTCGGACGCGGGTCGGTCTTCGGTCTGCTCGGCCCCAACGGCGCGGGCAAGACGACGCTGATCAAGATCCTGCTCGGCCTGGTTCGGGAGTCGGAGGGTTCGGCGCAGCTCTTCGGGCTCCCCGCGGGGCGCGCGGGCTCGCGACGGCGGATCGGCTACCTGCCGGAGGCGCACCGCCTGCCGGGTTACCTGAGCGGAGAGCAGGTGTTGATGCTCTACGGCATGCTCTCGGGACGCAGCAAGAGCTGGTTGCGCGAGCGAGTGCCACGCTGGATCGAGCGCGTCGGGATGCGCCAGTCCGCGCAGCGCAAGGTCCGCGAGTACTCCAAGGGCATGACGCAGCGCATCGGGCTCGCCCAGGCGCTGGTGCACGAACCCGAGCTGATCTTCCTCGACGAGCCCACCGACGGCGTCGACCCGGTCGGCCGGCGCGTGATCCGCGAGATCGTCGCGGGCCTGAAGGAGAAGGGCGTCACGGTCTTCATCAACTCGCACCTCCTGATGGAGGTCGAGATGATCTGCGACCGGGTCGTGATCATGGACAAGGGACGCATCATCCGCGAGGGAACGGTGGACGAGCTGACGCCGAAGACCGGGGTCGTGCGGTTCGAGGTCGACCCGGTGCCGTCCGACCTTCAGAAGTTGCTCGAGCTGCCCACGCCACCGGAGGTCGACGACAAGGGTTTCGAGCTGTCGGTCAACGAGGGCGAGGTCGACGCGGTGATCGACAAGCTGCGCGCGGGCGGGATCTCCATCCGCGCGATCGAGCCCCGCAAGCTGACGCTCGAGGAGTCCTTCATCGACCTCGTGAAGCGGGAGAGCGCCCAATGAACGCCAACATGGTCAAGGCTCTCGTCCTGGACGCGGTGTATCAGGTCCTCGACAACCGCGTCTTCCGCATCATGGCGGTGCTCGTCCTGCTTCCGATCGGCCTGTCGTTCGCCATCGGCTTCCGCGAGGAGGAGATGGTGTTCCTGTTCGGTCTCAAGCGGTGGGACTACGGACCGATCCTGGGCTTCTTCACCGACTTCGTGGGCACGACCGTCGAGATCGATGACAAGCAGGGGTACATGGTCGGCGTCTTCGAATGGTGGCTCGACCGGATCTCGTCGAACTTCGGCGTGATCTTCACGATCGCCGCCACGGCCTTCTTCGTCCCGCAGATGATCGAGAAGGGCGCCGCCGACGTTCTCTTTCACAAGCCCATCGGCCGTCTGGTTCTGTACCTGTCGCGCTACTTCACCGGGCTGCTCTTCATCGGGCTTCTCTCCCTGGTGCTGGTCGGTGGCGTCTACTTCGGGTTCCTGATCGCCTCGGGGTACAACGACCCCGGCATCCTCTGGGGAGCGCTGACGCTCACCTACCTGTTCGGCGTCATCCACTCGATCTCCATGCTGGTCGGCGTGCTGACGCGGAGCACGGTGGCGGCGATCCTGCTCTCCATCCTGTTCTTCTTCCTGAACGGCGGCCTCCAGATCGCGTGGGGCTTCCGCGCGCAATACCGGGCGATGGTCGAGGAAGAGGACGCTCTCCTGGCGGCCGAGGCCAATAGCGAGAGTGAAGAGCTGGAGCCGGAGGAAGGCGAAGAAGAGGAGGAGGATTCCGGCTTCTGGGGCCCTCTGTTCTGGAACGGCTTCGAAGTGGTCCACTGCGTCCTGCCCAAGACCGGCGACGCCGACGTCATCACGCGCAAGGTTCGCCGGGCGGTGGAAGGCGCCGACGCCTACGACGACGAGCTCACGGACTTCGCCATCCTCGAGCTGCCCGCGGGCTTCGAGGAGACGCCGCTGGACGCGTTCCGGCGCGAGCTGCCCAACGCCGAGATCACCGCGATCTACGGCGAGCCCACGTTCGCCGCGACCGACGAAGACAGCGTGGTCTCGGTCTGGCGCCGCGACCGCCGCGAGATCGAACGCCAGATCGGCTCGAAGACACGCTACTACACCGAGCGCAGCAAGCACGCCGGCGAAGACCTGGCGGCGCTCCTCGGCGCCTTGCCCGACGCCGGAACGGTCGATCATTACGCGGAGTCGATGGGCACCAACTCGCCGAAGAAGCACGGCGCGCCCATCTTCATGCGGTCCGCCGCCGCCCACCTCAAGTGGGAGCGCGACGGACGGTACCGGCACACGATCCTCGTCGGCACGAAGGACTGGTTCCACACGATCGAGATCGACCTCCCGGCGACGGTCGACGAGGCGGCCCGCGAAGACTTGGCCACGGATTTCCTCAGCCAATGCGGCGTCCGCGGCTCCGCGACGGCGAGCAACTGGTACGACGAGAAGCTGGACTGGGACGCCGAGTGGCGGTTCAACATCTTCTTCTCCATCGGTTCCACGCTGCTCTTCACGGCCGTGATGCTCGGACTCGGGTGGCTCAAGCTGAGCCGCATCGACTTCTAGCCTTAGAATCCGGGCGATGCGCCCCTCCGCCGAACGCGACCTGTGGGATATCTGCGGTCCCCGCGGGGTGATCGCCAACCCGACGAGCCTCCTGCCCTACGAGTCCGACGGGCTCGCGATGCTCCACGTGAAGCCCGAGCTCGTCGTCCTGCCGCGCAACACGCGACAGGCGTCGGACGTCATGCGGCTGCTCCATCGGGAGGGCGTCCCCGTGGTCGGGCGCGGCGCGGGCACCGGGCTCTCCGGCGGCGCGACGCCGGTCGAGGGCGGCGTCGTCGTGAGCACGGCGCGGATGCGCGACGTGCTCGAGGTGAACGCCGAGGACCGCTACGCGCGCGTGCAGGCCGGCGTCGTGAACGTGGACCTCTCGGGCGCCTGCGCGCGCCACGGGCTCTTCTACGCGCCGGATCCGTCGTCGCAGATGGCGTGCACGATCGGCGGCAACGTGGCGGAGAACTCCGGCGGCCCGCACTGCTTCAAGTACGGCGCGACGACGCAGCACGTGCTCGGTCTCGTGATCGTCGGCCACGACGGCGAGGTCATCGACCTCTCGGAGCCGAAGGTCGACCCGCTCGGCTACGACCTCGTCGGCCTCTTCGTCGGAAGCGAGGGCACCTTCGGGCTGGCCACGGAGGTGACGGTGCGCCTGACGCCGCGTCCGGAGGTGGTCGAGGTGCTGCTCGGCGTCTTCGCGAGCCTTGACGGGGCGTGCGACAGCGTCACCGACGTGATCGCCGAGCGGCTGGATCCCTCCGCGCTCGAGATCCTCGACCGGCTGACCATCGAGGCGGTCGAGGACAGCGTCTTCGCCGCCGGCTATCCCAAGGACGCGGGTGCCGTGCTCTTGATGGAGACGGAGGGCAGCGAGGTCGAGGTGGCCGCGAACGTGCGCGCGATCCGCGCGATCCTGGAGAAGCACGGAGCGCTCAGCGTGCGCACCGCGCGCGACGAGGCGGAGCGCAAGAAGCTCTGGGCCGGCCGCAAGGGCGCCTTCGGCGCGATGGGACGCGTCGCGCCGGACCTGTACGTCGCCGACGCGGTCGTCCCGCGGACGAAGCTGCGCGAGCTCGTCCGGCGGACCGTGGAGATCGCGAGCGAGCGCGACCTGCGCCTCGCCACCGTGTTCCACGCGGGGGACGGCAACCTGCACCCGAACATCTGCTACGACCGGCGCGACGCGGACGAGGTGAAGCGCGTGCTCGAGGCGGGGCACGAGATCCTGAAGACTTGCATCGAGGCGGGCGGCTCGCTGACCGGCGAGCATGGCGTCGGCCTCGAGAAGCTCGAGGAGATGGAGCTCCTCTTCGCGCCGGAAGACCTGGCGACGATGTGCGTCGTGCGCGACGTCTGGGATCCGGACCGGCGCATGAACCCCGGCAAGCTGATCCCGCTGCGCGCCTGCCGCGAAGTGCGCACGCTGCCCCCGCCCGCGGAGCCGGCGTGAGCGAGACCCTCGCCGCACGCCTGGAGTCCGTCTTCGGCGCGGAGGCCGTCGTGCCCGACGCGGTCCCGTGCGTCGCGCCCGCGACCGAAGCCGAGTGGGTGGAGGCGCTCCGTCTCGCGCGCGCCGACGGCCTCGCTGTCGCGCCGAAGGGCTTCGGCTCGAAGCGCGGGTGGCGGCGGCCGGAGCGCGTCGACCTCGCGCTCACGACGAAGCGCTGGCGCGGGGTCGTCTCCTACGAGCCCGGCGACGGGACGCTGTCCGCGCGCACGGGCACGTCGATGGCCGAGCTCGCGCGTGCCGTCGCCGCGGGCGGACATCAGCTTACGCCCGACGTCCCTTTCCCGGAGAACGCGAGCCTCGGCGGCGTGATCGCCGCCGGGCAGAGCGGCTTCGACCGGCTGCGCTGCGGTCCGGTGCGCAACCACGTGCTGGGCACGCGCGTCGCGCTCGCCGACGGAACGATCGCGCGGAGCGGCGGGCAGCTCGTCAAGAACGTGACGGGTTACGACCTGCACCGCCTGTACTGCGGGTCGCAGGGCACGCTCTGCGTCCTGCTCGAGGCGTCGCTGCGCCTGTTCCCGGCGCCGGAGGAGCGCCTGCTTCTTCGAACGACCGCGGACGATCGCGAAGGAGCGCTCGCGGCGGCGCGCGAGATCCTCACCCTGCCGCTGCGCCACCACGCGGTCTGCGCGCACGACCTCGACGGCGCGTGGACGGTCGTCGTCGCCCTCGCGGGACGCGCGGAGGTGCTCGCGGAGGAGCGGCGACTCGTCGGGGAG
>JANQEJ010000132.1 GCA_028278425.1 Planctomycetota bacterium | reverse complement strand
GCGTTGCTCGTGAGCCACGGCGAGAGCTTCGGTCTGTGGGACTGCGACGATGCGAGCGAACCGCTGTTCGAGGGAGACGGAACCCTGCCGGGGCAGCGGATCGAGTTCTCCCCGGATGGCAGCGTTCTGGCGTGGCCCGCGCCCGATGGGCGATTGCGGATCGTCGAAGTGACTTCCGGCGCCGAGCCGACGGAATGGACTTATCCGGGGAGGCTCAACTGCTTCGACTTTTCACGGGACGGGGAAGTACTGGCGCTTGGCCTGGCGGGCGACGAGGTCTTCGCGATCGAGCTTCGCGACGTTCAAAGCGGAGAGCAGATCTCGCGGATCGAGTTGCCGAGCAGCCCCTTCGATCTGGAAGAGGTGTTCGAGCCGCGATCCTGGATCGTCGTTTGTGCGGACGGCGTCGGCTACCGCTGGACGATCGGTGCGGAGGAGCCGATCGCCTTGCTGAGCGGGCACTTGGCGGAATCGGTGCGCGTGATCGGTGCTCCGTCTTCGTCGCTAGCGGTGACCTATGCCTGGGATGACTTGATGCGGCTGTGGGACGTCCGCTCGGGCGAGCTGCTCGTGACCGTCGAGGCTTATCCCCTGTGCTTCGACCGTACGGGCCGTTTGCTCGCCTTCCACACCTCCGACACCTTCGGCGTTCTCGAGCTCGATCACGAGGTCGTGGTCCGCACGCTCTACGGTCACACGGGGAAGAACCCGGAGCGACTCGGATTCGGCCCGGACGGCGGCTGGATCTGGAGCGCGGGGTCGGACGGCGCCCGACGCTGGGACGTGCGGCGCGGCACCTCGGAAGCCGTCGGCGATCCGAGAGCGATCGACGTGATCGTGTTCGCCGACGGGGAGCGCTGCCTGGTGCGTCTGCCCGAGCGAGTCGAGTTGCGGTCGCTGGACGACCCCGAAGCGAGCGAGACGATCTTCGACGGAGCCGTGTCGGAACTGGAAGCGAGCGCGGACGGAGGCGTGGTCGTCTGGAAGCTTCCCGGCGAGTACCACGTCTTGCACCGCGGCGAACCCGACCGCCGGGTCATCATCCCGATCGAGCCTTCGGTACGACGCGTGGAGCTGAGCGCGGACGGCCGCCTGCTCGCCGCGGGGACGTGGGGTGGCACCGGCGCTCAGGTCTGGGACGCCGCGAGCGGTGAGAGGGTCGCCGATCTGTGTCCCGATGCCGTGTCGGCCAGCGTCGAGTTCTCGCCCGATGGAAGCCTCCTGGCCATCGGTCGATCGCGGGACTACCTGTTGGTGGAGCTGCCCACCGGCCGCGAGGTCTTCCGCGTGCCGCGCCGGTCGTTCGCGCGGTACGGCGGCCCGCTCGCCTTTTCCCCCGACGGCCGCCGGCTGGCCGTGGGCACCGAGTTTGGTGTTGCGGCGGTCTACGACGTTTCAACGGGAAGGGAGTTGCTGCGCCTCGAGCCGCCGGTCCGCTCTCCCTTCAAGGTCCTCGAGTTCTCGCCCGACGGTTCACGGCTGGCGTTCGGCGCGTGGACGAACCGCATCCTCCTCTGGGACCTCGACGCGATCCGGGACGAGCTCAATGAGCTCGGGTTGGAATCGCGGTGAGGCTCGGAAGCAGCTCGGGGGGCAGGAGCGCCGTCCCGCCGCCGGTGCCAGCGGGGGTCGTCACCGTGCGGCGCATGGCGCCCGAGGAGTCTAGCCCTGACCGCTACGGCAGATCGATCTGCAAGCCGAGCGACGATGCGTAGAAGGCTCCGCCCGTGCCGTCGACGGCGATCGATTGGAAGAAGATCGTCAGGCCGGCCGCGCTGACCGGAACGGTGAGCGGGAGGACTCCCTGACCCGTGCCGTCGGCGTTGAGCGCGCTCAGAAAGATCAGCGGGAGGCTGACGTTGAGCAGGAGTCCGTTCGACAGGTCGAGCGGCGGCATCGCGGGAGACTTCGAGCCGACCACGACGAGCGGCGTGCCCGGCGGCACGTTGCCCGTGACGATCGAGAAGGTCCCGCCGGGAAGCGGTTGACCCTGCGCGCCGATGGTCGGGACGCCCAGCGAGCCGGGCGTGCCCGTGCCGTAGAGCTGAACGCTCGGCGTGAACGTCGCGACGATCTCGGTTCCGGTTCCGACGACGACTTCGAGCGGAACCGTGCCGCCCGCGGCGTCGCCGCTCCAGCCCGCGAAGGTCCAACCCGCGCCGGGCAGCGGCGTGAGGTCCACGCTGTCTCCGGTGTCGTACTTCAGCTTGTCCGGGCTGCGCAGGACCGCGCCGTTGCCGGCCACGTTGACGACGAGCTCCGACGGGTCGCCGTCCTCGGGCACGACCGGGGCCGCGTTGTTGAAGAAGTAGTCGACCGTCGCGGTGTTCGGCGTGTCGTCGGAATTGCCCGCGAAGACGCCGACCTCCTTGATCACGAAGCTCTCCGACCACGTCACGGCCTGTGTCCAGGCGACGCCGTCGAAGGAGTAGTACACCGTCCACTGGTCGCCGAAGCGCCTCACCCGCAGCCACGTCGGCTGCGCGGACGGTATCGCCGGTTCGGCGAGCTGCTTCAGCTTCTTGATCGACGGAACGTTGCTCGTGAACGTCACGACGTAGATCCGCAGCTTCCCCTGGTAGTAGTGCCACTCCGCCCGCACGAAGTCGTCCGGGTCGTCCTGGATCAGGAGCCCCTGGCTTTGAAAGCTCGCTTCGGGCGTCGACTCGAACTTCACCTCGATCTCGAAGTCGCCGTCGAGCACCGGCTGCATGATGCGCGGGAGGTAGTTGCCGTTCGTCCAGACCTCGTGCTCGAAGCCCGTGGGCACGTCGATTCGCAGATGGGTGCCGTCGAACGCGAGCATCGCGTCGTCGTACGGGTTCGTGTAGGTCCAAAGCCCCTCGTCGAGGCCGACCGTGCTGAAGTCGTCGCTCACGGCCGTCGACGAAGGCGGCCCGGAGTCGGTCGTGAACGAGCCCGTCTCCGTTCCGCCGTTGCCGCGACCGTCGGTCGAGGTGATCTCGAAGTAGTGCGTCACCCCCGGCGTCAGGCCGAGAAGGTCGATCGAGTGGTCGCTGACGAGGTCGCTCTCCACGACCGCGCCGAGCTCGTACGCCAAGGTCTCGCCGTAGGCCACCTCGCTCGTCGCCGGTTCGTTCGTGTGCCAGGAGATCGTCGCCGTCGTGTTTCCCACGAC
>JANQEJ010000341.1 GCA_028278425.1 Planctomycetota bacterium | reverse complement strand
GACCGCCGGCGGTTACACCGAAGGCGTGGCGCGGCAAGGCCGGCGGCTCTCCTACGACGTGCTCTCCGGGGGCTCGCTGGCCTTCACCGGGTCGGTGGTCCATCCCCTCGCGGACGGCCACGAGGTGTTCTTCGATCCCGAGCGGGGTGGCGTCAACCGGGTCCCGGCGCCCGGGCGCAGCGCGGTGTTCAGCCTGAAGATCGCGGACCTGCCGGAGTCGGTGGTCCGGTTCTACGACGCGCCGCCCGCGGCCGACTTGACGACGGATCAGGGACGCGCGGAATGCCGGCTCCTGAGCGAGCTGAAGGTCCCGGACCGGTTCTCTGCCGCCGCGGCGACGCGCAACGTCGAGGCCGGCGTCGTCACGCCGGTGCACGTTTCCGGGCCGACGCAGGTGCGCTACGACCTGGTCGTCCTGGGCGACGGGTTCACCGCGGAGGACCAGGAGCTCTTCAACGCGAAGGTGAAGAGGCTCGTCGAGAAGCTGGAGACGGAACCGAGGTACGAGCCCTTCGGCGAGTTCCTGTCGTGCATCAACGTCTGGCGCGTGAACGTCCTGTCCAACGAGTCGGGCATCGACGTCCCGACGGAAGGCATCGTCCGGGACACGGCGTTGGACTGCCGCTACGGCGATCCCGAGGAGAACTCGAACGAGACCGAGCGCTCGATCCGGAGCGACTCGCCCGAGAAGGTGTTCGCGGCCGCCGACGCCGCTCCGGACTACGACTCGGTGGTCGTCCTCGTCAACAGCGAGCTTCCCGGCGGCTCCTACGTTCCGAGCTCGGGGCTCAGCTTCGCCTACGCCGGCAGGGAAGGCGCGGCCGGGTTGCCGGTTCCGGCGACGTTCGCGAACGCCGTCGTCCACGAGCTCGGCCACCGCATCGCCGGCCTGGCGGACGAGTATCTCTGCGACGTGATTCTCTGCAGCCCGGCGGAGGGCGAGGTCTACACGGGACTAGAGCCCAAGGAGCCCAACGTCACGACCCACACCCAGCGCGAGAAGATCCCCTGGAAGGATCTCATCCTTCCCGGGACGCCCTTGCCGACCGAGGGTCACGACGTACCGGACGGCACCGTCGGGCTGTGGGAAGGCGCCAAGGCTCATATGTTCGGGATCTTTCGCCCGGAGCCGAGGTGCATGATGAAGGGCGCTTCCTTCGGACCCTTCCCCGCCTTCTGCGCGGTGTGCCGGCGCGAGCTGGAGAAGAGGCTCCTGCCGTACTGCTGTCCGGAGGTGCCGTCGCCCGTCTATTGCCTGGACGCGCCGCTCATGCCCGTGGAGTGGGACGACTGGCGGCGGACGAAGCTGCGCTTCGCGCTACCGCCCTGCCTGACGTGCCCGCCGTTCCAGCTCCTCGACGAGATGGTCCTCGACGTCGCCGTCGAGCCGTTCGTGAACTTCGACCTGCAGATCGTCGACGACGACGGTGAGGTGGTCATCAAGGCCGGCCGGGTCACGGAGGGCTGGGGTCAGGTCCTGTTCCAGACGCACCGCTCCAAGCAGTACTTCGCCGAGGTCCTCCTGCACGGCGACGAAGGAGGCGCGTTGAAGCTGACGCCGGCCCTGACCCGGAACGGCGTCCCGGAGGAGCTGCCGACGGAGTCGCTGAAGGTGCGGCTCTAACGCCGCGGGATCGCCCTACCCCTGCGAAGAGAAGCAGAAGGTACCGAGCACGCGCAGCACGTCGGTCACGGTCACGATGCCCTCGAGCCGTCCGTCCCGCAGGACCGGCACCGCACCGATCTTCAAACGGGCCATCGCGCCGGCCGCCTCCGACAGGCGGGCGTCGGGCGACAGGGACTGGATGTCTTTCGACATGATCTCGGCCACGGGGACGGGCGCGAAGCTGCCCTTGTCGGCGCGGAGGTCGCGATCGGACAGGACGCCCACGAACCAGCCGTCGTGAACGACCGGGAGGTGACGGATTCCCGTCCGACGGCAAAGCTCGACGGCGTCGGCGACCCCCTGCTGGGCGTCGATCGTGACCACGTCGCCTTGCGTGCACTTCGAGAGCGGAGGGTCCACGGCGTCCGGCAGCTCGGCGTTCTTGGCGGCGTCCGCGACCAGCGCGAGGAGGTCGGTCTCCGTCACGATCCCGACCGGCTTCTCGTCGTTGACCACGGGCAGGCAGCCGATCCCGAAACGGACCATGCGCGTCGAGGCGACGGCGGGCTCGCTGTCCGGGGCGACGCTCTCGACCGTGGCGCTCATGTGGTCGCGGACGATCAGCTCGCGGTTGCGCGGCGTATCGAAGAAGGCATCCGGGTTCCAGCCCGTGATCTCGAGCAGGTCGCGCTCCGAGATCACTCCGATCAGGCGCTGCCTGTCCGTGACCAGCAGGTGTCGGATGTCGTGCTCGCGGAGCCGTTCCACCGCGGCGATCAGCGTGTCCTCGGCCCCGACGCAGACGGGGTCGGGGGTCATCAGTTCATCGATTCGCACCGTCGTTCCTCCTTGGCGAAGGTCGGATTCCAGCTCATTCTGCCCGCAACAAGGGCGCTCGGCCCCCAGCCGAAGTGCGTAGCATACGCCTCGGCGCGTCCTCCCCGTCCGGGGGGCAGTTTTCTACGCAGCCGGCGCGTTCGTCTCGCCCCCCCCCCCGGCCGAGCTCGCGGAGAAGGCGCACTTCGCCCGCGACATCGCGTTGATGCAGCGCCTGCTCACCGCCGCGCTCCTCCACGGCGCCGAGGGGAAGGGGGTGGAGCGCCTCCAGACCCAGCTCGCGAAGCTCCGCCTCAAGCCGAAGAACGTCCGCAAGGAGAGGCTCGCCGACGTCCTCGCCCGCGAGGAGGAGCTCAAGGCGATTCCCGCGGCCACCTTCGGCGCGCGTTACCGCGCGCTGCCCAACGGGACGCCCTTCGCTTTCCGAGCCGGCCTGCTCGAGAGCCGGCTCGAGGAGGACGCCTCCGACCCGGGGGCCGTCGCCGCCCTCGCCGCGCTGCTGTCGCCCGAGATCGCGGGCGCGCTCGGGGAGCAGGCGGAGGAACCCGACGCGGTCCTCGACTGGCTCGAGTTCGCGCGTGCCGTGCACGAGACGCCGGTGCGCATCACCCGGCCCGCGGATCTGACGGGCGGCGGCGCCGACGACTAGGCCCGGCGCGCGCTGCGCAAGGCGATGGCCGACTGGCGCGAGGACGTGGTCGTTTTCGAGAGCGATCAGCTCCTGATCGTCACCTCCCTCCAGCGGCCGGGCGCCATCGCGCGGTGCCTGTCGCTGGGCGAGCTCGTGTGCGACGCGCTCACGGAAATGTTCGGCGAGCCGCCCGCCGATCGGAAGCGCAAGGCGCTTCTGCTCTACCTCTTTTCCACGAAGGAGGAGTACCTGGCGCGCTCGGGCACGCGCTTCCGCAACGAGCCCTTCCTCGATCAGACCGCCGGGCACTACGACACGAAGGCCAACCTTTCGCGCATCTTCCTGCCGCGGGGCGAAGAAGGCTTCGCTTCGGTGCGCGGCACGTACGTGCACGAGCTGACCCACCACTGGATCCAGGAACGCTGTCCCACCTTCGAAGGGCGCCAGGAGGACCACCTGCGCAGCGACCTGGCGGGCTACTGGGTGGTCGAGGGCATGGCGACGTTCGTCGAAAGCTTCGAGTTCGACACGCGGGCGCGCACCTGGGAGAGCGACGTCATGAGCGCTCAGGCGCTCGACGTGCTCGCCAACTCCGCCGCCGGCTCGCGGCTCACGTGGAAGACCGTCTTCGGCATGAACAGCGACGTGCTCTACGGCACGGGCCTGTCGGGCAGCTTGACGGTCGGCTCCTCGTGGACCCTCGGTCTGCGGCGCAAGCTGACCGCCCAGCACCTCTTCTACCTCCAGGCGGCGGCCGCCTGTCACTACCTCTACCACGCCGACGGCGGCGAGCACCGCCCGGCGCTGATCGACTTCATGACCTCGTTCTACACCGAGGACACGTTCGGCCTCGACTTCGCGCTGGCCTTCGGCCGCGGCGCGGAGGAGGTGGGCAAGGCGGTCGAGGCCTACGCGCGTGAGCGCGTGAACGGCGACTGACGCCGAGCTCCCTAGACGTTCGCGGCCGCGGAGCGGCAGAGCGCGCTCACCTCGTCGATCACGCGGTGGACGTCTTCGCGCGGCAGGTCGGCGAAGAGCGGCAGCCGGACGAGCGTGGCGGCGGCTTCCTCGGTGACCGGCAGGCGCAGGTCGCCCGTGCCAAGGTGCTCGCGCGCGAACGGCGAGGCGTGGAGCGGTTGGAAGTGGAACGTGGCCTCGATGCCGCGCCGGCGGAGGCCGTCGAGAAGCCGGTCCCGAAGCCGGGGCGAGCGGGCGCGGACGGCGTAGAGATGGCCGTTGTGCTCGCACTGCTCCGGCACGTCGGGGCGGCGGATGAAGCCATCCGCATCGAGCTCGGCGAGGCCGTCGTGGTAGAGGTTCCAGAGCTCGAGCCGCCGGCTCGTGAGCTCCGCGAGGCGCGCGAGCTGAACCTCGAGCAGCGCCGCGAGAACGTCGCTCAACACGTGGCCGCCGCCACGCGCGTGCCAGGTGTAGCGCTCGACCCGGCCGCGGAGGAAGGCGTTGCGGTCGGTGCCCTTCTCCTGGGCGATCTCGGCCGCGCGGAAGAGCGCGTCGTCGCTCGTGAGGAGCGCTCCGCCCTCGCCGCACGCGAGGTTCTTCGTCTCGTGGAAGGAGAGAAACCCGGCGTCGCCCACGGCGCCGAGGTGTCGACCGCGCCAGCGCGAGCCGCACGCCTGGGCCGCGTCCTCGAGCAGGCGCAGCCCGTGCCGCTCGGCCAGCGCGCCCAACGCGTCCAGGTCGCAGGCGACGCCGGCGTAGTGAACGGGCAGGACGACGCGCGTGCGCGCGGTGACGCGCCGCTCCGCGTCGGCGGGGTCCAGGTTGAGCGTGGCCCGATCGATCTCGCAGAACACCGGGCGCGCGCCGCAGGCCAGGATCGCGTTCGCCTGGCCGACGTATGCGAACGAGGGGAGCAACACCTCCTCGCCGGAGCTGACGCCCATGGCGAGAAGCGCGAGCTCGGTCGCCTGCGTGGCGTTCGGCGTGAGAAGCGCGTGCTCGACGCCGGCGATCTCCGCGAGCCGGGCTTGCACGCGCCGGCAGACCTCGCCGTTTCCCCCGAGCCGGCCGCTCTCGAGCGCTCGTACGACGGCCTCGATCTCGGCGGCGCCGATCGACGGGCGGTGGAAGGGGATCCTCAACCGCCCACCGCGGACGCGGGGCGCTCCAGCGCCACGCCGCGCCACCTCGACCTCGCCGTGTAGCGTGTCGAGCTCTTCCCAAGCGCGAGTCGCGGCACGACGTCGAACGCCATCTCCATGCACTCGTCCATGTTGCAGTAGCGGAAGAGTCCCTGCCGCCCGAGCGGGACGAGGTTCGGCACCTCCCGCAGCGCGTGCAGCAGCCGGTCGACCCGGCGCTGGTAGTCGACCACCTGGACCGGATAGGCGTGCCGCACGCGGACGACGTCCCAGCCCAGCACGTCGCTCTCGTCGAGCAGCTCGAGTCGCTTCAGCGCCTTGAGCGAGGCACGGACCACGGCGGCGTCGCTTCGCTCCCAAGTTCCGTCCCCCGGATTGGACGCGACCTCGAGCGCGACGCCCGTCGCGCCCGGCGGCGTCATGCCCGCGCCGAAGTGCACGAACTCGGTCGCGCGCTGGAAGGGGATCGCGGGATCGGGGAAGTACGTCCAGTGATAGGGGAGGAGCGCGGGCCTCGCCACGCGCAGGAACACGAAGAGCATCCCGCGATAGGGGAGCGGGTTGCGCGCAAGGAGCTCGCTCCCCGCGTCGCCGAGGGCGATGCGCAACTGTTCGGAGAGCGGGATGGTCGCGATCACGCTCCGGAAACCGGTGGCCGACGTGCCGTCGGCAAAGACGAGCCGCTGGATTCCCTCCCGATCGCGCCGGACGCCGACGAGCCGCTTGCCGTGTTCGAAGCGTCCACCAAGGCGCTCCACGCGGCGGCGCAGACGCTCGAGCAACACGCCGATTCCACCGCGGACGTAGCGAAACCCGCGGCGCAGCTCGCTGTGCGGGCCGCTGAAGTCGTCGCGCCCCAGAAGGCGGTACCCGGCCATCTTCTTCAGCAGGTCGCGGACCGAGTCGACCGAGATGCGCTGCGCCGCCGTGCTCGCGTCCAGCGACGCGGGAGGGACGCCCCACACCTTCTCCGTGTACGGGCCGAAGTAAGCCGCGTAGAGGGTCTTGCCGAAGCGCGAGCGGGTCCATTGCTCGAACGAAGCGTCCGGCGACGGCCGCAGGGCGTTCCTCGCGCGCGCGGCGACGATCTCGAGCACCGCGCGCGCGGCGAAGGCCGGGCTCACGTTGCGCAACAGGTTCGCGATCTCGAAGGGATAGCGCAGGTACCGGCCGCGGAAATGCTGCGCGACGTTCTTCTCGACGGCGATCAGGTCGTCGCCGCACGCCTCGCGGAGGAGCTCGATCAGCGCGGGGTTCTCGGTGCAAAGCTCGTGCGGTCCGAAGTCGAAGGTGAAGCCGTTCTTGCGAAACGACCCCGCGAGACCGCCCTCGCGCTCCGCGGCTTCGTAGACCGTGACCGAGACGCCTCTTTCGAGCAGCAGACCGGCCGCCGTCAGACCCGTCACGCCGCCGCCCACGATGGCGACGCTCATCCCGCTGTGCGTCTTCTTCTCAACGTTCCGAAGTCGGGCAAGCCGAAGATCCGATCGGCCATCCTACCCCAGCTCTGCGTTTTCTAGAGTTCGAGCAGCCGTGCTATTCGCCTGGAACAACGCGCACGGGGCGGTCGCCGCCGCCGTCGTCGTGCTCTTCGCGCTCGCCTTGCTGTCTCCGGCGACGGGCGCGCATTGGTGTCGGCGGCTGCTCGAAACGCTGGAGCCGCTCGCGAGACGTCCCTGGCTCGCGGTCTCGACGTGCGCGGCGCTGGCCTTCTTCGGCAGCATGGCCGTCGCGGTGTTCGCGCGCTGGCCCGAGCCCGCCGTCCACGACGAGTTCAGCTATCTGCTCGCCGCGGACACCTTTGCCTCCGGCCGGCTCGCGAACCCGACGCATCCGCTCTGGCACCACTTCGAGACGTTCCACGTCATCCACGAGCCGGCCTACGCGTCGAAATACCCGCCGGGGCAGGGACTGGTCCTCGCGCTGGGCCAGGTGGTCGGCGGACATCCCCTCGTCGGCGTGTGGTTCAGCGCGGCGCTGATGTGCGCCGCGCTGTGCTGGATGTTCTACGCGTGGCTTCCGCCGCGCTGGGCGCTGCTCGGCGGTCTCGTCGCGGCGATGCACCTGGGCGTGGCGACGTACTGGTCGCAGAGCTACTGGGGCGGAGCCGTCGCGGCGTCGGGCGGAGCGTTCGTGTTCGGCGCGTTGCCGCGCGTCGTGCGCGGCGGGCGCGCGCTCGACGGAGCGCTCCTGGGGCTGGGGTTGGGCGTTCTGGCGCTCGCGCGACCCTACGAGGGGCTGATCGCGAGCCTTCCCGCCGCCGTCGTTCTTCTGGCGTGGATCGCGCGCGGCGGTCGCCGCGGAGTCGTCTTGCGAACGCTCCTCCCGCTCGTCGTCGTGCTGGGCGCGGTCCTCGTTTGGCTGGGGATGTACCACGCCGCGGTCACGGGGAGCCCGTTCCGGATGCCGTACGCCGTGCACGACGCGGCTTACGTCGTCGCCCCGCCCTTCCTCTGGATCGATTCGGCGCCGGTGCCCGCGTACCGCCACGACGAGCTTCGCGAGTTCTGGACGGGCTGGGCGCTCGAGCGGTACGTCGAGCAGCGCACGCCGCTCGGTTTCCTCGCCGACGCCGCGCACGAGACCTTCGAGCACGCGCGCTTCTACCTCGGGTTCCTCGCCGTCGCGCTGGCCACGCTCCCCGCCGTGCTGCGCCGGCGTTGGATGCGGTTCGCCTTCGGGACGTGCGGGCTCGTGCTCGTCGTGTCTCTCGCGTCGACGTACCACATGGCGCACTACGTGGCGCCGGTGACCGGCGCGGTCCTCGTGCTGGCGATCGCGGGGCTGCGGCACGTCTGCGCGTGGAGGTGGCGCGGGGCGAGGGCGGGACGAAGCCTCGTGCTCGCCGTTCTTGCGTGTGCGGCCCTCGTCGTCCCGATCCACACGGCGTTCCAACGTTCAGCGCAGCACGGCTGGTGGGACGAGCGCGCCCGCATCCTCCGCGAGCTGGAGGCCGACGACGAGCGCCATCTCGTCGTCGTCCGCTACGGCGAGCTGCACTCGGAGCACTACGAGTGGATCGCCAACGAAGCGGACATCGACGCCGCCGAGGTCCTTTGGGCGCGCGACATGGGGCCTGAGCTCAACCGCCGCCTGCTCGAGTCCTTCGACGACCGCCGGTGCTGGCGGCTCGACGTCGGGTTCCCCGGCGAGGCGGTGAGCTTGCGCGAGTATTCCCGGTAAGTCGGGCTCGCGCGCCGCTAGATCCCCAGGACGTCGAAGTCCATCACGAGCTGACCGCCGAGCGGCGTCGGCGCCGTCGCCCAGAGGTTGATGCCGCTGGCCGGGCCGTAGGGCACCGGCATCGACGCGCTCCCGAGCGTGGCGTCCAGGCCGTTCGAGAGCTGGATCGGGTCCGCGGGGAAGTCGTACGGGTTCCACATGTAGACCTGGCCGTAGACGTGCAAGCCGGTCAGGACCGGATCGGCCGGGATCTGGAAGACCGGGACCTGCCCTTCGAGCACCGGCACGTCGACGAAGATCGCCCAGGTGAGGAGCGTGTCGTCGGGCGGGATCGGAACGGCGACCGACGTCAGGCCGAGCAGGAGGTGGCACTGCGAGCACTGGAACGTGAAGTCGATGTCGTCGCCGGGCTCCCCGCCCGTTCCGTTGTGGAAGAGGTCATTGAACTGCGCGTCCAGCTTCGCTCCGGTGCCGTCTTCGCCTCCGGAGATGTCCTTGGCCAACTGCGCGTTGATCTTGATCCTGTACTGGGTGTTCTCCTGGAGGCCTTGGGCCGCCAGCTTGAGCTGACTTCCCATCGGATTCCAGCTCGTGGTGAAGTTGATCGTCGTGCCGTCCGACACCTTGGTCCAGGAAACGGCCCCTTCCACCGCGGTCTGGTTCATGGGCTCGCTGAAGTCGATCAAGACCTGGCAGAGACTGTTTGGCTGGATCATCACGACTGCCGGTGGAAAGTTCTCCACCCACACGTCATCGACGGCTTCCTCCATCCCGACCAGGTCCCAGGCGAGCAGGTGGACCTTGTAGTGACCGTCGCCAAAGTAGGCGTCCTGGGCCTTCTCTGCGAAGGCCGTGTCGGAGCCGTTCGCCTGCTTCGGCGGGACGATCTCCTTGGCCTTGGTGTGCCAATGCTGGGTCGTGTCCACCTTGTCCATGGCTCCGGTGACGTCGCTCGAGTTCGTCACGGTCCAGTGGCCGCACGTGTCGTTCGTTGGCTCGCCCAGGAAATCGAAGATCCAGTGCTTGGCCTTGCTCGTCTCATAGATGTCCTCCGTCTTCTGAGTTCCGTCCGCTTTGAAGAGGTTGGGTTCGCACTTGTGGAGGACGTACGGCGCGGCCGCCGAACGGACGTCGTTTCCCAGAGCCGTATTCTGCTCGATCCAGTATCCCGCCTTGAAGAGGGCGGCAGGCTTCTGCGGGTGCCCCATCGGGTCCTCCGCCTCCAGGACGATGTCGACCCTGTCTTTGAGGATGAAAGCGTCGGCGGGCTGCGGGTTGGGTGGGTTCTCACCGGTCTTCTCGGTGATGTACTCGCCGGGCGGGGGTGGGGGTGGCGGCGGAGGGGCGAAGTCCTCCTTGTACTGGACCCTCTCGTCGTCGTCGTCCAGGGGGACGGGCTTGGTCCGGTCCTTGATCGAGGGGCGGACGTTCGTCGGATCTCTGAGGTTGTCGGCAGTGTAGAGCTGCAGGAAGTGTCTTCGTTCGGTGCTGTGCTCGGCCGACGACACGGCGAAGATGGACTTCTTCAGCCGATCGACGTGCACGTGAGCTCCATAGTCGGGGAAGGCGTTCTGGATCTCGCCCAACTTGACTCCGGCCATGACCCAGCCTTCCTCGTCCACGCCCTTCTTCATCACCAGACTGGACCCCATGACGTGTGCCAAAAGCACGAACTCGGCACCGCCAGCGCCGGTCTCCTTGAACTCAATCGCATGGATGTCGGGCTCTATCCTGTTGATGCGGCCGCCAATCGGGGCGACCACGTCCTTCTTGCCGGTCGTCGCATCGCCTACGCGCATGAAGTCCACGCCCAGGTGATAGTGGGCGGTTCCTGTGCCCAGGCCCGCAGCGTAAAACTCGAAGTACTCACAATAGGTATAGCCGACCTGGAACTGGGCGGCCGTGAGATCGTCGACGACCCAGAACTCGGTGGTGGCAGAGGGTAGCGCCCAGGCTTTCTTGGACCACATGACGGGACCGCCGCCCTTGATGGAACCCACTCGGTAGACGTACGTGGTCCCCGTCGTCAGTCCCGCGTCCGTGAACGTCGTCGTGTCGGCCGGCAAGATGGCCAAGACGATCCCGTCCCGCTCGACGTAGAAGTCGGTCTCGTCCGTCGAGTCGTCCGTCCAGGTGAGCGTAATGGCGGTCGCGGAGGCCGCGACGGCCTTGATGTCCTTCGGCGGGTTCTGGGCGGAGGCGCCGGCGACCGTGACCATCGAGAGTACGAAGGCGGGAAGGAGCACCTGCCGGGCGAAACGTCGATTCCTGATCTTGTGCGACATCGGTGATTCCTCCTAAGGCAGCGCGATGCGGACCGGGTCGGGCTCGAGATGGATGAGGAGCTCCGAACCTTCGTTCACGAGGTCCCAGAAGCGACCGACGACACCCCGGCGCGGCTGCGGCGGAGCGAGGACGGTCTTGCCGAGCAGCTCGCCGTCGCCGTCGAGGACGCTCACCGCGTAGCGCACTCGGCCCTCGGGGGCGGAAATCTGATGCGCGGCGACGATCCGGTCGCCGATCACCGCCAGCTTGACCGCGCCGTCGAGCAGGTTCGCCGTCTCCTGCGGCGCGTTGAGCTCGGTGCTCCACACTCGACTCCCGAGCGCGAGGTCGTACGCCTGCACCCTCGCGAGACCGTTCACGACGAGCCTCCGGCCGAGGGGGCCGAACGCCAGTGCATCGGCGGAGACGTGATGACCGAGGCCGGTGACCTCGATCTCGAGCAGCCCGGACCGGGCGGAGTCGCGCACGAAGATCCGATCCTCGCCCGAGTCCCAGGCGACCATCCCGAACGCGACGCTCTCGCCGTCGGGTGAGAAGGCGACGTCCAAGCCCGACCAAGCGGCGGGAAAGCCGTGGGACCACGTCTCGCGGCCGTCCTCCACCAGGAGAGCGGTCGGGTCGCGCGCGTCGTCCTCGCCCTCGACGGTCCCGACCAGCGCGAGTCGTTGACCGTCGGGCGAGAAGCGCGCCACCACGGAGCCGAGCAGGAACCGGCCGGAGCGCCAGACCTGCGAGCCCGACGCGTCGAAGAGGCGCACGTCGTCCATCCTCGGCTGCGGCTTCTGGACGGGGCTGTGGGCGAAGACCAGTCCAGCGTCCGAGACGAGGAGTCTGCTGAACCCGGCGTCGGCGGCGAAGGGAGTCTCGTCGCCGAGCGGATCGAACGCGCGGCCTTTCCGGGCCTCGTGATCGAAGATCACCAGGCGCTG
>JANQEJ010000095.1 GCA_028278425.1 Planctomycetota bacterium | reverse complement strand
TCGGACCGGCAGGACCTTGGGCGCCGTCGGCTCCGTCCGCTCCAGCAGGACCCGTCGGTCCGGCGGGGCCTTGCGCACCGTCAGCACCGTCGGCGCCGGCGGGTCCGGTCGGACCGGCGGGGCCTTGCGCACCGTCGGCACCGTCGGCGCCGGCGGGTCCGGTCGGACCGGCGGGGCCTTGGGCGCCGTCAGCACCGTCCGCTCCCGCAGGACCCGTCGGACCGGCAGGACCCTGCGCACCGTCGGCTCCATCGGCACCGTCCGCGCCGGCGGGGCCCGTCGGGCCCGCAGGACCGGTGGACCCGGCGGGACCGGCGGGACCGGCGGGACCCGTGGCTCCGTCGGAACCGGCAGGACCGGTCGGGCCTTCCGGGCCGTCGGCACCGGCTGGACCCGTAGCTCCATCCGCACCGGCGGGTCCGGTGGCTCCGGCTGCGCCGGCAGGACCCGTCGGACCGACGAGACCCGTCGGCGGACCGACCCAGTTGCCGAACTCGTCGATCACGGGCTGGCCGTTGATCGTGATCGTGTTCGGCGTGATGTCCTTGCCCGGAACGTCGTCCGCGGTGCTCGAGCTCTCCGCGCGGATCGCGAACGGGACGCTCGCGAAGCGGTGGCGCGGGACGAGCTCGGCGTCGGTGCTCACCTGGACGCCGAGGTAGAGGTCGGCGTTGTCTTCGAACAGATCGGTCGGCAGCGGCACCGTGTCGCCGATCACCGTGGAGAGCAGACCGTTCGACACGGACACCGTCTTCGATTCGGTGTAGAGCTCGATCCCCCCCGTCGGCACGTCGTAGATCCGGAACGTGATCGCGAGCGCGGGGTCGAAGAGCGGCGAGCCGGTGTTGTCGAGCAGGCGACCCTGGTACTGGAGCAGCGGCGGCGGGTCGACGCCGGCCGGCGGCGGCGCCGTCGCGGTCGCGGCGAGGCCGAGAGCCGATCCGATTCCCAACAGGGCGAACAGGGCGAGAGTCGTGCGTGTGCGGATCTTCATGGGGGGGAGGACTACTGGATGGTGATGGTGAGCGCGTTGCTGAAAGCGCCGTCAAGGGGGAACAAGCTCGTGATGGACACGCCCTGGAGGGAGATGGAGGCGCCCGCGAGCACGGGGTCGTCGGGCACGTTGATCGGGAAGCCGAAGTGCCCGTTGGGCATGGGCGCGAAGGGAACGATCGTCTGCGGGTTGATCAGCACCTCGGCCGAGCCCTCGAGGGGCGGCACCGGCGCGCCGAATCCCGGGATCGTCTGGCCGAGCACGAGGACGAGGGAGTCGCCCGGCTCGGAGAAAAAGTGAAGCTGCAGACGCTTGCCGACCACCGCGTGATCGACCGCGACGAGCGCGGGCTCATAAAGGAAGCTCGACTGCAGGTCGCTGTCCGGCGCGGCGTTCAAACCGTTGCCCGTCGCCACGACGAGCGGCGCGCTGGGGGGCGGGTTGCCGAGCGAGGTCACCTGGCCCGGCGTCACGGTGGTCGCCTCTAAGTTGCTCAGGACGAACGTGCCCGTGGAGGACTGACCTCCGAAGAGAACGTTCAATGCGCCGGCGCCGGGCGCCTGGAAGTTGTAGCCGAAGACGCGGACGAGCTTGCCGCCGTCCTTCGTGCTCGTGCTCGGGCTTGCGCCGAAGACGATCGGCTGATCGCCGGTCACCTGAGGCGGCATCCAGGAGACGCCGATCTCCAGCGCGTAGTTCGCCGACGTCGACACGGGACCGGCGGCGACCTGCCCGATCGTGCTCGACGCGAGCGCGCTGACGACGTTGGTCGAACGGCCGCCGGCGGCGGGAGTCCCGTGCGCGAGCATCACGTGGGACTCCGTTCCGGCGACGGACTGGGCGTGACTCGCTACGCCGACCGCGCAGGACGCGGCGGCGGCGAGGATGCAGGCGATCCTCATCTTGGCTCCAATCGGTTGAGGGCGACCCGGGGGGAAAGCAAGCTCCTAAAGAAGTCTAGTGCGCCAGGTGAATCCTGGGTCAATGGATTGCTGGGGGATCCCCCCGGATCCCACGCGTCGACTCGCTCCTGGAGCCGCCGGCCGGCGGTGCGGAAAAGAATGCCCGCTGCGGCGCGCGCCGAGCTAACCGAGAGGAACGGCCGCCCGCTCGAGCCACGCCCGCAGGTTCGCGAAGCCCACCTCCGCGATCAGCGCGCCGTAGAGCAACGACAGCGTGCAGGTGGCCAGGCCCGGTCCGAGCCCGGCCGGATCGGCAAGCTGCGCGAGCATCTGGATCGCGCCCAGAATCGTGCCCAGAACGCCGCTCGCCCAGGCGAGGCGGTAGCCGCGCGCGACGACGCCCGCGTGTACCTCGGCGTCGTCCGTCGGGCGCCCGGTCAAACCGGCGCGCAGCGCGCGGACGACGCGAACGGGACCGAAGCTCGCCACCAGACCGCCGGCGACGAGACCGCCGACGAGGAGGAGCGCCGGTGCGTGCACGAGCGCCCAGAGGTCACCGGTCGCTCCGAAGGCGAGGGCGACGACCAGGGCCGAGAGGGCGAGACCGGCGAGCTTGGAGACGAGGTCCATGGAGGGGTTCGCTTTCTGGAATTCGGCGCGGAGCGCTTCGACGGGGCCGAGCGCGGCGCGGGCTTCGCGGAGGGCTTGCGCCTCTCCGCACCCGGAGTCCACGCGCCGGCGCGCGTCGGCCTCCACGTGGTCGGCGAGCTCGTCGACCTGGTCGGGCGTGAGCCCGGCGCAGCGAAGTGCGCGGCGGAGCGCGGCCAGCTCTTCGCGGTGGTCAAGCACCGGCGCCTTCCCAGAGCGCGCGGAGCGTCGCGTCGACGACTTCCCACTCCTCCTGCTCGCTCGCGAGGGCCCTCTCTCCGGCGGCCGCGAGCCGGTAGTACTTGCGCTTCCGCCCGCCTCCGTCCTCCCAGCGCGCTTCGATCAACCCGGCGCGCTCGAGGCGGTGGAGGACCGGATAGAGCATCCCCTCGTTCCACGCAAGGCGCCCGCCCGACATCGCGCGCACCCGTTGCAGGATGGCGTAGCCGTAGCTCTCCCCGTGGGAGAGGATCGCGAGCACGAGCGGCTCGGACGATGCGGCGACGAGCTTCTTGGAGATCACGGAACCCTCGTGGCGTGATGCATCGGCTCGCGATGCATCGCGCCTTGAGGGAATCCCTGGCGGGGGAGGAGGGACGCGGTCCCTAGGGCGCCACTTGGATGATCATGAGGCTGCGGCCTTCCATCTCGCCGGTGCCACCCTGTTCCCTCCAGCGACCTTCGATCGCCTGGGAGCCGTTGACGGTCACCTTGGCAACGCAGGTCAGGCCGCCG
Organism: Planctomycetota bacterium; assembly: GCA_028278425.1. Lineage (GTDB taxonomy): Bacteria > Planctomycetota > UBA1135 > UBA1135 > JANQEJ01. The sequence goes on along the minus strand of JANQEJ010000095.1, from coordinate 783 downwards.
TCCGTGTCGGTCGACGAGTCGCCGCGCTCGAAACGCATCTCCACGCCCTGAGCCGCGCCGCCGGCGTAGATCTGGATCCAGACCAGTCCGCTGGAATTCGCGTGCGACACACCGCCCGCCGCCCAGGTGACGGCATACGTTCCCGCGGGCGGCGTGATCGTCATGCCGGTCGCGACGACGTGATTGTTGGTCACCTGCGTCGTGATCAGGTTCTGAGCGTGCACGGCGTGGCAGTACGGCAGAGGCCCTTGGGGCCCCGTCGGACCGGCCGGGCCTTGCGCACCGGTCGCACCCGTCGGACCCACGGGACCTTGGGCACCCGTCGACCCGGTGGGACCGGCAGGACCTTGGGCTCCGTCGGCACCGTCGGCTCCGGCGGCACCCGTCGGACCCGCGGGACCCTGGGCTCCCGTGGCGCCGGTGGCACCGGCAGGACCCTGAGCTCCGTCGGTACCGTCGGCGCCGGCGGCACCCGTCGGACCCACGGGACCCTGGGCTCCCGTCGCGCCGGTGGGACCGGCAGGACCTTGCGCGCCGTCGGCACCGTCGGCTCCGGCGGCGCCCGTCGGACCCGCAGGACCCTGGGCTCCCGTGGCGCCGGTGGGACCGGCAGGACCCTGGGCTCCGTCGGCACCGTCCGCGCCGGCGGCACCCGTCGGGCCCGCAGGACCTTGGGGACCCGTGGCGCCGGTGGGACCGGCAGGACCCTGGGCTCCGTCGGCACCGTCCGCGCCGGCGGCACCCGTCGGACCGGCAGGACCTTGGGCTCCCGTCGCGCCGGTA
>JANQEJ010000040.1 GCA_028278425.1 Planctomycetota bacterium | reverse complement strand
GGAGCTCTGCGCGGATTGGGGGCTCGGCTAGGAACGTCCCTTGCCTATGCTCGCGACCCCCGCGATGCGCCTCCTGCTCCCGCTCCTCCCCTGGCTCGCAAGCTGCTGGTCGCTGCCCGCGATCCCCGCCGGGGGCGAGCTCCTCGGCCGTCCGGTGGCGACCGACGTCGACGCGGAGGTCGCGCGCTACTACCTTGCGCATCCCGAACCCGAAGGCTGCGCGCCGGAGCTCGACGGTGTGCCGACGTTTGACGACGTCATACGGCGGATGCACGCGCGGTACGACGCTCGAGCGCTCGACCGCCATCTCCTGCGCGAGCTCGCCGAGGAGACCGGCTCGGTCGACTTCGCGACGATGTACTTCGTCCGCCGCCTGGAGCGGGATCCCGCGACGAACGCGTTTCAGCGCGCCTTCGAGGTCGAGGTCGAGAACGTGCACGCCGCCGAAGCGCGTGGCGAGACGGCGCCGATCCCGGGGGCGGAGTCGTATCTCTTCCTGCTCGTCCCCGGCTGGCTCTGGCGGTCGCACCCCGAGACCGGCGGCGACTTGCAGGTGCCGCTCGAGAGCCTGCGCGCGCACGGCTTCCGGGTCGAGCGCATCCCGACGCTCGACAACGTCACCGTCGAGGAGAACGGCGAGCTCGTCGCCGCGTTCCTCGCGGAGCCGCGCTTCGCCGGCGAGCGCATCGTGCTCGTCAGCGCGAGCAAGGGCAGCCAGGAGGTACACCACGCCCTCGGAGCCCTGGCGCCCGAGTTCGCCGAGCGCGTGCGCGGCTGGGTCTCGATCGGCGGGCTGATGCAGGGCAGCCCGGTGGCCGACTGGGTGGACGGTCCGATCGTCTGGCCGCTCTACCGCCTCGCCTGCCTCGTCGTGCGCTTCGACCCCGAGGGCCTGCGCAGCATGATGACGGCGCCGAGCATCGAACGGTTCGAGTCGCTGGCCGTTCCGGAGCACGTGCTCGTCCTGCCCTTCATCGCGGTGCCGCTCTCGGGACAGGTGAGCAGCACGCTCTGGATCCGGTATCACCGGCTCCGCCGCTACGGCCCGAACGACGGCCAGTCGCTCCTCGCCGACGAGCTGATCCCCGGAGGCTTCCCGGTGCTGGAGCTCGGCACCGACCACCGCTTCGGCTCGGACGGGATCGAGACGAAAACGGTGGCGCTCGCGCGCGTCGTCGTCGGGACGCTCGAGGGAAGGCGCTAGCGGCGCCTACCGGAGCGCTCCGAAGACCTCCGGCTGCATCGTCGCCAGGAGCCGCTGCACCGCGCCGGCGAACACCTGGTTTCCGAACGGCGTCGCGTGCACGCCGTTCTCCAGCCGGAGATGAACCGGATGCGGCACGACGTCGCGCACGGCATCGCCGAGATCCAGGACCTCGAAGCCGTTGCGCCGGGCCTCGTCGGCCACCTGCGCGTGGATCCAGGCGAAGGGGTTCTCGTCCCAGCCCTGGTTGCCGAGGTTCGGGACGATCGCGAGCACGACGGGCGCTCCGATCGACGCGGCGGACTCGCGGATGTCGGCGAAGGCGGTGACGACGCTGCGCCACCCCTTGGTCGTTGGATCGTGGAGAGCCTCGAAGTAGTCGCGGTCGTGGCGCGAGGGGAGCCTGCGGTTGACGAGGAGCTGAAGGAGGTGGGAGCGCTCCCACCACTCCCGCTCGTGGAAGATGGAGTGAAGGGCGTGGAAGGGGTGCAGCTCCGGGTCGTTCAGGACGTAGGTCACCAGGATCAGGTCCGGGTCGAACGCGAGCGCCCTGTGGCGCAGCACGATCGCCTCGTCGCGCGTCGAGTATCCCGAGGCGCCGAAGTTGAGCACCTCGAAGCGCCTCCCGGGCGGGCCGTGCCGGTTCAAGGCGCGATCGAGCTGGGCGGGCAGGCAGTCCTCGTCGTTCACGCCCATGCCGAAGGTGTAGGAGTCCCCGATCGCGGCGATGCGATAGACGCCGTCCGGCTTCTCCACGGTCGTCTCGGGACCGCGCATTCCGAGCGAGTTCGTGGTCACGCGGGTCTCTCCAACGATCACGTCGGCATCGGGCGCGAGCTCGTACTCGAGCCCGGGGAGCGTGCCCGGCCGGTGCGCGGCCCGCGCGAAGGCCTTCGTTCCGAGGGAAACGGGCTGGCGCACGCCCTCAGGCTTTGCGTACCGGACGATCGCCTCGGCCAGGAGCAGCGCGACGACCGCGGCACCGGCGGCGACGCCCAGTTTCGCGAGAGGCCGTTTGGCGCGCATCGCGGCGATTATGGCATACGCCCTAAGCGCCGAAGACGAGGCGGAAGAGCCTTCGCACCGAATCGTCGGTGTCGAGCGTCTCGACCTCCTCCGGCGTGAACCACCCGAGCGCGTGCGACTCGTCGCCCGCGGTCTCGACCGCTCCGGGCGGAGCCGAGACGACGAAGCGCACGTCGAGGTGCAGGTGCTCCGGTTCCCCCGGCCGCGCGGGGATCGCGTGCACGTCGAGGTCGATCGGCGCCGGATCTACTCGCAGGCCTTCGATCCCGCTCTCCTCGCTCGCCTCGCGCAGCGCGGTGGCCGCGAGGTTGGCGTCGCCGTCGCAGTGGCCGCCGAGCTGCAGCCAGCGGTCGAGCTTGCGGTGGTGGGTGAGCAGCGCGCGCTCGCGCGCGTGGTCCAGTACCAGGGCGGCGCCGGTGAGGTGTCCCGCGAGGCAGGTCCGGTGGTGGGCGTCGGGATGCGCGTCGAGGAAGGCGAGCATCTCGGCCCGGAAGCGCGCCTGCTCGCCGTCGCGGGGCTCGTAGCGCTCGAGCACCGCGCGCGCGAAGCCGAGGTCGTCGCGCGGCGCCAGCTCCGGGGCCTCCGCGCTCAGAAGCTCCTTGGCCATCAGCCGCGCAAGAGCTTGCGGTACTTGCCCGCGCGCGACTCGGGCTCGATGCCCATTCGCTTGCGCCACTCGTCGCGCCACACGGCGTAGTCCTCGTACGTTCCGTGGTGGAAGTTGACGTGGCCGTCGCCCTCGAACGCGAGGATGTGGGTCACCACGCGGTTCAAGAAATACCGGTCGTGGCTGACGACGATCGCCGACCCCGGGTACTCCATGATCGCCTCCTCGAGCACGCGCAGGGTGTCGAGGTCCAGGTCGTTCGTCGGCTCGTCGAGCAGGACGACGTTGGCGGCGTTCTTGAGCATCCGCGCCAGGAGCACACGGTTGCGCATCCCGCCCGAGCACTCGCCGAGGAGCTTCTGCTGGTCCTCGCCGCGGAAGTTGAAGCGCGCGACGTACATGCGACCCTCGATCGTGGAGCGCCCGAACGGGATCAGGTCGTTCCCCTCCGTGATGTTGTCGTAGACGCTCTTCGAGTCGTCGAGGATCATCCGCGACTGGTCGAGGTACGTGAGCTTGACCGTCGGCCCGATGGAGATCTTGCCCTCGTCCGGCTCCTCCTGGCCGAGGATCATCTTCAGCATCGTCGTCTTGCCCATCCCGTTCGGCCCGACGACGCCGAGGATCGCGCCCGGCGGAAGGTCGAACGAGAGATCCTTGATCAGCACGCGGTCGCCGAAGCCCTTGCTGACACCCTCGAAGGTGATGACGCGGTCGCCCAGCCGCTCGCCGGGCGGGATCCGGAGCTCCACGTCGTTGAGCTGGTCCTCTTTCCGCTGCTCGACGAGCTCCTTGTAGCGCTGGATGCGGGCCTTGCTCTGCTTCTGGCGTCCGGCCGGCGTGCGGCCGAGCCACTCGCGCTCCTTCTTGATCAGCTTGTCGGTGCGCGAGTCCGCCTGGCGCTTGACGTCGAGCATCTTCTGCTTCGCCTCGAGGTAGTCCGAGTAGTTGCCCTTGTACGGCGTCCCGCGACCCCGCACGACTTCGAGCATCCAACCGACCACGTTGTCGAGGAAGTAGCGGTCGTGCGTGATCAGGATCACCGTGCCGCTGTACTCGGCGAGATGGTGCTCGAGCCACTCGACCGTCTCGGCGTCGAGGTGGTTGGTCGGCTCGTCGAGGAGCAGCATGTCCGGGTGGCTCATCAGGAGCTTGCAGAGCGCGACGCGCCGGCGCTCGCCGCCCGAGAGGACCTTCACGTCCGCGTCCGGCGGCGGGAGCATCAGCGCGCCGGCCGCCTGCTCGAGGTGGCTGTCGAGCTCCCAGGCTTCGGTGAACGCGATCTGCTCGTCGAGGGCGGTCATCTCCTCGCTGAGCTTCATCATCTCGTCGTCGTCGGTGACCTCCGCCATGCGGTTGCCGATCTCCTCGTAGCGGCGCGTGAGCGCGCGGATCGGCTCGACCGCTTCCTCGAGGTTCTCCCAGACGTTCTTGTCTTCGTTGAGCGGCGGCTCCTGGGGCAGGTAGCCGATCGTCAGGCCGTTGACGAGCGGCTTCGCCTCGCCCTCGAAGTTCGTGTCCTCGCCGGCGATGATCCGCAAGAGGGTGGACTTTCCCGCGCCGTTCGGCCCGATCACGCCGATCTTCGCGCCCGCGAGGAACGTGAGGCTGATGCCCTTCAGGACCTCGACCTGCCCGTAGAACTTGTGGAGGTCCTGGAGGTGGTAGATGTGCTTTTCCGCCATGGGAGGCGGAACAGGATAGCGCCCGCTTCTAGCGGTTCAACGTGCGGTCCAGCTTGTCGACCGCCGCCTGGTTCCACATCGCGAGGAGCGCGTCCTCGTCCGCGTTGGGCCAGTTGACGTCGACCAGGCTGTTGCCGATCAGGATCTGGAGGTTGCGCTTCTGGCCGCCCTGCTCCTTCTTCAGCACGGCGTTGTGCGCGCCGTACTTGATCAGCTCGCTGCCGGCGGGGAGCATCGCCGGGTTCGCCACCCACATGCGGAACATCTGGAGCAGCGGCGAGTCCGCGGTGACGGTCACGTTGATCGCCTGGCCGCCGCCGCGCTCGATCGGGTTGTAGCGTTGCGTCACGACGCTGCCGAGCCCCGCCGTGACCGCCCCGACGAACGGGTTCGCCTGGTTGGCCGTGTTCTTCTCCGGCGCGATCTTGTACCCCGCCGGGGCCGCCGGAAGCGACGCCTTGATCGCCTCGACGCGCTTGGTCGCGGCGAGGCCGGTGGCGTTCTGGAGCTGCCTCAGGCACTCGCCGTAGCGCTCCTCGTGCCACGCCTTCTGCGCCGTCTCCAGGCACTTCGGAAAGTCATCCGCCGCCTTCGGCTTGACGCGCTCCTGGACGAACGCGAACGACACGAGCGGGAGAAGGGCGAGGGGGGCGAGGAGGACGGTACGGCGCAGCATGGCGTGGCTCCTTAGGGAAAGTGGTTCGGCGCGGGTTCATTCTAGGCAGGTTGCCCGGTATCCTTCCCGCCCCTTTTTCCGCCCCGTCCCTCCCGTCCCGGACCGATGAGATGGAATTCCTGAAGGACCTCGGAATCGAGAGCGAGAACTCCGGCGCCTACAGCGGCGAGTGGCTCGCCTGCACCGGCAACGTGCTCGCGAGCACGAACCCCGCCACGGGCGAGACGATCGCCAGCGTCCGCCAGGCCTCCGCCGACGACTACGAGGCGGTCGTCACCGCGGCGCAGGAGGCCTTCCTTCGCTGGCGCGAGGTGCCCGCCCCGGTCCGCGGCGACGTCGTGCGCCGCATGGGGAACGCCCTACGCGAGAAGAAGGACCCGCTGGGGCGGCTGATCACCCTCGAGATGGGGAAGATCCTCCAGGAGGGCCTCGGCGAGGTGCAGGAGGCGATCGACATCGCCGACTTCGCGGTGGGGCAGTCCCGCATGCTCTACGGGCTCTCCATGCACTCCGAGCGCCCCGGGCACGCGATGCGCGAGCAGTGGCACCCGCTCGGCGTCGTCGGCTGCATCACCGCCTTCAACTTCCCGATGGCGGTGTGGGCCTGGAACGCGATGATCGCCTTCGCCTGCGGCGACGCGATGCTCTGGAAGCCGTCGAGCATGACGCCGCTCTGCGCGATCGGCCTGACCAACGCGGTGCGGCCGGTGCTCGAGGCGGAGGGCTTCGGCGCCCTGGCCGGGCTCGCGATCGGTTCGGGCCGCGAGGTGGGGCAGCGCCTGCTCGAGGACCAGCGCGTCCCGCTGGTTTCGTTCACGGGCTCCTGCCAGGTGGGCCGCACGGTGGCGAGCACCGTGGCCGGCCGCTTCGGCCGCACGATCTTGGAGCTCGGCGGCAACAACGCCGTCGTCCTGATGGAGGACGCCGACCTCGACCTGGCGATCCCCTCGATCGTCTTCGGCGCGGTCGGCACCGCCGGCCAGCGCTGCACGAGCACCCGGCGCGTCCTCGTCCACGAGTCGATCGCCGACGACGTCGAGGAGCGCCTGACGCGCGCCTACGAGCAGGTGCGGATCGGCAACCCCATGGACGACGCGACGCTCTGCGGCCCCGTGGTGAGCCCCGACGCCATCGCCGACATGGAGGCCGCGATCGAGAAGGTCAAGGCGGCCGGCGGCGAGGTGATCTGCGGCGGCGACCGCGTGGCCCTCGACGGCGCCGAGGCGGGCGGCCATTACATCCGGCCGGCCATCGCCCGGGCCGACAACTCCTGGCAGATCGTCCAGGACGAGACCTTCGCCCCGCTGCTCTACCTGATCCGCGTGCGCGACCTCGACGACGCGGTCGCGAAGCACAACGACGTGCCCCAGGGCCTCTCGTCGTCGATGTTCACGCTGAGCATGAGAAACGCCGAGCGCTTCCTCTCCGCCTCGGGCAGCGACTGCGGCATCGCCAACGTCAACATCGGCACCTCCGGCGCCGAGATCGGCGGCGCCTTCGGCGGCGAGAAGGAGACCGGCGGCGGCCGCGAGTCGGGCTCCGACGCCTGGAAGGCGTACATGCGCCGCCAGACGAACACGGTCAACTGGTCGACGGACCTGCCCCTCGCGCAGGGGATCCAGTTCGGCTAGGACGGGGGCGCGCGGGGCGCGTACGTTGCTCAAGGTCCCAGCGTCACCCGCATCCCCTCGGTGACCCCGATGCCGGGACCGCCTCCACCGCCGAACGTCGGGTCGACGATCGCTCCCTGAACGAAGCCCTCCTGGCCGATCAACGAGGACAGGGCGGGGATCGGGACGTCGACCGGAGCGGGGATCCCCGGTCCCGTCCACGGCGCGCCCAAGAGATTCGTGATCAGGTCGTCGGGGTCGAGGCTCACCAGGACCTCGCCCGCTGCGCCGAAGCTTCCCATGCCGAGCCCCGGGGTCAGCGTGCCGCAAGGGAACGCGGGGTCGGGTTGCGCCGAGACGGTGAGCAGCGTGCCGGATCCCGGCGCCTGGGTTCCCCAGGGGTTGTCGAGGCCGAAGGTGATCGTCGTGCCGATGGCGGGCGTTCCGGCGAGATGGACGAGGCTCTTCGCCGGGTTGTAGGCGCAGCCGTACGGGGTCACGTCCGACGGCTCCTCGTAGACGATCTTGAGCAGGCGGCCGCCCGCGTAGTACTCGATGACGTGGAGGTCCCCGGTCAGGGGATGGGGCTGGACGTCCACGGGGTTCTTGACGTCGGTCGTGAACGGCCGGACCGCCACGGTGCCGTAGTCGGCGTCGAGCTCGATGGTCTTGATCCAGCTATCGCCGTAGTCGGCGAAGAAGATCCGCCCGTCGTACGTGTCCGGATAGTCGCCGCCGGGGTAGACGGCGCCGCCGACGGAGGTTCGGCCGATGAAGCCGGGCAGGGGCATTCCACTTTCGTCCACGTACACGCCGGGCGGCTCGTAGGCCGTGGCGCCGGTGTGGTGCCAGGTCAGGATCGGACCCGTGTCCGTTCCGGTGGGGGACGTGTTGCAGTTGGGGAACTCCGCGACGGGGGGATCGAAGGCCAGGTAGTCCGACTGGGGGAGGGGCCCCTCCATGCACGGCCAGCCGAAGTTCTCGCCGCCGCGACAGATGCTGATCTCCTCCCACGACCCTTTTCCGACGTCGCCGATCGCGATCACGTTCGGCTGTCCAAGGGCCGGGTCGGTCGCCCCCGTCCCCGGCAAGAGCGCCAGGCGGAAGGGATTGCGGAGTCCCAGCGCCCAGACCCGCGAAGCGTTGCTGGTGACGTCGCCGTCGTAGAAGGGGTTGGACGCGTAGCCGAAGCCCGTCTCGGGGTCGATGCGCAGGATCTTGCCGGCCAGGCTCCGCACGTCCTGCGCGCGAAAGGCCCCGGAGTCCTGGATCGCCGGCGTCGGGCCGCGCAGCCCGGACACGGGGTGGATCCAGTCGTCGAAGCCGGGATCGTGCAGGCCGCCGAAGTCCGCGGGGTCCACCTGCGCCCCGTCGCCGTGCGCCAGGATGAGCGAGCCGTCGTCTGCGAAGTGCATCGAGCACGTGCTGTGCTGGTCGGACAAGCTGGCGAAACAGTCGGGCACCGAGCCGTCGGGGAGCTGATGGCCGAGGAGGATCTGCCGGCTCGCGAGATCCGCGACGATCGCCGTGCCGCTCGGTATCGCTCGGTAGCGCGTCAGCCTGCCGAACGAGTACATGTCGTCCTGGTCGAAGCCCCAGTCCTCACCGAACACCGGAGAGACCGTGTAGAGCAGGTAGACCCACGACGTCGGGCCGCCGTCGGGGACGAAGCCGGGGTGTAGCGCGAGGCCCAGCATGCCCCGAGCCGCCAGCGCATTGACCTCGTCCTGCAGGTCGATGAACGCCGGGGTCTGCATCGCCACGTCCGTGGTGACGAAGACCCGGCCGGTCTTGTCGGCAACGAACAGCGTCCCGTCCGGAGCGAAGGCCATCGCGGTGGGCTTGAAGTAGCTTCCCGGCACGGCTTGGAGCCGGAAGCCCTCGGGAAAGTCCCGAGCCGGAATCGAGCCGGCCGACGCGGCCGTGACAAGCGCGAGTAGAAAAGCCTGTACCTGCCGCCGTCGAGCCCGTGCCCGAACGGTGTCCTGCACGGAGTTCGTCATCGCTAGACCTCTTTCGGTTCGCGATGCTGGGCGAGCGCGTGCCCGACGCCAACAAGCGCCGGTCACGCGACCCAGATTAGCACACTTCCGCGGCAGTGGCCGCTGTGCCGGCCGGAACCGCGAAGCGGCCGGCCGACCTACAGAATCCCGGCCATCTTCTGCCCGAGGGCGAGCAGCGCGGCCTTGTTCTGGATGTTGACGAGCCCGTCGCCCTGGAGCGTGCCGAGCAGCGGGCCGCCGCCGGCCTGGAGCTGGGCGTACACGAGGAAGATCGGATCGCCGGTGAGCTCGTACGCGTAGGCGAACGACGACCAGTTCTGGTAGGAGTCGTTCCACGTCGAGGTGCCGTCCGACGGCATCTGGGCGAACGAGCACCACATCGGCGGCCCGTTGTCCTTCGGGCCGACGGCCGTGATGGCCCACGGGGCGCTCTCCGTGGCGCCCCAGGCCATGTCGGAGATCTGGGCGTAGAAGGAGTCCTCGAGCACGTCCTCGAGCGCGGCGGTCGTGCCCACGTCCTCGCCGCGGAAGACCGACTCGATCGTCCCGCGGACCGCGTTCTCCGTGATCGACTGCTCGATCTGCTGCCGCGCGCGGTACTTGCCGCCGAGGAACTTCGGGCTGACCGTGGCCTGGATGAAGCCGTTGCACGCGCCTTGCCCTCCGACGAGCACGTCGGCGACGAGGTTGAACCAGGGGAGCACCTCCGCGCGCCACTTCTTGTCGCCGGTCGCGTAGGCGGCCGCGGCGCAGTCGAGCGCCCAGCCCTCGCCGCGTCCGAAGCTGAAGCCCACGGCGCCGTACTTGTCGATGTGCTCCTGGTCGGCCAGGAGGCCCGTGACCTGCACGTGCTGGTACGGCGAGTTGTAGTACTGGTGGTACGACAGCCGGAAGTTCTCCGCCTGCATGCGCAGGTCGTCCTTCGCGAGCGAGTCGTTCGCCAGCCACGTGAGCACCTTGGCCGAGCGCGAGTAGCGGATCAGGTGCTGGTAGTCGTGGGGATCGTAGTTGTCCAGCGTCGCCGCGTAGGCGGGCTCGAGCCCCTGGGCCTGGACGAACTGCTGCTGGAAGGTCGGCGCGCTGCTGATCCCGAACGGGTCGATCCCGCCGAGCGACGGCACCATGAAGTGCCAGAAGGGCACGTAGTCGTTGCTGCCGGATTCGACGACCCAGTCCTCGACCGCGGTGGGCTCGCCGTCGAGGTTGTAGAGGGCGCTCGGCATGCGGTCTGAGTGCATGCGGTGCAGGATGCGGTAGAGCTCGTAGCCCTCCTTCGACGCCGACTCGACCGTGCGCACGCCGTCGAAGAGGTAGATCTCCGCGCCGCCGGCCATGCCGCCGTACGCGACGCCGTAGGGGTGCGACCAGCCGAGGACCGTCGCCTTGACCGGGTAGTCGCCGTCGGAGGTGCCGAGCTCGAGGTGCTGCTGCACCTTGGCGAGCTCGTTCGCGAGGCCCTGGCGCACCGTGGGGAGGCCGACGTGCTCGAGCGAGGGCAGGAGGTGCGACTGCGGGAACCAGCGGGCGGTGTCCTCGTTCCACCAGGACCAGTACTCGCGCCCGGTCTGGGGGTCCGAGCCGCGCCGCGAGAAGCCGAGCCCCGCCCCGCGCAGGAAGGCGGACGCCTCCTGCCACTTGCCGGCGGGCGCGACGGCGAGGCGCCGGTTGAACTGCGCCTGCCACTCCATCTTGTGCATCGTGCCGTCGGCGTTCTGCCGGACGAGCGGGAAGAGCGTGTAGCCCGTGCCCTGCACCGGCCACGACAGGAACGGGTCGAGGTAGTCCTGCACGACGACCCAGCCCTCCGGCAGGTACAGGTTGATCGCGGTGAAGTAGACGTCGTCGAGCGGGTCGTCGATCGGCGTCGTCGGGTCGTTGCCGCTGTGCGCGTTGTGGAAGCGCAGGTCGAAGCCGACGATCTCCTCGCCCTGGTACGTCGACAGGTACGCGTGGACGCCGAGCAGGTGGGGCAGCGTTCCCTGCGGCCCCGGCACGATCACGAGCGGCTTCATCACCTGGTGGACGCGCATCTCGGCCGACACGCGGCCGTAGTGCACGGTCTCCACCGTGCCGGTGCCGTCGATCGGGTTGCAGTAGTAGCTGTTCCCGAAGACGTCCTTCGCCTCGATGACGAACGCCCCCGGCTTGCTGAAGAGATCCTCGAGCGCCGGCGGGACGTCGTCGGGCCCGTCGGTCAGGTCGTCGACGCCCATGCTGGAGGGGGGCGTCATGCCCTGGAAGTTGACCTCCGCGACCTGGTACGTCGTACGATCGCCCTGGATCATCGCGGGGGGCCGGTTGACGCGCGCGATGAGCTGCACGACGTCGGCGCCGTCGATCGCGTTCGGGTAGCGGCTGACGACCTCGACCTGCGTCGGCGCGATCTTGCCGTCGTGGTCGAGCACCGTGAGCGGCGTGATGCCGTCCTCCGGCCGCCACGTCCCCGGGGGCACGGGGAGCGTGCCGCGGAGGAGGAAGTTGAGCCCCTGCGGAAGCTCGACCTCGAGCGCGCCGACGACGTCGCCGAGCTGGGCCTCGAGCGGGTCCTCCCCGCCGCCGCCGCCCGAGCCGCAGCCGACGAGGGGAACGAGGAAGAGGGGGAATACGAGCCGGCCTAAGAGGTGGGGGAGACCACCGTGGGTACGATCCTGTTGCATGTCCGATCTCCTGCCTGGGGGCCGGAACGAACGGACCTCGGGCCTGACGGGGGCACCCTGCAAAGGGACGGCGCTCAGACGAAGCTGGGCGGGCCGTCGAAGCGATGGGGGGTGTCGTGTGCGGGCGTTAACGCCCGCGCGCGGAGGCCCGAGGGGACTGTCCGCGTCGGCTGTGCGTCGTGGTGTCGGTCTGGTGTCTTCTCCTTCTCGCGGAGCGGCCATTCCGCTCCGCTTCCAACCGGGGATGCCGTGATCGCGTTGTCACGTCTTGGAGGGCTGAACCCCGGTGGGGTGAGATCGGGACCGTTCGCGACCCTCCAGTCGACCGGCAGTGATACTCGCGCTCCCGCGGTATGGAAAGCCCCGTTTTCGCTTCGCAAAGAGGTTCTTCGCCGCTCCGCGCGCAACGCGTTGCGCCCACAGTGTTTTGGTTCTTCGCGCCGCTCGCGGGGCGGGTGGGAGCCGGGCGGGGGCCTTGGTACCGTCTCCGGCTCGTCTTTCCCGGTCACCCCACCCCGCCTCCGTGCACGTCCTTCCCCTCCTCCTCGCGGCCGGCGCGCCCGCCGCGCAGGACGCGCCGTCCGCTCCGATCGCCCGGCTCCCCGCGGGCGTGGAGCGGCCGGCCGTGGACGGGGTCTTCGACGATCCGGCCTGGGAGCACGCCAGCCTCCTCGGGCCCTTGACCCAGGTGGAGCCGGTGGCGGGCGCCGAGCCCTCGGAGCGGACCGAGGTGCGGCTCCTGCACGACGCCGAGGGGATCTTCCTCGCCATTTCGTGCTTCGACGAGGACCCGAGCGCCATCCGGGCCACGCAGATGCTGCGCGACGCCCGGCTCGACCCCGACGACCGGGTCGAGTTCTACTTCGACCCCTTCCTCGACCGCCGGAACGCCTTCTGGTTCCAGATCGGTCCGGCGGGCTCGCGCGGGGACGCGCTGATCACGAAGAACGGCTCCTCCTTCAACAAGGACTTCGACGCGATCTGGTACGGCCGCGCGCGGATCACGCCGGAGGGCTGGGTGGCCGAGGTCGAGATCCCCGTCGCCTCGCTGAACTTCGATCCCGCCGGCGGGGCGTGGGGGTTCAACCTGCGGCGGCTGATCCGGCGCCGGAGCGAGGAGGCGCGCTGGGCGAGCCCGGAACCGCGGCACAGCTTCTTCTCCGTGTCCCAGGCCGGGACGCTCGAGGGCTTCGGCGCGCTCGACCAGGGGCTCGGCCTCGACGTGACGCCCTTCGTGGTCGGCGACTGGTTCACCGACCGCGAGACCGACGACACCGAGTTCGAGGAGGACGTGGGCCTCGACGCCTTCTACAAGCTGACGCCGAACTCCAAGCTCTCCGTGTCGGTCAACACCGACTTCGCCGAGACCGAGGTCGACGAGCGCATCGTGAACCTCACGCGCTTCCCGGTGTTCTTCCCGGAGAAGCGCGACTTCTTCCTCGAGGACTCCGGCAACTTCTTCTTCGGCCCGTCGGCCGGCCGCGGCCAGCGGGCGGACGTGATCCCCTTCTTCAGCCGCCGCATCGGCCTCGACGGCGACGGGAACGAGGTGCCGCTCCTCGCCGCCGCGAAGCTGACCGGCGCGACCGACTCGTACTCCTACGGCGTGCTCGACGTCCAGACGGACTCGACCAGCGTGCTCGACGACGAGAACCTCTTCGCCGGCCGCTTCTCGAAGAACCTCTTCGAGCAGTCGGACGTCGGCGTGATCGCCACCGCCGGCGATCCCGAGGGGGGCGACCGCAACGCCACCTACGGCGCCGACCTGAACCTGCGCACCGACGAGTTCCTCGGCGACCGCAACCTCCGCTTCTCGACCTACGTCGTGAAGACGGACTCCGACGACACCTCGCGGCAGAACCTCGCGTACCACGCGAGCATCTCCTACCCGAACGACGAGATCGACCTCTCCGCCGGCGCGACCGTGATCGAGCGCAACTTCGACCCCGCGCTCGGCTTCGTGCAGCGCACCGACGTCAAGAAGTACACGACCCAGCTCCGCTACCAGCCGCGCCTCTACACCGGGATCCGCCAGCTCGAGTTCCTCTTCCGCCCGACGCTCTTCACCGACGCCGGCAACAACACCGAGACCGTCGACGTGCTCGTCCGGCCGCTCGGGATCGAGTGGGAGAGCGGGGACGAGCTCCGCATCGACTACATCCACGAGCGCGAGGTCCTGACCGAGGAGTTCGACATCCAGGACGACGTGATCATTCCCGAGGGCTCCTACACGTACGACCGCGTGGGAGCCAACCTCGAGACCTCGTCCAAGCGGCCGGTGTCCGTCGAAGTGGGGTGGTTCACCGGCGGCTTCTTCGACGGCCGGCGCGACGACGTCGAGGTCGAAGCCGACTGGCGGCCCGACCCGCACCTCGTGCTCGGCGGCGAGTACGAGCTGAACGACGTCCGCCTCCCCGGCGGCGACTTCCGCGTCCACACCGCCCGGTTGCGGGTGAACGTCCTCTTCAGCCCCGAGATCTCCTGGTCCAACTTCATCCAGTACGACAACGTGTCGGACGACCTGGGGCTGAACAGCCGCTTCCGCTGGATCCTGTCGCCGGGCCGGGAGCTCAACTTCGTCGTCAACCAGGGCTGGGAGTTCGACCCGCCGGAGTTCGAGTCGAACACGACGCAGCTCACGTTGAAGGTCAGCTATACGCTGCGCTTTTGAGGTGAGAGGTTCGGGTCGTCGTGGCCGTCAGGCGTGTGCGAGCGCGGAGGGGAACGGAGATCGCGGAGCCCGGAGGTTTAACACGGAGATGAACGGAGTTATCGGAGGACACGAGGCTGCAATGCCGCAACCAAAGCGTGTGCTCTGAGTGCGCCGTTGGGTGTAAAGAACCGG
>JANQEJ010000345.1 GCA_028278425.1 Planctomycetota bacterium | reverse complement strand
CGGCCGTCTGCGGCGGTCGTTCCGGGGGCTGACGGCGCACCAGCGGCTCTGCTATCTCACGCGGTGCACGTACTACCTGATCCCGATCCAGTACGCGCTCGGCGTCCTCTTCGTCGCGCTCGACCTGATCGTTCCCTTCGCGGACGTCGAGGGCTTGCTGTTCGCGGGCGCGCCCTTCCTCGTGTGCTTCCTCGGCGCCTGCAGCTACGCGCGCCGCGCGTGGTCGCTGGAGTCGTCGGCGCGCAGTCCGTTCCGTCCGCGGGCGAGCTCGTTGCTCTTCAGCGCGTGGCCGGCGTACGCCCTGGCGGCGCTGAGGACTCTCCTCCGCCGCCCCATCGCGTTTCGGGCGACCGCGAAGACGGTGCGCCACGGACTGCCGCTCTGGGCGGTGCTTCCGCAGCTCGCTTTGGTCGGGCTGCTCGTCTTCGCGCTCGGATGGCGCTACGTGCACTGGGACGGGCATCCCTCGCCGGCCAGCGTGTTCCTCGCGCTCTTCCAGATCGCGAGCCACTGGATCCTCTTCGTCGCGATCTACCGGAACCTGCGGTACTCCGCGTCCGCCATGGAGCGGCGCGTGCCGAGCCCCGCGGGCTGAACGCGATGCAGCGCGGTTGGCCCATCGCGGCGCTCGCGTGCCTCTTGACGGTGCTCGCGGCCGTCTACCTGGCGCGGGGGCTCTGGAACCTGGCCATGGACGACCCCAGCGCGGGGGACCTGCGGATGCGCTGGTCGGCTCAGCGGTACGTCTTCGAGCGACAGAACCCCTACGACGTGCAAGCGCACGTCTGGACGTTGCAGGAGGGCCGCGAGCCGCCGGTGACCGAGCGCCGGGTCGAGCCGCGCTCCGACCTCGGAGCCCCCGGGATCGTCGGGGATCCGCCGTGGGCCTTCGTCTCCGGAGCGCTCCTGTTCGCCCCGGGATGGCCCGCGGTGCGCTGGACGTATGCCGCGCTGAACCTCCTGGCGCTCGGCGGGATCGGCCGCTGGGCCTGGAAGCAGGGTCGCCCGTTCGGGTGGCGAGGCGCGTGGCTGCTCTCCGCGTCCGCGCTCGCGTTGGGCGCGCACAGCACGACGCTGGGCGTGGGGCAGACGGGCACGATCGTGGTCGCGTTGCTCGCTGCGGCGTTGATGCTCGAGGAGCGCGGCAAGAGCGCGGGCTCCGGCTTCCTGGTCGGCGTGGCCAACTTGAAGGTGAACGTCGCGGCGCCGTTCCTGCTGCCGTTCCTCGCGCGGCGGCGGGTGACGGCGCTCGGAGCGGCGGCGGCCTATTGGACCGTATCGTCGTGCCTGGTCTGGTGGTGGATCGAAACCGACCCCGTCGAATGCCTCCGGCAAATGCTCTGGGGCGCGTCGATTCTCGAAGAGGCCGACGCCGGCGTGCTCTCGCTCCTCGCGCGGGCGGGAGTCGGCGGGCCGCTCGCCGTCGCGGTTCTTGCGGGAGGAACGTGTTGCCTCGGTTGGTGGATCCTCCGGAGGCTCGTCGACCGACCGCCGCTCGTCGCCTTCGCCGTCGCGTGCGTCGTTGCGCGCCTCTGGACGTACCACCGGGTCTACGACAACGTCCTCCTGGTCTTTCTCCTCGTGGCGCTCGGGGTCGCCTTCCTGCGCGAGCGCTCGGCGCGCTACGCGTGCGGGTTTCTCGCCGTCGGCTTCTCCTTGTGGACGCCGACGCGGTTCGCCGACGGCGCCGGCCTGGCGACCGTGCACCTCCTGATCTGGCTCGCGGGAGCGACGCTGCTCCTCCGGGCGAAGGAGGCGAGCGCCGCACCTCGACGCCGCACGCTAGCGCCGCTGCGAGCCGGACCGTGAGCCCGGGGCTTCGGAGGTCATTCCGGAGGAACCGGCGCGAGGACGAGGCGCAGCCCGTTGCTCAGGGCGGCTCCGTTCGGAGTGATGATCGACCCCTGAACGAAGATCGATCTGCCGATCAACACCGGATCGTTCGGTATCACCTCGGGCATCAGGACCGGCGAGCCGGTCCAGGGGCCGTCGAGCCTGCTGTAGCCCGTGCCGGGGCTGATGTCGACGAGCAGCTCACCGTAGGACCCCGGCGTGCCGCAGGGCGCTTCGGGGCTGGGGGCGGAGCTCACGTAGAGCAACGAGGCGATGGAAACCAACTGCGCGCCCGGAACCACGTCGAGGGTGAACGTGACGGTTTGGCCGAGCCAGGCCTCGTCACCCGGAGAGACGTCGAGGATGGCGAAGTTCGCGCCGCAGCCGTAGGGGACGATCCGCGCCTTCGGGGGATCGCCGAGGAACACCACCCAGACGGCGCCCTCGGTCGCTCCGGCTTCGGTGCCGGGGGCTCCGACGAGAAGCTCGCACATGCCGTCGCCGTTCAAGTCCATCAGGGGGGCGCAGGCCGTGCCGAAGCGGTCGTCCTCCTTGAGGAAGCCGGCGAAGCCGCCCTGGCCAGAGCTCAGGCGGAACTCCGCCGCGACGGTCCCGTCGCTCTGCAGGCAGAGGGCCCACACCGCGCCTTCGCGGAGCGCCCAGTCCCAGGCGCCGGGCGTCCCGACGAAGAGCATGACCTCGCAGCTCGGGTTCAAAGGCGCGGGAGGCATCGCGCAGAGCGAGGCTCCGAACTCGGCGTTGGGCTCGAGCGCGCCGCCGAAGCCACCGGCGGAGGCGCCGATCCGCTGCTCCACCTTGACCGTCCCGTCTCCGTGGAGGGTGAGGTTCCACACGGCGCCGCCGCCGGGGTAGGCCGGTGAGCCGACGGCGACGTCGGGCACGTCGTCGTCTGCCGTAGCGCCGGGATCGAGCAGGGTCCCGAGCTTGCACACCGCCGCGCCGAAACTTCCCTCCACCGGCACGGAGCCGCCCTGCGTCGCGCTGATCTTCTGCTGGCCGATCACCGTGCCCGCTCCGTCGAGGAAGAGCACCCAGACCGAGCCGCGGCCCGTGCCGCCGTCGTCGCAACCGGGTGCCCCGACGACGAGGTCCTCGAATCCATCGCCGTCGAGGTCGTCCACCGCGGCCACCGCGCTACCGAAACCGTCACCGGCCGCGAGCACGCCGGTGAATCCGCCCTCCCCGCCCGCGATGCGCGCGAGAAGCGCGACGGTGAAGGTCGCGGGAACCGGGTCGAGGATCTGAAACAGGTAGAGCGCGCCGGCGTCGCCGTCTTCGCCCGGTGCGCCGATCGCGAGCACGTCGTTTCCCAGGTAGGCCGCAGACGCACCGAATCGGTCTTCCGCGCTCAAGCTCATGCCCGGTGGCAGCACGTCTTCCGCTGGGAGCTCCTTCGACTGCTGTCCGAGCGCGCCGTCCGGGGCGGTGATCGAGAGCAGCCATAGCCCACCGGGATCGTCGCTCAAGCCGGCGATGCACTCGGTGGTGCCATCGCCGTCGAGATCTCCCAGGACGGCGAGCGACATGCCGACGTCTCCCGGTTTCGAGACCGTCTCGGCAACCGCCTGACAGAGGTCCTGCGGCTGAGCCGCGGTCAAGAGAGCGGCCAGCGCTACCGCGGCGCCGACCGGTCGTAATTGGGCAAACATGGTTCTTCCTCCATTGACTAGGGCGCCCCTTGCCCTGGCGTGTGCCGGTGACCGGGCTCGAGGCCCGTCGTGACGACTTCGCGTGAGCGCGCCGTTGGCGAACGTGGGGAAAGATCCCGACGGCGAGATCCCTCACGGAGAAAGCGCAAAAAACCCGTTGGAATCGTCCGCTGCGGGTTCTGTCGGCTAGCGAGAGGGCGGCAGGCGTAACCCGGGCTAACCTGGGAAGGCTTAAGAGAGAGGGACACCGGATGAAGAACGCAACTGTCGACGAGACGATCGTCCAACGGCTGCTCACGAGCTTTGTCTGTGACTACGAAGCCGGCCGCGACCCCGATCCCGAACGCTACGAGGCGCGCTGTCCGAGCGGCGAGAGCCGGCACGAGTTCCGGCGTCTGCTCGACGAGTACATGGACCTAAGCGAGCTGCTCCCCGACCACGGCCGCGGCCAGGTCGGTCCCTACCGGATCGAGTCCGAGCTCGGCCGCGGCGGCATGGCGCAGGTGTTCGAGGTGTGGGATACCGAGCTCAACCGAAGCCTGGCGATGAAGGTCAGCCTGGACGCGCGGCTCAACGCCGACGGGAGCGTCCCTCCGGGCAGCGAGAGCCGGGTCGCCCGTTTCGTGCAGGAGGCTCAGATCACGAGCCAGCTCCGCCACCCGGGAATCGTTCCGGTCCACCAGCTCGGCATTGATTCCCAGGGGCACATCTACTTCACGATGGAGCTGATCGGGCAGACCACGCTGCTCGACATCTTCCAAGCTCGACGCGAGGGCAGCGACGAATGGACCAGCGCCAAGGTGCTGGGTGTGCTGCACAAGGTCTGCGAAGCGGTCGCGTTCGCGCACAGCCAGAGCGTGGTCCACCGCGACCTCAAGCCCCGCAACGTGATGGTGGGAAGGTTCGGCGAGGTGTACGTGCTCGACTGGGGGCTGGCGAAGTCCCTCGACCACGATTCCGCGGCGTCGCTCGGGCTGTTCCTGCGCGGCGACCCGTCGGGCTCCACGCTCGTCACCGAGCCCTGGTCCGAAGCCGATTGGCCCGGCCCGCCGCCCAGCCTCACCAGGGACGGAACGGTCGTCGGTACGCCGGAGTACATGGCGCCCGAGCGCGCGCGGGGCGACACCGACGCGGACGACAAGCGCACCGACGTGTACTCGATCGGAGCCATTCTCTACGAGTTCCTCGCCGGCGTTCCTCCCTACAACGAGGGCAAGAGGATCACTCACGAGGAGCTCTTGAAGCGCATCGACCAGGAGCCGCCCCGGCCGGTGGAGGAGCTGGCCCCCGCGGCCCCGCCCGAGCTGATCGCGATCTGCCAGAAGGCGATGGCTCGCGATCCATCCTGGCGCTACGGGAGCCTGATCGAGGTGAGGGACGAGCTCCAGGCCTTCCAGGAGGACCGTGTGGTCCGGGCCTACGCCACGGGTCCGCTGGTCGAGCTCAAGAAGTGGATCCGCCGCAACCGCGCGTGGGCGGCGTCGGCGGCGCTCGCGATCGTCGCAGGCGTCGTCGTGCTCGGCGCGTGGCAGGCCGTCCGAGCGGCGGAGCAGCGTCGCGAGGGAGCCGAGCGCCTGACCCGATTGATGGAGGAGAAGGACACGCTGTGGCCGATCGCGGGCGAGACGGTGCCTCAACTCGAGGACTGGCTGGCCGAAGCCGGCGCGCTCCTGCGGGCGGGCCGCGACGAGGGGGAGGGCTCCCGCGCCGCGCTGGCGGGCCTCGGGCAGGCGTTCGCGCTCATCGAGCGGCGCCGCGACCGGGCGCTGACGATCGACGAGCATTCGGTCTCGGGACCGGACGCTCGCGCGCTGTGGCACACGGCCTGCGCGTCGATCGCCGACCCGGACGGGCCGTACGGCGGCCTTGCGATCGAACCGCAGGCGGGCTTCCTGCCTCTGGGACCGGATCGGTGGACCGGTCTCGAGGAGTTCGCCGACCTGCAGACCGGCGAGCCTCCCGCTCGCGACCCGGCGGGGCGACTCGAGATCACCGGGGAGAGCGGGCTGGTGTTCGTTCTGTTGCCCGGTGGGCGCGCTCGCCTGAGCTCGCTCGACGACGGCGACGAGGGCGAGCTGCGGGAGGTGGCGATCGCGCCGTTCTTCCTCTCGAAGTACGAAATGACGCAGGGGCAGTGGCTTCGAGCCACCGGCGACAACCCGAGCCAGTTCGTGCCCGGATCGAGCTTCGGCGGCCGGTCGACCGATCTGACGCATCCGGTGGAGCAGGTGAGCTGGGACGACTGCGCGGTGCTCTTGCGCGGCCTCGGTTTCGGTCTCCCCACCGCCGACGAATGGGAGTACGCAGCCCGCGCGGGCGCGGTCACGGAGTATTGGACCGGCGAGCGGGACACGCTGGATGGCCAAGCTAACCTTGCGGACCAGACGCTCGCGCAAGCGGGCTTCCCGGTGTACGCGTCCAGCTTCTGGCCCGAGCTCGACGACGACTTCGCCTGGCACTCGCCGGTGGACGCCTTTCCAGCGAACGCCTTCGGTTTCCACGACGTGCACGGCAACGTGTACGAGTGGTGCCGGGACGGGTGCAGTCTCGCGGAGGGAGTCGACCTGGCCGGCCGGGAGTTCCGTGCCATACGGGGCGGTTCCTGGGCCAACTCGGCCCCCTACCTCGGCTTCGAGACCAGGATCGGCGCCATTCGGCAAGCGCGCCGTGGATCGATCGGCCTGCGGCCTGCCCGCTATCTAAGTCCGGGAAACTAGGCGCTCCCTACGCACCCTCGCGACGGCTTCGCAGCAAGCTCGCCAGCCTGAGGCGCGCCCGCGAGAGCAGCATCGACACCGCGGCCTCGCTGCGCTCCATGCGCTGGGCGATCTCGCGGTACGAGAGCCCTTCCTGGTACCGGAGCTGAAGCACCTTGGTCTGGTCGCCGCCGAGACTCTCGATGCCCTCGGCGAGGAAGCGGCGCTTCTCCTCCTCGTCGTGTACTTCCTCTTCCTCGTGCTCGTCCTTGATCCCGGCCAACAGGGTCGAATCCACAGCGTCCATCGGCGAGCGCACCTGGCTGCGGCTCAAGTTGCGGATCCGGTTCTCGACGATGGCGCGCAGCCAGGGGTGGAACGAGCGGTCGTTCCGCGGCTTGAACTCGCCGAGCGAGCGGAGCGCCTCGGCGACGACGTCCTGCGCGATGTCGCCCGAGTCGAGCCGGCTCCGCAGCGAGCGACCGAGCTTACGGCGCACCATCCGCAGGATGCGCGGGTGGTAGCGCTCGAGCAGGACCGAGAGCGCGCGCTTGCTCCCGCGCTGGGCCATGTTCAGGAGGACGGCGGTCTCGCCGTCGTTCAGCGACGGCTCGGGGTCTTTCTCCTCGACCGGCTCGGACGGGGCCCCGAGAAACTCCTCCCAGGCGTCCTCCTCGGTCAGCGGATCGACCGGTGGCTTGGACCCCGCGCGGCCGAGCGCGGCGTACCAGGCCTGGTGGGCGTCCCGCGCACCGCCGTTCGAGGCGGGGTTCATCGGCTCCCTCCGTCGAGACGCTTCCGCGTCGTGCGAAGCGTCCGTGGCCGCTGATGCGCTTCCCTCAAGCGTTCCAACTCATTCCCAGCCGGGCAAAGCTAGGGTCCACCCCAGTTTCGCACGCGTTCGTTCCGCCATCAAGACCTCGCGAGAGCTGCCCCCCCGCCCGCGCTGTCGTGCCCGTCCGAGTCCGCGGTTCAATCGTCCAGGTCGATCTGCGGTCCGCCGAGAAGCTCGCGGATGATCCTCGCCATCCGTCGCTTGGCCCGCACGATGACCATCGCGACCGCCCTCTCCGTTCGCTGCATCCGCTCGGCGATCTCGCTGTGCGTCGCCCCATCGAGGCGAAGGCGCAGCGCCCTCGCGTCGTCGGGCCATTTTCGCTCGAGCGCCGCGAGAGCGCGCTGGACGAGCTCGTGGACCGCCGCGCGTCCGTCGTGCTCCTCGCGCGCCCCGATCGCGTTCAGAATCTCGGCGGACGACGATCCGTTCGGACGGCGCCGCCGCGCCCGGTCGAGGGCGCAGATGCGGTGATGGATGACGGTGTAGAGGAAGGCGAGCAGCGCTCCCTCACGGCGGGGGCGGAACCCGGGCAGTGACTTCATCAGCTCCACGTTGACCTCCTGGAGCACGTCGCTGGACTCCAGGTCGGAGCGCAGCGGAGCGCGCAGTTGCTTGCGCACCATCGCGAGCATCTTCGGCTGGCAGCGGCCGATGAGGAGCTCGCAGGCGCGCTCGCTCCCCTGGCCGACGGCCGTCACGAAGACGGCGGTCACCCCTTCTTCGGGACCGGCGGCGCGCGAGAGCTCCTCCAGGCTCATCGGACGGACGAACGGAGCGAGCTGAAACTCGTCCCACGCTTCGTCGCGGCTCGGCGCGTGCAGGTCCGGGTCGACGCCACAACGCCGGACGCCGGCGTACCAGGTCTGATCCAATCTAGCGGTCATCTTCGACCTCCGGTTTCCAATAGCGGAGCAGTCGGGCGCGAGCCGAGCTCCGAAGCCTCTTGATCTCTTCCGGCTTCTTGCCGAGCTTCTCGACGAGGACGTCCATCGGTGCTCTACCTCCGTGCTCGACGTCGAGCTCCACGACGGCACGCTCGTCTTCGGGCAGGCGTTGGATCGCGTCCTCGAGGGCTTCCCTGGCGATGCGCTGCTCCTCGGAGGGCAGCGCGTCCGTCCAGACGCCGTTCCCGCCGTTCATGTCGGCCCGGATGCGGTCCTGCGCGACGGCGATCCCCTTGCGGAACAGCCAGAACTCGAGCCCGCCTCTCGCGTCCAGGTCGAGGTCGGAGGGATCCTGGATCGCGCGCAGGATGGTCTCCACCACCGTCACCTCCACACCGGTCCGTCCGCCGAGAAAGGGCCCGAACCGCAGTCGCAGGTACCCGCGCGTTCGGTCGGAGTGCCGCAGCAGAAGCTCGAAGGCCTCGTCGATGCTTCGCTCCTCGACGAGACGACGGAACTCCCTGGCTCGATCCTTCGAAGCCATTTCTCCTCCTGCGCGGCTCCTGGACGACTCCCGGACCCCTCAGGTTCCGCAGATCGCCGGGCTTTTCGGAGCGGGCCCTGAGGCGGCAAATTCCTCCGGAAAGTCCGTTGGCTTTCGAGCCCGGCGGCTCTTGTTCCTGAAGTGAGTTAAGGTCGGGTCAGACGTCATGACTTCACCTTTTCTTACCTCCTGATGAAAGGTCTCCGCGTTGCCGCGGCAGCGCGGTAGACCGTGACCCCATAGAGAGAGAACCGCGCGCGCCGAAAGACAACGCTCTTTTTGCGTCGTCTTTCCGGCCGCCGGTCGGGCTTTGGAAACCTGGATCGTTCATGGACCGAGGGGGAGTGCCTGAGCCCGCTCGCCTGGCGCCGCGCCGTGAGGCCGGTCGCCCGCGCCGCAGACGCATCGCGGCGCGTTCTGCAAAGGGGGAGGGGCGAGCGATCGTTCGGGCAGCAAGGGGGTAGAAGCTCCCGTGCGTCGGACAGAGCGGACCCGTTCGCGGGTCCGCTCTGCGCCGGCCTCCCGGCGCTCCGTCCTCACGATCCGGCCTTCAGCCCTTGACCACGGCGAACGGTTGGACGCGCGCGACCAGGCGCGCCAGGCCGGCGGTGTCCACGACCCGGACGACCTCCGCGACGTCCTTGTACGCCTCGCTGATCTCCTCTTCGACGGTACGGCGGCCGGCGGCCTGCAGGGAGATGCCGAGCGAGGCCAGCTCCTTCGGGATGTTGCGCCCGCGGGCGCGCTTGCGGGCCTGGTTCCGGCTCAGGCGGCGTCCGGCGCCGTGGCAGCACGATCCGAAGGCCCGCTCCTCGGCCGCGCGGCCTCCGAGCAGGACGTAGGAGTAGCGGCCCATGTCGCCCGGGACGAACACGGGCTGGCCGAGCTCGCGATAGGCGTCGGGCAGCAGCGGATGGCCCGGCCCGAAGGCGCGCGTCGCTCCCTTCCGGTGCACGACGAGCTCGCGCTCCTTTCCGTCGATCCGGTGCGTCTCGAGCTTGGCGACGTTGTGGCAGACGTCGTAGACGACGCGCGCCTCGGCGTGCGGCCCGAACCGGTTCGCGAGCACCTCGCGCACGCGGTGCGTGATGACCTGGCGGTTGGCGAAGGCGAAGTTCATAGCCGCGCCCATCGCGCCGAAGTACTGCTGTCCCTCGTAGGAGACGAACGGAGCCGAGCAAAGCTGCTGGTCGGGGAGCTCGATCCCGTACGCCTTCGACGCCGCCACCATGCGCTCGAGAAAGTCGTCGCAGACCTGGTGCCCGAAGCCGCGGGAGCCGGTGTGAATCAGGACGGTCAGCGAACCCAATTCGAGATCGAGCGCCGCCGCGGCGTCCGCGTCGAACACCTCCTCGACCGTCTGCACCTCGAGGAAGTGGTTGCCCGAGCCGAGCGTGCCGAGCTGCGGCGCACCGCGGACGCGCGCGTCGGCGGAAACGGGCTTCGGGTCGGCCCATTCGGCGCAGCCGTTCTCCTCGCAATGCTCGAGGTCGTCCTCGGTGCCGAAACCGCGCTCGACCGCCCAGGCGGCGCCCCCGCGGCCGACGTGATCGAGCTCGTGGGCCTTAAGCTTGAGAGAGCCGCCGCGCCCGGCGCCGGCGGGAATCGCGCGCAGGAGCTCGGCGGCGAGCTCGCCGCGGTGCTGGCGCGCGCGCTTCGGCTTGACGCCGCGGACCGTGAGAAGGCGCACGCCGCAGTTGATGTCGAAGCCGACGCCGCCGGGCGAGATGACGCCCTGGTCCTCCGGATCGAACGCCGCGACCCCGCCGATCGGGAAGCCGTAGCCCCAGTGGATGTCCGGCATGCCGATCGAGTAGCCGACGATACCCGGCAGCGTGGCGACGTTTCGGACCTGCTCGAGGCACGGATCGCCGCGCAGCTCCTCGATCATGTCCGCCGAGGCGTAGACGCGGCCGGGCACGCGCATCGCTCCGGTGCGCGGGATCTCCCATTCCGCCTTGTCGACGCGTTCGAGCGCGATCTCAGACATCGAGCACGATGCTCCCGCTCCAGCGTCCGTCTTCGGCGCGACCGGCCGCGGCTCCGTGCCGGGTGACGGCCTTCACGTCGGCGCAGCCGGCCGTGTCGACGTCGCGCTCCTTCGCGCAGCGCACGATCGCCCGCGTGTGCTCGGGCGTGGCTTCGTCCTCGATGCCCGCTTCGAGCGGCAGCACGCCGTCCACCGTCCAGAGCCGCAGGAGCGCGCGCCACCATTGCACCCACGTCTCGGCCGCATCGTCGCCGCGCACCTCGATCTTGCGCATCGCCCGCAGGCGCGGCTCGGGCGGTCCCTCGGCGCACACGAAGCCGACGAACGCGGCGACCGACTCCTCGAGCAGGCCGCGCCAGTCGTCCGCTTCGACGTGCAGCCGAACGTCGGCGGTGTGGTCTTCCACGCGCCACATCAGTCGAGCGCCGCTTCGACGGCGGGGAGGAGTGCTTCGGCCATGCGTCGATGTCCCAAGAGGTTGATGTGATGATCGGATTGCCAGTAGAGCCGGTTCGGGTCCTCGCGGAAACGCTCGCGCGGATCGACGACCGCGGCGCCGAGCGAGCGCCCGTGCTCGAGCCAGCGGTCGGCCCAGCCGTCGGCGCCGGTCGTCTCCACTTCCAGGGCGCGCAGCATCCCTTCCGGGTCCGGCTCGTAGCGCTCGATCTGAGTGTCCCACGCCGGAGGCAGATAGGCGAGCACGGGCAGGATGCCTTGCTCGGAGCAAGCGCTGACGATGCGCGAAGTGGCCTCGGTCGCCACGTCGAGCGCGATCGCCGCCTCCTCGGGAAACTCGTTGAGGTAGGCAAGCTGAAAGACCGCCTGCCCCAGACAGCGGTTCGGGTGCCGCGCGACCTCGCGGAAGGCGTCGAGGCGCTCGTAGTAGTCGCGATCCGGCGCCGGCTGCGTCGTCTTCGTCAGGTAGTGGTAGGGCCGCAGCACGCCGAGGAAGTCGTTGCCGCCGTAGACGGCAACGACGAAGACGTCGGGCTCGAGGTCGCGGTACTTCTCCAGCGCTCCCAGGTAGTTGTAGAACGACCACGACCCGGTCCCCGCGTTCAGCACTTCGATCGCGAGCGACGGATGGCGCTCCAGCAGCAGCGCCTCGAGCACGTTGGCGAAGGACTCGTCGTTCTCGCAGACCCCTTCGGTGTGGGAGTCGCCGACGACCAGCACGCGCAGGTCCGGCTTCTCGGCGCGAACCTCCTCGTCCTCGCGCATGCCGCGCGCGTTGGTCCGCAGCGTCCAGCCGCCCTCGGGATGCTCCTCGAAATCCTGCGGCCGGTTCAACCCGCCCTTCCTGTGGTAGTAGACGTCGGGGTCGTAGACGGTCGTCGGATTGCGCTTGAGCGGCGGGAAGAGCCGTCGCGCGTCCTCCTCGGGGATCTCGCCGAACGCCGCGCCTTCGCCGGAGCCGTCCGCGCTCCGCGCCGCCAGCAGCTCGTTCACCTCCTCGGTGTCGTCGACGAGCTCGACGGTGTCCGGGTCGCCGTCGCCATCGGGCAGAAGGTGCCAGGCGATGACGACCGCGGCCAAGACCGACGCACCGGCTGCGGCGAGCCGGCCGGCCGTGGGGGCGGGGGGAGGCGAAGACACGCGGGGATTCTAGACGGAGAGGCCGTGGCTAAGGCAGTTGGTGCCCTACGTCGGGTTCGGCCGCGTGTGCTACTCGCCCTTCTTGCGCTCCGCCACCAACCCTACGCCGCCGAGAACGAGTGCCGTTCCGCCGAGCGTGTGCCAGCCGACCGGCTCGTCGCCGACGCTCGCGCCGAGGATCAGCGCGACGACCGGGATCACGTACGCGATCAGGCTCATGCGGTTCGACGGGTAGAACCGCAGGAGCCAGAAGAAGATCCCGAACGTGACGCACGTGCCCATGATCGAAAGGTACGCGATGCTGAAGATCGCCGTGCCCGTCCACGTGATCGGCGCGCCGCGCTCGGCGGGCAGCGCGACGGCCCAGACGAGAAGCGTGGCGATGACCAGGGCGTTGCGGTTGAGGAGGAGCGAGCTCGTCTCCTGCCCGAAGCGCTTGACGAAGGTCTGGCCGACCGCGGAGATCAGGGGACTGAGGAGATACACGGCTCCCACGACCATCGCCTCGCCTCCGATACTGCGCAGGTCGGTCTGGAAGAGCAGCAGCACGCCGAGGAAGCCGGCGCCGAAGCCGACCCAGTGCCGCAGCCCGAGCTGCTCGCCGGGGAGGAAGAAGTGCCCCGAGATCGCCATCAGCATCGGGAACACCGCCCATAGCACGCTCGCGAGCCCGGATGGGATCACGACCTCCGCCCAGTAGAGGATCCCGTACGGCCCGGCGAAGCTGCACGCGCCCATGATGAACGAGAGCGCGAGCGATGGGCGCTTGCCCCCCTCGCGCCGGTGCAGCGGCCCCGCGACCGCGATGAAGACGGCGGCCGCGACGCTGAAGCGGATCGCGAGCGACGTGAACGGCGGCAGGTCCTCGAGCCCGGTGCGGATGACGAGCCACGTGCTCCCCCAGATCAGGCAGAGCAGCGCGAAGCCGACGTTCGCGACGAGCGCGGGGGGGCGGTAGGCGGACATCGAGTTTCGTACGGTGCCGCAGCAATTCGTCTACGATTCCGCACCGGGATCGCTACGTTTGCCGGAGTCGATCGGCGGAATCGTAGACGAACTGCTGCGGCACCGTACGAAACTCAGTCGGGACGCTTCTTCCCGCACTGGCCGCAGAACTTCGCGTCGGGGCCCAGGGCGGCGCCGCAGTCGGTGCAGAAGCCCGCGCTCGCCTCCTTCTCCTCGGCCTCGGGCTTGGCGGCGAGCGACTCGCCGCACTTGCTGCAGAAGCGCCCGGGGGCGACGCTCGCTCCACAGGCCCCGCAGACGACGCCCGCCGTCGCCGGGGCGAGCATCTGTCCGCCGCCGCGGTCGCCGACGAGCATTTGGGCCATCCCGAGGCCCACGCCGAGCCCGGCACCTCCCAGGAGTCCGGCGCCGCCCAGATCGCCGCCCGCGCCGCCGCCGCCCTTCGACATGCCTTCGCCCGCGCCCATCATCGCCTTGCCGGCCGCGAACCGTTGCCACGCGCCGACTCCGCCGACGGTCTTCAGGTAGGCGGCGTCCGTGTAGAGCTTCTTCAGGTTGTCACCGTCCTCGTCGTCGATCGCGATGACGAAGTTGCCCAGCCGCACGATCTGGATGCCGTAGGACTCGACGTGCTCCGAGAGTCCCGCGATGACGTCCCTTTCGATTTCCTCGGTGTACGCGCCGGACGTGACGTCGAGCAACGGCCACTTGTTCTTCACCAGGAGCTCGCCGATGCGGTCGCGGATGACCTTGAGGACCTGTTCTTTCATCCAGGAGCGCACGGTGTACGACTCGGCGCGCCCCATGCCGACGAGGCCGACGATGAGCTGCTCGGGATCGGTCACCTTGAACGAGAACTCGCCGTGCACCATCGTCTCGACCGGGACGCCGCTCTTCGGGTCCTCGACGTGGCCGACGCGCCCGCCGAACTTGATGCCGGTGTGCTCGCGGACGTTGACGAAGAACACCTCGGCGATGAACACGTTGCCGCCGGTGAAGCGGTCGATGAGCTCCGACAGGAACGGCAGGTTCGAGGTGTCGAGCGTGTGCCGCCCCGGCCCGAGCGTCGCCATCACCTTGCCGTCGCGGAAGAAGACGGCCTTCTCGTCCGCCTCCACCGTGAGCTGCGACTTCATGGGGATGGTCGGATCCGCGTGCTTCCAGACGACGTGCGACTTCGCGTCGTCGGGGCGGGCGACCATCATCTCGCCCACGCCGTGCTTGAACCAATCCATCAATCCCATGGCGTTTCCTCTCCTGCGGCGGCCTCGAAACCTGCGAACGGCTGGCTACGCGCAGGATAAGAGTCCATTCATACCGGTGCCAAGGGCTGACTGGAGCCCGGCTCGCCGCGTACCGTCTACTGCGTGACCGACCCGAAGATCGACATTCTCTCCGAGGAAGAGGACGAGCCCACCGAGGGCGGGCAGGTCGACTTTCCGTGCGACAACTGCGGCGCCGAGATGCGGTGGGATCCCGGCGTGGACGCCCTCCTCTGCGACCACTGCCAGAACGAGGTCGCCGTGCCGCGCGACGAGGGGACGATCGTCGAGCGCTCCTTCGGCGAGGCGGGCGACGCGGCGCGCGGTCTCGGGCTCGAAGTACGCGTCTCGCGCTGCGGAAACTGCGGCGCGCAGGTCTCGTTCGACGAGAAGGCCACGTCGAAGCTCTGCGTGTACTGCGGCTCGTCCAACGTTCTCGAGCAGGAGGCGAACCGCAACGCCATCCGGCCCGAGTCGCTCGTTCCGCTGGACGTCGGACGCGGCACGGTCGAGAAGAACTTCCGCCGGTGGTTGAAGGGCCTCTGGTTCCGCCCGAACGACCTGAAGCGCACGAAGCGCTTCGACGCCGCCGGCGTGTACGTGCCCTTCTGGACCTACGATTGCCGCGTACACTCGGCCTGGTCGGCGGACGCCGGCTACTACTACTGGGTGACGCAGACCTACACGACCTTCGTCAACGGAAAGCCGCAGGTCCGGACACGGCAAGTGCGCAAGGTCCGCTGGGTGCCGGCGTGGGGCGACCGTGACGACGCCTTCGACGACGTCCTGATCCACGCGTCGGGCAGCCAGCCGCAGACGCTCGTGCGCAAGCTCGGGAACTTCGACACCAAGGGGCTCGTGCCGTACCGGCCTGAGTACCTCGCCGGCTGGCGCGCGGAGGAGTACCAGCTCGACCTCGAGCAGGGATGGAACGTCGCGCTCCGCCACGTCGAGACCGTGCAGCGCGACCGTTGCGCCGGCGACGTGCCGGGCGACACCCATCGCTCCCTGCGCGTGAAGAACTCGATCTCCGGAGTCCGCTGGAAGCACGTGCTCCTCCCGATCTGGAGCCTGCAGTACCGCTTCAAGGGAAAGACGTACACCGTGCTCGTGCACGGGCAGACCGGCAGGGTCGTCGGCGAGGCGCCCTTGAGTTGGTTCAAGATCCTCGGGCTCGTGCTCGCGATCCTCTTCGCGATCGCGCTGGCCGTGCTGGTGCTCGGGGTCGCCTCCGCGTTTCAATAGGCGGCATGAACGCGCTCCTTCTGACCCTGTGCCTCGCCCTCGCGCCGCAGGAGAGCGCGGGGCTGCCCACCATCCTCTCGATGCGCGAGCGCGCTGAGCTGCGCGACCGCTGGCTCAAGACGCGCCTCGACACGGTGGTCCCCGCGCTGATGCGCCGCGAGGGCATCGACGCGTGGATCCTGATCGCGCGCGAGTACAACGAGGATCCGGTGGTGAAGACGATGCTGCCGGCCGACTGGCTCAACGCGCGCCGGCGGACGATCCTCGCGTTCTTCGGTCCGGGCGACGGCGAGGGCGTCGAGCGCATGGCGGTGGCGCGGTACGCGGTGGGGGACCTCTTTCCCGGCGCCTGGGACAAGGAGAAAGAGCCGGACCAGTGGAAGCGGCTGGCCGAGCTGATCGCCGAGCGCGACCCGAAGCGCATCGCGCTCAACGTGTCGAAGACCTTCGCGCTGGCCGACGGGCTCAGCGTCGCGGAGGAGCGCGCGCTACGGGCCGCCCTGCCGGAGCAGTACAAAAAGCGCGTCGTCCCCGGCGAGAACCTGGCCATCGGCTGGTTGGAGACCCGCACCGCCGACGAGCTCGAGGTCTACCCGACGATCTGCCGCATCGCGCACGACGTCATCGCGGAAGGGCTCTCCAACCAGGCGATCCAACCGGGCTTCACGACGACCGCCGATCTCGAATGGTGGTATCGCGAGCGCATCCGCGAGCTCAAGCTCGTCACCTGGTTCCATCCGTCGGTGTCGGTGCAGCGCGCCACCGGACAATCCCATTCCGGCACCTTCGTGGACGAGTCCGACGTCGACACGATCCACCGCGGCGATCTGATCCACGTCGACTTCGGCATCACCTACCTCGGGCTCAACACCGACACGCAGCAACACGCGTACGTCCTGCGCGCCGGCGAGACCGACGCGCCGGAAGGTCTGAAACGCGGCCTCGCCGCCGGCAATCGCCTGCAGGACATCCTGATGTCGAAGTTCGTCGAGGGCCGCACCGGGAACGAGATCCTCGCCGCCGCGCTCTCCCAAGCGAAGGAGGAGGGAATCCGTCCGACCATCTACACCCACCCGCTGGGGCTCCACGGTCACGGAGCCGGGCCGACGATCGGGCTCTGGGACCAGCAGGACGGCGTGCCCGGCAAGGGCGACTATCCGCTCCATCGGGCGACCTGCCACTCGATCGAGCTCGCCGCCGCGGTGGACGTGGAGGAGTGGGGCGGCCAGGAGGTGCGGATCATGCTGGAGGAGGATGCGGTCTTCGACGGGGAGGTCTGCCGCTTCCTCGACGGTCGCCAGACGGCCTTCCACCTCATCCCCTGAGGCCTGAGGCCCCCTTACGGAGCTCGAACCGGCCAACCCCTCCGACCGCGCTCCTAGGGGGTCGATAGCCCCATCCTTGGCAAGTCCTTTGTTGACCCGCCCCGCGGGGGGTTCTCAGACTCGCCGCCCGGGATGAGAATTCCCGATGCCGGAAAGCCCACCCGGCCGACGCGTCCTGACGCGTTCCCCATCATCCATCGCTCCGTCGAGGTTTCCATGTTGCACGCCCGCACCTCTCTTTTCGCCGCGCTCGCCCTCGCGACCGCCGGCACGCTCGGATTCGCGCAGAGCCAATCCGTGACGGAAGGAGACCGCCCGTCCTTTGATTTCCGTCGACCGCTCATGAACGGCCGCGGCGTCTCCAGCCTGGCCGATTTCGGGGGAAAGCCGGTCCTCGTGGAGTTCTGGGGCACGCGATGAGGCGGTTGCATCGGGGCATCCGTGCCGATGTCCCTCAAGCTTCAGGAGGAGTACGGCGACGACTTGCAGGTCGTGTTCGTCGAGGTCCAGGGCGCTAGCGACGAAAAGGTCGCCTCGTTCGCCCTCGGCCAGCGATGGCTCGGCGGCAAGGCGATGTGGACGACGGAGCGGCCCTTCGACCTGGGCCTGAAGGGCATTCCGCAGTTCGCCCTGATCTCGCCGCAGGGCGACATCGTCCTCTCCGGTTACTCGAACAAGCTCTCCTCGAAGATCGAGGACGAGATCGAGTCGATGACCAAGGCGAAGTACCGCGCGCCGAAGGACATGCCCAAGGACGTGGGCAAGGCCTGGGTCGAGAGCAACAAGGGCAACTACGCCAAGGCGCTCGACATGGCGGAGAAGGCGCTCGCCGACGCCAAAGACGACGACGCGAAGGCGGAGGCGGCCAAGAACCTGATCGAGAGCATCAACGCCCGCATCGAGGGCAAGCTCAAGCGCATCGACTGGCTGCTGAACAACGGGTTTCCGATCGACGCCCAGGATCTCATCGACGAGATGTCGAAGGGCGTGAAGGGCCTCGCCGAGCGGGAGAAGAAGCTCGAAGAGCTCGAGGAGAAGCTTGACACCCCCGAGATGAAGGTCGAGATCGAGGCCCAGAAGGCACTCGTCAAGATCGAGAAGAAGCTCTACGAGAGCCCCGACATCAAGTACGTGAAGTCGCTCAAGAAGATCGTCGACAAGTACCCCAACACGAAGACCGCCGAGCGCGCGAGCCAGCTCGCGAAGGTCGCGGCGATCTAAGGGCCGAAGCCGACCCGGGAAACGCGGGCCGTCCTCCCTCCGGAGGGCGGCCCGTTTTCGTTGGGACGGGCGTTGGACCCGTGCGAAGCTCGGCCGGGTGAGGCGCCTCCTCCGCACGTACCGCGAGGCCTACGCGGGACTGCCGCGAGAGGTCTGGCTGCTCGCCGCCGCCACCCTGGTGAACCGCAGCGGGGCGATGGTGATGCCGTTCCTCGCCATCTACCTGACGGAGCAGCGCGGGTACGAGCCGGCGCAGGCCGGCAGGCTCCTCGCGCTCTACGGCGTCGGCTCGATCCTCGGCATCTGGCTCGGCGGCCGGCTCACCGACCGGCTCGGCTTCCTGCGCGTGCAGGTCGCGAGCCTGATCGGGACCGCCCTGGCCTTCCTCGTCCTGGGAGCGGTTCGCTCAGGCGTAGCGCTCGGCGCCACGACGCTCGCCCTGAGCATCGCGGCCGAAGCCTTCCGACCAGCGAACTCCGCGGCGGTCGCCGCGTTCAGCCCGCCGGGGCTCCGCACGCGCGCCTTCGCGCTCTACCGGCTCGCGCTCAACCTGGGCTTCACGATCGGCCCGGCCGTCGGCGGCTTCCTGGCGCGGGTCGATTACGCCTGGCTGTTCCGCGCCGACGCTCTCACGTGCTTCGCCGCCGCCGGTGTCCTTCACGTGTCCCTGCGCTCGAGAACGCCGGCCCCGCCCGCGGAAGAGGAGCACGCGGAGCGAGGAAGATCGCCGTGGAAGGACGGGTTCGTGCTGGCCTCGCTCGTCTTCCTGTTCCTGCAGGGCGTCGTCTTCTTCCAGATCCAGAGCACGTTCCCGCTCTTCCTCAAGGACCAGCGCGGTCTGACGGAGGACAAAGTCGGGCTCTTGATCGCCGTCAACACCGTAGTCGTCGTCCTGTTCGAGATGATCCTCGTGCGCAGGGTCGAGCGCTACCGGCCGCTCGTCGTCGTCGCGCTCGGCTGTCTCCTCGTCGGCGTCGGCTTCGGGCTGCTCCCATTCGGAACGAGCATCGCCTTCATCGTCTTCACGATCCTCGTCTGGACGGCGGGCGAGATGCTCTGCGTGCCGGTCGTGACCGGCTTCGTCGCGAACCGCGCTACCGCGGCGAACCGGGGGAGCTACATGGCGGTCTACGGCATGACCTTCTCGGTGGCGAGCATCGCCGCCCCCATCGCGGGCATGGGCGTTTACCAGCACCTGGGGCCGGACGTGGTGTGGTACGGAGCGATCGCGCTCGGCGCGGCGGCCTGCGCCGGCTTCCTCGCCCTCGCGCGAACGCCGGCGGCGAGCGCCGCTGCGGTCGATCCCGAGCCGCGTACGGACTAGGCCGGATTGCCCCGGCGCCCTCGTTCGTCTTTGATCGGCGCTTCTTTCGGAGGAGACCTCGATGATGAAGCTGATCCCTATCCTGCCCCTCGCCGCACTCCTCTTCTCCGCCTGCGCCTCGAGCGGCGCCGGCTGGCACAACGCCGACGCGTTGGACGCGACCTCGGTGGAGATGGCGGTCGACCGGGAGGGCCGACCGCTCGAGGTCGAGTACCACATCGATCCCTCCGGCGTTCCGGCCGTCGTCCACGAGGCGATGAACGCGCTCCATCCCGGCGGCCGGGCGGTCGCCGCGGAGAAGGAGTACGTCGACGGCGAGCTCTTCTGGGAGCTCAGCAAGGTGATCGGCGGCAAGGAGGTGGAGGCGATGTTCCACCCGGACGGGAGACTCCACTCCGAAGAGGTCGAGGTGGCCGCCGCCAGCGTCCCCGAGGCCGTGCGCGCGGCGGTGCGCTCGCGCATCGGCGCCGACGCCACGAAGTGGGAGGAGATCCGCGGCGCCGACCGTTCGCTCTTCGAGTACCACGCCAAGGCCCTGGTCGACGGCAAGAACTACAAGGTGATGGTCGGGCTCGACGCGGTCGTCACCAGCGTCGTGCGCGAGGTCGCGGCCGAGATCGAGGTTCCGGTCCGCTAACGGATCCGGTCAGAAGGCCGAGTCGAGCACGACGACCGCCGCGGGCGCGCCGAGGACCGTGAGCGACGCGGCGTCGAGGAAGGCGCTCTGACCGAAGAGAACGAGCGACTCGAAGCCCGGGGGAAGGCTCGGAACGGGCAACGCGAGGTCGAGCACGCCTGACGGCGGGAGAGGCCCGAGGCCGATCGGGGGGCCGGACGCGCTTACGAGCAGCGTGCCCTTGAAGCCGGGGAGGAACGCGTCGGTGGAGTCGAGCGCGATCGCGAGGAAGGCGGGGCTCCCCGCCGGTCCCTCGAGCGTGACGTTGAGCGTTCCCAGCTCGCGGACCGGCGACGACGCCGTCAGGCCGAGGCCGGACCCGCTCAGCGGGACGAGGGCGCCGCCCAGCGATCCCGGACCGCCGGCGCCACCGGCGCACGTGGGAGCGCTCAGGCCGGCGCTTCCGCCGAGAAGCTGCGTTTCCAGCGTGTAGACCAGCGTGCCCGCTCCCGTCATGACGAGGCCCGGGCCGCCGTCGCCGGGTGAGAGCAGGGGACAGCTCCCGCACGCCGCGACCGAGAGGCCGCCGCCGGCTCCCCCTTGGAAGGTCGACCCCGACGCGAAGAGGAAGGTGTTCTGCAACGTCGCGCCCGGACTTCCGTCCTGCCCGTCCGCCGGAAAGCCGGGGACGCAGACCGCGATCGTGCCGTCGACGCCTGTGAACGTGGAGTCGTACGCGGAGATGCGCGAGTTGACCGCGT
This sequence comes from Planctomycetota bacterium, assembly GCA_028278425.1. Classification (GTDB taxonomy): domain Bacteria; phylum Planctomycetota; class UBA1135; order UBA1135; genus JANQEJ01. The sequence goes on along the minus strand of JANQEJ010000345.1, from coordinate 68,983 downwards.
TGAGCCCGCCACCCGCGTTGAGGAACGGGAGCAGGATCCCGCCGAGCGCCGTCACGCGCAGCAGCACGACCGACGCGCTGTTTCCGACGTAGATCCCCTCGGGGTTGATCGACTGGAACGTCAACGCGCTCGCCTCGACATCCTCGAGCCACACCTGTCCCGCGTTGTCTGTCAGGGAAAGAGGCACGGCGTTGAGCGCCGACAGCTCGACGCGGAGGCCCTGGATCACGACGCGTTGCGTCGGACCGAGGTTCACGACGGAGCCCGCCTGGTCGAACACGGGCTTCGTCCCGTCGTCGGCGACGATCGTGAGCGCCTTCGCATCGATCGCGAATCCCTGCGCGTAGCTCCCCGGCTTGACCAGGATGGTGTCGCCGTCCACGGCGAGATCGATCGCGGCCTGCAACGACGTCTCGTCGATCCCCGGACCCGCCGCCGGCCCGACGACGATGACCTTTCCCTGCGCGAACGTGGGAAGGGCGAGAAGCAGGAGGGCGAGCGGGCTCACGTACTTCATGCCCCCAGCCTACACCCGGCGTGACTTAGCGGGGGCGCCGGCTCAGAAGGCCTGATCGAGCACGAGGACCGATGCCGGCTCGCCGATCACCGCCAGCGCGGAGGGATCGACGAAGGCGCTCTGACCGAAGAACACCATCGAGTCGAAGCCCGCGGGCAGGAGCGGTGCGGGCAGGGACAGCGTGACCATCCCGGACGCGGACAACGGTCCGAGGCTCACCAGGGGGCCGGCGAGCGCGACGAGCAGCGCGCCCTTGTGCACGGGCAGGAAGGCATCCGCGGTGTCGAGGCCGAATGCGAGGAACGCGGAGTTGCCCGCGGGGCCGGTGAGCGTGACGTCCAGCGAGCCAAGCTCCCGCACCGGGGAGGACACCCTCATCGCGAGGCTCGGTCCGGTGAGCTCGGTAACCGTCCCCGACCCGACGAAGCCCGGCGCCGTCCCGCCGCCGGGGCAGCTCGGTCCACCCGAACCGCCCGTTCCGCCGACGAGCGTCGAGTCGAGCGTCCAGAGCTCGGTTCGAGCGCCGAGCATCACGACGCCGTGCTCGCCGACGCCGGGCATCGCGGGTGGACACGACAGGCAGTAGTCGAGGGGCATGCCGCCTCCGTCGCCACCCTGGAGGATCGAACCGGAAACGAACAGGAACGAATCGTCGAGCGTGATTCCGGGGGTTCCCGGACCGCCGTCCGTCCAGAACGGAGGCGAGCAATCGCCCAGCTCCCCGTCGCCGCCGAGGAGGATGCTGTCGTAGACGTACAGGCGCGAGTTGTCGGCGGTGACCCCGCCGCCGGCGAGACCGAAGACGGGATCCGCGACGCCGCCGAACGCAACGACGCGATGGCACACGACCGAAGAGCTCGTGATGATCCGCACGGCCTCTCCGACGCCGGAGGACGTCACCTCGACGTTCTCGAGCCACACCTGGCCCGCGTTGGCGGAGATCGTGAGCGGCGACCCGATCCCGAAGCGGATGCGCAGTCCCTGGAGCGTGACCCGTTGGCCGGCGGCGAGGTTCGAGACGAACACGTTCTGGAACTTCGGAGGCGAGCCCTGATCGGCGACGACCGTGAGCGACTTCCCGTCAATGACGAGCACGCCCGGGTAGTCGCCGGGCTTCACGAGAATCGTGTCGCCATCCTGTGCCAGCGAGACGGCGGTCTGCGGGTCGCTCGTGTCGATGCCCGGGCCCGCGGTCGGGCCGAGGACGATCACGTTGCCTTGCGCGCCAGCGGGAACGGCGAGGAGCGCGAGAGGCACGAGGATCCTCATGGCCTCAGCTTACACGGAGTTAGTAGGCCTTCGCGTAAAGCACCCTCTGGGCGCTTGGCTTCCCGCTCTTGACGCACTCCCCGGGCTGGAACGCCTCCGCCGGAGCGTCGCTCTCGTACGGGAGACAGCGGATCGTCGCCTTGGTCTCGTCCTTGATGGCGAGCTCGGTCTCCGTCGTGCCGTCCCAGTGGGCGTAGACGAAGCGCGAGCTCTGGTCGGCGAAGACGTCGCGGAACTCGTCCCAGGTGTCGACGAAGGTGATGCTCTCGTCGAGCCGCTTCTTCGCTGCGTCGAAGAGGCTCGCCTGGAAGTCGTCGAGCTGCTTGCCGATCGAGATCCCGAGGTCCTCCATCGGGAGCTTCTCCTTCTTGGGCTTGCCGCGCTCGTCGAGCTCGGAGACGCGGACCTTCGTCATCACGCTCTGCTCCTCGAGGTCGCGCGGGCCGATCTCGATCCGGACGGGCACGCCCTTGCGTTCCCACTCGAAGTACTTCGCGCCGGGCTTCATGCCCTCGCGGTCGTCCAGCTCGACCTGGAGGCCGTCGGAGCGCAGCTCGTCGGCGATCCGGTTGGCGGCCTCGAGCACGGCCGCCTTTTCGTCGTCCTTCTTGAAGATCGGCACGACGACGACGTGGATCGGCGCGAGCCGCGGCGGGAGGACCAACCCGCCGTCGTCGGAATGCGACATGATCAGCGCGCCGACCATGCGCGTGGAAAGGCCCCAGGACGTCTGCCAGACGTATTCGCGCTCCTTGTTCTCGTTCTGGAACATGACGTTGAAGGCCTTCCCGAAGTTCTGGCCGAGGTCGTGGCTCGTGCCGCTCTGGAGGGCCTTGCCGTCCTGCATCAACGCCTCGACCGTGCGCGTCTCGAGCGCGCCGGCGAAACGCTCGTTCGCCGTCTTGATGCCGCGGATGACCGGCATCGCCATCACCTCGTGCGCGAAGTCGCGGTAGACGTCGAGCATGCGCAGGACCTCTTCCTTCGCGTCCTCGTGCGTGGCGTGCGCGGTGTGGCCCTCTTGCCACAGGAACTCGCCGGTGCGAAGGAAGAGCCGCGTGCGCAGCTCCCAGCGCATGACGTTGCCCCACTGGTTGATGAGCAGCGGCAGGTCCCGGTGCGAGTCGATCCACTTCGAGAAGAAGTGCCCGATGATCGTCTCCGAGGTGGGCCGGATGCAGTAGGGCTCCTCGAGCTCCTTCCCGCCGGCGTGCGTCACGACGGCGAGCTCGGGGGCGAAGCCCTCGACGTGCTCCGCTTCCTTCTCGAGGAAGCTCATCGGGATCAGGAGCGGGAAGCAGGCATTCTTGTGTCCCGTCTCCTTGAAGCGGCGGTCGAGGTCGGCCTGCATCGCCTCCCAGATGGCGAAGCCGTGCGGTCGGATCACCATGCAGCCGCGGACGACGCCGGCGGGCTCGGCGAGCTCCGCCTGGGCGATCACGTCCTGGTACCACTGGGAATAGTCCTCCGCGCGCGGTGTGATGGGGGTTTCGGCCATGGGGCGGGGATCCTACCCTTCCCCGCGCGATAGAATCAGCGAGAACCACCCAGGCCCCGGAGAACCCCGATGACCGAGACGAGCGACGTGACGATCACCCTGGACATGACGATGGAGGAGGTGCTCGAGCGCATTCCCTCCGCCCAGCGGGCGCTGTTCCAGCGCTACCACGTGGGCGGCTGCTCGTCGTGCGGCTTCCAGCCCACCGACACGCTCGGTCAGGTGTGCAAGGACCACAACATCTTGGATACGGGCGAGGTGATACAGCACATCCTGCGGTCGCACGAGCTCGACCAGAACATGCAGGTGGCGCCGGGCGACGTGAAGGCCTGGCTGGACGCCGGCGAGGAGCTCCGCTTCATCGACGTGCGCAGCCCCGAGGAGCTGGAGCTGGCGAGCATCCCGCAGGCGGAGCCCCTGGATTACAACGACTCCGGCAAGTACATGGAGCTCCCCAAGGACACCCGGATCGTGTTCCACTGCAAGACGGGGGCCCGCTCCCTGGACGTGGCGGCCTACTTCGCCGGCCACGGCTTTACGAACGTCTCCTCCCTCCGGGGGGGCCTGGACGCGTGGCGCGAGGAGGTCGACTCCTCCGTAGGGGAATACTGAGGGCAATCCCCGGCGCGGGGTTGCGCGCCGGCCAGACCCTGCTAGTCTGACCCTTGTCCCGCCGGAACCCTGCCGCCCGACGGGACCGAGCGAAACCTGCCTCGCTCGTCACCTCGACTTCGGTCGAGGTCCTCGGAGGCCGAACCTGCCAACGACCTTCGGGGAAGCCGACGTGGGAGCCTGCCAACCCACTCGGCTGTCCGCTGGCGCTTGCGCCAGTTGCGACCCGCGCGGAGTCGCTTCCGCCCCGGAAGCGACTCCTTTCATTTAAATCCGTTTCGGCCGCTCAGTAGCCGAGGTCGACGAAGCCGCTCGAGGTGCCGAGCACCGCGATGTGACCGTAGGGCGGGTTCACCGTGATGACCCGGGTGTCGTTGCCGAAGGTGAGCACGATGCGGCCGGCCTGCTTCGGCTCGCCCCGGTCGTCGTATTCCAGCCGCCGCCCGTGTTCGAGGTGCACCTCGCGGATGACGACGCCGCGGAAGACGCCGTCGATCGAGTAGCGCCGCTCGAAGGGGAGCTCGTTCCGCGGGTTGTCCACCGGCCGGCCCTCCTTGGTGAGGACGCGGTAGCCGTCCCCGTCCGGAAGGAACTCGACCACCGTCGCCTCTCCCATGAAGGCCGAGCGGTTCTGGGCCGCGCGCAGGTCCTTGGCGAGCAGCACGGCGGCGTTCTCCAGGGTGACGTCGCTGCGGGAGAAGTAGGCCGGAATCACCGCCGCCGCGACGAACGAGATCAGGAGGAGCACCAAGAGGAGCTCCAGCAGCGTGAACCCACCGCGGCGCATCCGATGTCTTTCGGCGCCGGATGCGAGATCCTTGAGGCGAGCGGCCGGCTGCCGGGCCTGCAAGGTCCGCTTCCCGGCGGCTCCCGGAAACTCCTTCCGAGCGCGAGCATCGCGCCTCGCGGCGGATTCGCGACCTCCGACGCCGGTCCCGGTCCCGATCGGAAGCGCCGGCGGCCGCTGCCGTTGGAGGCCGTCGATGGGCGGGCGGGATCGGCCGGGGCTCGATGCGAGCCGCTCGAGGCGCGAGCGGAGTCAAGGGCCATCGGCGAGCCGCGGGGAGGGCGGAGGGCCGCTCAGGACGTCGCAGCGCCCTTTGGGCGTTCCTGGAGAGCGCCGAAACCCCGGTTTTCCACCCAGATTCGGCGCGGGCAGTAGGATCGGAAACCCGCGAGCTCCCCCGTCCGCGTGGTAGTTGCAGAGGAGAGGTTCGATGCGCCCCATTGCGAACCTGACGACCGCGTTCTTGTTCTCGATTCTTGCCGGGTCCACGGCGGCGGCTCAATGCGGCTGCGGCGCCGCCGGGTGCGCTCTGCCGATCGATCCGCTGACCGCCGGTGCCGATCACTCGTGCGAGAGCCACTCCAACCACGATCACTCGAACGAGATCCTCGACGGGATCAACCTGTCGAGCTCGGTCTTCACGGGCGGCAGCCTGGCCAACTCGTCGCTCGTCGGCGCCGACCTGACGAGCGCGCTCATGTCCCTGGTGGACGCGACCGGCGTCAACCTGAGCGGAGCCGACCTCGATGACGCGCGCTTCGACCAGTCCCTGCTCTCCGGCGCGAACCTGATCGACGCCGACGCGACGAACGCCTACCTCAAACAGTCCGACTTCTCCGGCGCGAATCTGAACGACGCGGACCTGTCGGGAGCGGTGCTCGAGCTCGCGCTCTTGCCCGGGGCGATGCTCAACCGTGTCGACCTTTCCAACTCCTTCCTCATCGGAGCGGACCTCACCGGGGCGGACCTGATGGGCGCCGACCTCTCCTTCGCGTACCTCTTCGGCGCGAACCTCGATCAGGCCGACTTCACCGGGGCGAAGCTCTTCGGCGCCATCCTCGCGTCGACGGCGGGCCAGGCGTTCTACGACGCGTGCACCGATTTCAGCGGCACGACCTTCGATCCCGTCGCGGCCGGCTGGATCTTCATCCCCTCGAGTGAGCCGCTCGTGGGCTGCGGCCAGGAGATCTCGCTCTCGCAGGGCGGCGCCCAGGTCTTCGCGCTCGACGCGGGTCCGGCGCACGCCGGCGAGTCCTACCTCGTGCTGGGCTCGGTCACCGGGACCTCCCCGGGGACGCCGATCACCCCCGCGGGGCTGATGCTGCCGCTCAACGTCGACGCGTACACCTACTTCACGATGGAGTTCGCGAACTCGACGACGCTGCCGAGCTCCTACGCGCAGTTCGACGGGGCCGGCCAAGCGGCGTCAGCGTTCACGCTCCCGCCGGGGATGAGCCCGACGCTGATCGGCGTGACGGCCCATCACGCCTTCGTGGGTCTGACGGCATCCCCGTCGCTCTCCTTCACCTTCGTCAGCAACCCGGTCCCGGTCCGGCTCGTTCCCTGAGCGTAGAATGGCCGGCGCCTTGCGCTGGTTCATCTCGATCGCGTTCGTCCTCGCGGGCGCACCGTTCCCGCACGCGCAGGGCGAGAAGGCACCCGGCGCGCGGCCCAACGTCCTCTGGATCATCGGCGAGGAGCGCACCGCGCTGGACACGTGGATCGCGGAGTCCGACGATCAAGGACGCTTCCCCGAGCCGCCCGAGGTGCTCGAGTACTGGGAAGCCCAGATGGAGAAGAACTACGGCGAGCGCCTGCGCAAGCGCCGGGAGGAAGAGGCCGGGGACGGACGCTAGAGCCGGATGTCCTTCGACACCGTCACCTTCTGGATCTTCTTCGCGCTGGCGTGGACCGTCTGGCGCTTCGCTCCGTTCGTCGCGGCGAAGCGGGCGACGCTCTTCCTGAGCCTGGTCTTCTACGCCTGGTGGAGCCCGTGGTACGTGCCGCTGATCGTCACCTCGGCGGTGGTCGACTACGTCGCCGGTGGACGCATCCACGCGGCCGCGGAGCGCGGGACGAAGCGCCGCTGGCTCTTCCTGAGCCTCTTCGCCAACGTCGGCCTGCTCTCGATCTTCAAGTACGGGCCGTTCGCGGTCGAGAACGCGTCCTTCTTCGCGCGGACGCTCGGCTTCGAGGGCGGCTGGGAGCTCGTCGGCTGGGTCGTGCCTATCGGGATCTCCTTCTACACCTTCCAGACGCTGAGCTACTCGTTCGACATCTACCTCGGACGGCTCACGCCGGCGAAGAGCTTCTGGGACTTCTTCCTCTTCGTGGCGTTCTTCCCGCAGCTCGTCATGGGGCCGATCGTGAGGGCGCGCGAGCTCCTGCCGCAGTTCCGCCGCCGCCGGCGGTTGCTCGCGCCCGCGGTGCAGACCGGGCTGTACATGATCACGTGCAGCCTGTTCCTGAAGGTGGTCGTCGCGGACAACGTCGCCCACCCGGTCAACCGCGTCTTCGACGCGCAAGCGCTTCCGGAGCTCGACCCGCTCTCGGTGTGGCTCGGCGCGTTCTACTTCAGCATCCAGGCCTTCGCCGACTTCGCCGGGTATTCGGGGATCGCCATCGGCGTCGCGTATCTCCTCGGGCTGCGCTTCCCGGAGAACTTCCGCTATCCCTACATCAGCCAGAGCTTCACCGAGATGTGGACGCGCTGGCACAAGACGCTGTCGTACTGGTTCCGCGACTACATCTACGTTCCGCTCGGAGGCAACCGCCGCGGCATGGTCCGCTTCTACGTGGCGATCATGGCCACGTTCCTGATCAGCGGCCTCTGGCACGGCGCCGCGTGGACGTACGTCAGCTTCGGCGCGATCCACGGCATCGGGATCGCCGTGGAGCGCACAATCGGCGGCGCGAAGCGCTCCGAGGTCGGGACGCGTCCCGCCAACGCCCTTGCGCTCGCGCGCCGGCTCGTCCGGATCGCGTTCACGCACGCCCTCTGGGTCGTGTCGGTCGTCTTCTTCCGCGCCGAGGACTTCCCCATGGCCTGGGCCATGCTCGAGCGCATGTTCGTCGCTCCGTTCACGGAGTCGTTCGAGCTCGGAGAGGTCACGAACGCGCGCTACCTGCTCCTGGTCGCGCCGGTGCTCGCCATGCACGCCGGCCAGCTCCTGCACGAGTGGTACGGTCTCAAGAAGCACGTCTGGCTGCGCGCGACCGTGGCCGGTGTGTTCCTCTTCCTCCTCCTGGTCGTCCGTCGGAGTGAAGCCGGTGACTTCATCTACTTCCAGTTCTAGCCGTAGCCCGGCTCCGGTGTTCCTCTCGGTCGGCGTCTTCGCCGTCCTCTGCGCCGCGTGGTACGCGGTCGCGCCGCGCATGCCGGAGGTCGCGCGGCCGCCCGTCGAGGACACCGGACGCCTGTACTGGCCCGCCGACGGCGGAGACCCGGTGCACTGCAAGGGCGATCTCGAGTCCTCGGAGCTCCTCTTCGTCGGCGCCTCGCGCGTGCACTACGGCGTGTACCTGGACGACTTCGAGAACGCGGCGGTTCTTTGGGGCGGGGGAGCGGACCTGTTGCAGCTCTTGCCCGAGCTCGAGCGCCTGACGCCGCGCCGCCTCGTGGTCGAGCTCACCCCGCTCAACGTCTTCCAGCCGCGGAGCCCGCTCGGCGCGGAGCTCCGCGCGGTTCGGAGGCCCGTGCCCGGCGCGGCGGACTTCGAGGAAGAGCTCCTCGAGTGGGCGCAGGCGGCGCGGGACCTGCTGCTCGAACGCGGCAAGCCGCAAGCGCAGGTCGACGCCTTCATCGGCCAGTGGTTCTCGCTCCAGCGCCAGGAGCACCTGCGCCTGCGCTTCAGCACCGAGAACGTCGACCGCGCGCTCGCCGACCGCTGGACCCTCGCCCGCGAGAAGGTCGTCCGCACGGTGACGACCCACCCCTGGCACGACGCGTGGTTCGACGTGCTCGACGAGGAGAGGTTCGTCGACACCTACCGCTTCCGCCTCAGCCCGGAGACCCGCCCGAAGCGCGAGCAGATCCTCGTCACGGTCCAGGGCATGCTCGCGGAGCTCCAGGCGAAGGGCTGGAAGATCTCCTGCGTGCGCTACCCGTGCTCGGAAGCCGTGCTGGCGGTCGAGCTCGAGGCCATGCCGCGCGGCAGGCTCGAGCGTCTTTGCGAGGAGCTCGGCGTTCCCTACTTCGACTACTCGCAGGCAACCGACGAGTACCTGACCTACGACGGAACGCACCTGACGTACACCAGCGGGCGGCGCTTCAGCCGGACGCTGGCGCGGGATCTGGCGGCGGCGGGTTTCTGATCGCCGTTCTCGTTGAGCCGTCAGAATTCGAAGTTGGCCCAGGGGCGTTGCCGTCGCTGGTCCCAACGACGATGGTGCAATGAGCGAGCCATGTCTTCCCTCCATAAGTGTTGAAGTCCAAGTAGCGTTACGAGCACGCACGGCGCGACGGGCTCCGCGGATCGTTGGAAGGATCCCGCGGTTCGACCGCGATCCACCGGCGTGCACTAGCATGTTGACGAGTCGCCCGACCCGGTTTGTTCCCATGAAAGCACTCGCCATTCTGCTTGTGACCTCGGCTGCGAGCCCGCCCGCTCCGCCGGTGCCTCCGACCGACCTGAGCCTCGCCGTGAACCAGACGGGAAGCGCCGCCGTCGCGCCCGCGACGCTCGACGTCAAGCTGACGGGCAACAGCCTGGCGTTCGCCGGCGACCTCGCCTTCGTCGGCGCATCGCTCAGCCCCATTGCGCCACCTGGGTTCCCCGTGTTCGGCGGGACGCTCCTGGTCAACCCCGACGCGCTCTTCTTCGGGACGCTGGCCGCGTGGAACGGCAACTTCGCTTGCGCGTCGGGAGGCTTCTGCTTCTTCCAGGGCGTGGCGCTTCCCGTCGGTCCCGGCTCGGCGGGAACGACGCTCCACTGTCAGGGATTCGCCTTCGACCCGGCGACGATCACGTTGTGCAACACCGACGTGGTGCCGCACCTCGTCTTCTGAGCTAGTCGGCGAGCACCGCTCCGTTGAAGTTGCCCGGGCACGCGCCGGTGAGCTCGCCCGTCTCCGGGTCGATCCAGATCGCCACCCAGTAGCCGCGCGCGGAGCGCTGGTCGACGCCGGAGAGCTCCTTCACCGGCTGGCCGAGCGCGCGCACCTCCTCCAGCATCTCCGCGTCGAACTCGCCCGCGGCGGTCTGGGCGATCGGCTTCCCGATCGTGAACGCGGGCAGGAGGAGCGACGGCGCGTCGATGGCCGCCTTCGGAGCCATGCCGTGGTCGAGGACGTAGAGCAGGTTCTGCACCGTCTCCTGGTGGAGGCCCGCGCCGATGCTCCCCGACGCGAGCACGGGCTTTCCGCCGCGCAGGACGATCAGCGGGTTGGTCGGGCTGGGCAGGCGCGCGCCGGGCCCGGCTTCGTGCATCAGCCCCTGGTTGATCGCGGCGGAGTCGGGGATCGAGATCCCGTCGACGAAGATACCGGTCTCGCCCCAGGTGTCGGTGTTGATCGTGTGGACGAGCGCGGCGACGTTGCCCGCGGGGTCGACGGCGACGACGGAGTCGGAGTGGCCGCCCGACCCCCCGTGCTTCGGCGCGTAGGTGAGCGCGAACTCGCCGGCCGCCATGCGCTTCCAGAGCCAGGCGGCCCAATCGCGACTCGCGCGCTCCTCGAGCGTTCCCTCGCGCTCCGCGACGACGTTGTCGCGGAACACGCGCGGCAGGTAGGCGAGCGCGAAGAGGTTGGTCGCCTGCTGCAGCCAGAAGAGCGCGTGGGCGTCCTCCGCCGGGCTCCCGAGCGAGCGCAGGCCGGCCTCCTCGAGCAGGTTCAAACACTCGACGACGTTCACGCCGCCGTTGGAAGGCAAGCCGAGCGCGCACACCTCGTACTCGCCGTACAGGGCGCGCACGGGCTCGGACCAGGTCGGCGCGTAGCTCGCCATGTCGTCGAGGGTGACGACGCCGCCCTCGCGCTGCACGGTCTCGACGAAACGCTCCGCCCAGGCGCCGCGGTAGACGTAGTCGGCGCCGTTCTCGGCGACCGCGCGCAGCGTCGCGGCGAGCTCCGGCTGCCGGAAGAGCTCACCGGCGACGTAGAGCCGTCCGTCCTCTTTGAGCAGCGCGCGGCGCGTCTCGGGCAGTCGCTCGATCACCGCGCGACGGCGTTCCATCATCCCCGCGAGCATCGCGGGCAGCTCGAGACCTTCCTCGGCGAAGTGGATCGCGGGGTCGAAGAGCGACGCGAACGGCAGCTTGCCGAACCGCGCGTGCGCGGCTTCCACGCCGCCGAAGAAGCCGGGGACCAGCGCGGTGCGCCCGCTCGGTTTCCCCGAGCCCTGCGCCGGGATCGAGCGTGCGTCGCGCTCGGCACCGGGGATGTCGTAGGTCGCGTCGAGCGACACGACCTCGCCCGTCTCGGCGTCGTACACGACGAGGGTCAGGATGCCGGCGTAGCTCACCCAGGCGCCGCCGGCGAGCGCGACCTGCGTGAGCGCGGTGGTCAGGACCGCGTCGACCGCGCTGCCCCCCTGGCGCATGGCCTCGAGCCCGGCGCGCACGGCCGGCGCTCCGGTCGTCCCGCTCACCATGGCTTCGCGTCCGGTGGCCGCGAGCGCGGGGCGGCCGTAGTCGGCGTTCTCCGCCAGGAGGCGTTCGAGCTCGCCCGGGTCCCACGAGGCGGGGGAGAGGTCGGTCGAACGTCCGTTCGGACCCGCGCACTGCGTCGCCAGGAGGGCGAGCAGCACGCCGCACGTCGCGCGGAGCGATGGCAGTTTCATGTCAGCATGGTAGCTCGGTATCCTGTGCGGCCCATCGCGCTCTCTATCCCCCCTGGAAACCCACGACAGCCAAGACAGAGATGAAGAAGGAAATCGCCTCGCTCGCCCTCGCCACGTTCGCCCTGACCGCCTGCGGCACGACGTCGAGCGTCAAGTACGAAGGTCCGGACTACGGCCCCAACCCGATGGAGAACCCGGAGTACATGCAGGCCATGATGGAGGCCGGCATGCCCGGGGAGGAGCACACGGAGCTCACGAAGGGCGTCGGCTACTGGAACGTCACGGGGACCCACTGGATGACCCCCGACGGCGAAGGAATCCCGATGGAGGCGACCGCCACCGTCAAGGAGCTCTTCGGCGGCCGCTACATCACGCAGGAGTTCAAGATGAGCTGGGAGGGCATGCCGTTCGAGGGCATGCTCATCATGGGCTTCAACAAGAACAACGGCGAGTACTTCAACATGTGGATCGACAACATGAGCACGGGGTACTCGATCGCGACCGGCTACGAGGACGAGGAAGGCGCGATCCACATGCACGGGACCGCGTACGACCCGCTCGCTCCTGGCGGTCGTCCGTTCCGCACGGTGACGTGGGACGTCAGCGACAACGAGTTCGTCATGCAGATGTGGGGCTCGACGTCGCCGGACGGCGAAGAGTTCAAGCAGATGGAGATGACCTACAAGCGGTAGGCGAATCTCCCGACAATCCTCCGACTCGCGGGGGTAATCTGGCATCGAGCGGCAACCAGGTAGGTGCGGCCCAATGTCGATCCCCCGCCCAACCCCGCCGACCGAGCTTCTCCTAGAGGAGAGCGCTTGGCTTCGTAGGCTTGCCCGTCACCTCCATCGCGACCCTCACGGCGCGGAAGACTCGGTCCAGGACACGCTGATAGCGGCCATTCAGCGGGCCTCGACCCTGGGCTTTCCCGCTCGCCGCTGGCTCGGGTCGGTTCTTCGTAACACCGTACGGCAGAGCCACCGCGGCAGCGCTCGAAGGCTCGAGTACGAGGCCCGTGCCGGCAAGACGGGAACCGCACCCTCTGCGCACGAGGTCGCCGAGCGCGTCTCTCTACAGCGTGCCGTCGCCGACGCCGTCCTCTCGCTCCGCGAGCCATATCGCACCGCCGTCGTACTTCGGTACTTCGACGGACTGCCTCCCCGGGAGGTGGCGCAACGCCTACGGGTGCCGGTGAAGACGGTCCACAGTCGGCTGGAGCGGGGCCTGGACCTTCTCCGCCGGCGCTTGGACGGCTCCTTTGGCGGAGATCGCCGTGCTTGGCTCGCCGCCCTGACGCCATTCGCGTCGGATCCTCGGTGGGGCGCGCTTGTCCAAGGAGTCGTTCTGATGAAGACGAATGCAGCTCTCGCAGCGGTAGTGGGCGTCGTGGTCGTCGCGGCCACCGTCATGTGGTGGTCGGGCCGGACCGACCGGATGGCGACGGCGGAGCCCGCGGTCTCGACCGATCTGACACCACCAACCGATTCATCCACCGCGGTGAGGGCGTCGACGGCGGTCGAAGCGATTGAACCCGGCGAAGGTGACCGACGGGCCGTCGAGGTCGTGGAGCAGGTGGTCGCGGAAACGCCTCCCCTCCTCGTCGGCCGAGTCCAGGACGCGGAGCTCCAGGGCGTTCCCGGGATACCCGTGCGCTTCGAGCGACTCGAGGACGGGGTCTACCTCCCCCTGGACGACGAAGGCGGGGTGACAACCGACGAAGCCGGTTCCTTCTCGATGCACCACTCCGGCGAGCTCGGACGGCTCGTCGCGGAGAACGAGTCCTACACGACGATCATGCCTCGGGAGATCCTGACCAGCGAGCCGCCCGACGAGGCGGTCATCATCGTGGCGCCCCGGCGAACCTACGCGGGAGTCGTCACCGACGAGCAGGGGACACCGCTGGCAGGTGTGATGCTGTTCGCGCAGATGGAAGAGAGCGAGGCGATCGCGCTGAGCATCGGTGTCCAGCGCTCGCGCCAGCGACACTGGGCGTTCCAGACGGACGACGCGGGCCGCTTCGAGCTTGTCGGCGTCGGATGGACGCCGGGAACGCGGCTCGAGGCGCTTCCGGAGGGCTTCGAGAGGTACAACGAACCCCTACCCGAGGCGTCCACGACGGATCTGGAGATCGTCCTGACGCGCGTTGTCGCGAACAACACGCTTGAAGGTCAGGTGGTAGATCTCTTCGGGGCGGCCGTGCCCGACGCATGGGTCGCTCTCGGCGCGAAGACGACGCGCACCGACGAGGAAGGTTGGTTCGTGATCGCCAAGGAACCCGGAGAAGCCGAGTCGGTTCTGCGGGCCGTCAAGAAGGGATACCTGCCGTCCGAGCCGATCAGTGTTTCGGACGACGGTTCGACGGATGCCGTCGTCCTGGTCCTCGGCCCGAGCCCGCTCTCGATCTCGGGACGAGTGATCGACGAAGAGGGCTCCCCCGTTCGGGGAGCCCGCGTGTGGAGCTGGGACGGGACCACGTTCGGCCAAGCCTCGGTGGGAGGCTTCTCGGGGCGGGTCAAGATCGAGGCCCTGATGACGGGTGACGGCGGGGACTCGATCTACGCCCGTCATGCAACGACGGACGCGGAGGGGCGGTTCGAGATTCGCTCTCTCCTGCCCAGGCCCTATGAGCTCCAGGCGGCCGACCCCGAGAGCATGGAGCTCGCCCAACCCGTGACGGTTGAGGGTGGATCCACAGGGGTGATCCTGTTGCTCAACCAGGAGACGCCCGCGCGCCGGGTTGCAGGCCGGGTCGTGCGGTTCGATGGAAGTCCGGTAGGCGGCGCCTACATCTCTGCCAACCGACGTATGCCGGGGTCGGAGAGGCGAATCCCCTACACGTTCCTGGATCTCAACACACTGACGGATGACCAGGGACACTTCGAGCTCGGTCCCCTCTGCGTAGAGCGAACGCTCTTGCAGGTTTCCGGGGAAGAGATCGCCTTCACGCGGTTCAACCTCGACACGAGCATGGACGTGGAGCGATTGCAGATCCGCGTGCTGGCGGAGTGCAAGGTGCAGGTCGTCTTGGAGCACGACCCGGAGGAGGCGGACGGGTTCTACCTGCTGAACGAGGAGGGAGAGCGGCTCACGGCGTTCGTGCAGTGGGGTCTCACCAGCGTCAGCAGCAGCGCCAACTTGATCCTCATTGAGGACGGTGTGTCCGAGGTGGCTCTCACCGACGAGAGCGCCAGAACTCTAGTGCTGCGGAAGAAGAGCGAGGAGGTACGGCGCGTGCCCATCCGACTTCAGCCGGGCGAGGTCACGGTGCTAAGGCTCTAGTCGTCTTCGGGTCCTCCAGCCGTCAGCTCCTCGTGCGCGATGCGCGCGAGCTCGACCAGGACGTCGACCATCGGCCGCCCTAACGGGTGACGGTCGTCCGCGTTGATCTGGAAGGCGAGCGCCAGCTCGCGTTCCGGAAAGTAACCCATCGTCGAGAGGTACCCGGTCATGACGCCGTCGTGCCCACGCAGGGGACCCTCGCTCGTCGGGTGGATCATGACGCCGAGGCCGTACAAGACTCCCTGCCCGAGCAGCCTCGGGTCTGCGGGCACGGCGTCGAGCATCTCGTCCAGGTAATCGCCCTCGAAGGCCTTGCCGGAGTAGAGCAGGCGCGCCCAGCGCGCCAGGTCGAGCGGCGTGTTCGCGTAACCGCCGCCGCACCACTCGAACTGCGGGTTGAGCGCAAATCGTCCGTCGTCGTCCAGGGACTTGTCCGGCACGCCGAGGTTGGCGAAGAGCGAGCTGTAACCCTGGACCACGCCGGGGACGCTTCGCGAGTCGGACGGCACGGTGTCCCGCAGGCCGAGCGGCTCGAGCAGCGTCTCGCGGGCGTAGTCGTTGAAGGCCTTGCCCGTCAGCTCCTCGATGAGGACGCCGAGCACGATGTAGTTCGTGTCCGAGTACGCCCAGCCCTCGCCCGCCGCGTGCAGCGGAGGCTGATCGAAGACGTACTCGACCTGCTCGCCCGGCTTCCAGCTCCGGTCCGGATCGCCCAGGAGGTCGTCCCAGAACGCGCGCGCGTAGACGTAGCGCGGAATCCCGGTCTCGTGTCGCAGGAGCTGGCGCACGGTGATCTCCTTCGCGTTCGGCACTTGCGCGAACCACTCCGCGCGCTCGCCTTCGAAGTACGTCGACACCTTCGCGTCGAGATCGAGCTTCTCCTCGGAGACCAGCTTCAACGCGGATGCGGCCACGTAGGTCTTGCCGATGCTGCCCGACAGCAGCCGGTCATCCGGCTTCATCGGCGTCTTCGCGTCCTTGTCGGCGTAACCCGCGACGAACGTCAGCTCGGTGCCATCGGGCAGGATCAACGCGGCCGAGCCGCCGGGGAAGGCGTCCGCTTCGAGCATGCCGTCGAGCACGGCCTGGCAACGCTCGGCGATGCGCTCGGCGGGATCGGATGCGGTCAGCGCGACGAGGGCGAGGAAGAGGGCAGGCTGCATGGCCGTATGCTACTCCGTGGTTTGTGTCGATGGGCGCAAGCCCGAGGTGTCGCACGCCGCATCCTCGCGCACCTTGGGGTTTCGGACGAGTCGCCGCCGATCGCGCTCGCGCGGGCACTCTAGCAGGGGGCGGCGGGATTCTGATCGGCGAGGGAGGAGGAGGTCGATCCCCGGGTCACGCTGCGCTCCTGAGCGGCGCGCGGCGCAGGGTCGTGTTCCTCGGGCGACGAGCAGGAGTCACAGAGGAAGGCTCGGCGGAGGGATGAGTTGCGAGCGAGCGGCAAACTCTGACCACGGCTGGCCGGCGCGTACGCGTGCGTCTACGTGCCCCTAGAACAATCTCCCCTGAATGCAGCTTGTTCGGCCTGTCCGGCCGCCCGCACACGGTAGGATGGACGCGGTGGACTGGCCTCGGAGGTCGCTATGAGTGCACTTATCCTGACCCTCATCGTCTTGGGAAGCGTTGTCGCCGGAGGACTCACCGCCGTCATGATGCTTCTGCTCTGGCAGCGTCATCAGGCGCGCACGTTCAGGTCGACGCATCGCATCCCCGACATCCTGGGCGTCTGGAAGTGTCGGTGGTTCGATGACCGGTCACAAGACGAGCCCAAGGTCGAGGACCGGATCGAGATCTACCACTGGGGGCGCGACGGCGAGTTCGACGCGCGCGGTCATCAACCCCAGTTCAGTCTGATGTATCCGATTCGCGGCGCCATCGATCCGTCGCGGGTCGTCATCGCTGAATACAAAGCGGAGAAGTACCCGTATGAGCCGAATCACGGTGTGCTCTGCATGGAGCTCTCACGCGACGGCACAACGATGAAGGGACAGTGGTTCGGCCGTCGTTTCTCGGGTCAGCTGAGCGGGGGCCGGGTGGAATGGCGGCGTGAGGGATCGCAGGCGAATGTCCCCGTAGCTTCCTGACACCCTTCGGCGGACGTCAAGTGGATCCCACTATCACCGCTGCTTGGATTGGCGGCGCCTTCGCAATGGGCGGGGCCCTCGTACCGGTCGCCAGCAAGGGTGTCGAGGCTCTCCTGTCCAAACGGTTGCGGCGTCGGCACCACGTGCCCGACATCGTCAACACGGTCTGGAAAGCTGAGTGGCGTTTCGAGGACGACACCGTGTTCGTCAAGGATGAGGTGACATTCGAAAAATGGACGAAGGGGCTGGGGTTTCGGGGCTACGGGACCGCCGTTCATGACAATACAACCTACAAGTACACGATCACCGGCGAGATCAGCACAACTCGATACGTGATCCTCATATACAAGGGTCAGGATTATCCGAGGGCGGCCAACATCGGCGTTGCCTGCCTGCAGCTGTCCGACAACGCGAACGAGCTCGAGGGGAGCTGGTCCGGCCGTAATAGCCAGGAAATCCAGGGCAAGAAGGTCTTCACGGTTCGCGGCGGCCGCCTGACGATGATACGTCGGGAGACATCTGCCAACTAGAAGTGAGCGTGGGCAGCGTTGTGTCGCCGCTATCCGTGGAGCTACAACTGAAGAGTGCGGAGCGCATGAGCGAGGTCGCGAGCGGGGATGCGCAGCTCGTAATCGCAGCGCCGCCGTTCACTTTTGCGAACCAAGGCGAGCTCGACAAGCTTTCCTATTTGGAGACGCTTGGTACCGTCTTCGCAGAGTGTGTTCGAATCCTACGCCCGAGCGGGGTCTTGGTGGTCATCAACACGGATCTGCGCGACCATGCGCGGCTCAACCGCGGGGACGGGTCCTTCGACGGCTGCATCTGGCAGAAGCACACTGACCTACGTACCGTCGCCGAGTCAGTCGGGTTGCGATGCATCGACCTCAAGATCTGGGCAAAGAGCCTTCGTCAGAACAAGTATCGATACACGTACTCGTTCATCCAGTTCTTTCAAGCGTCCGGGTTGAAGGCGCACAACGTGACACGCGGGGCCACAAGCGCCGAATTCGCCGCTGATGTCTGGCTCCTTCCAGGTGGCGGATACCGGCGGGACAGCGAAGGTTACGTCTTTCGAGACGCGATCCACCCGGAGGTCGCTCGCTATTGCATCGAGCAGCTGACCAATCCCGGCGACTTGGTCGTGGCGCCGTTTGCTGGCTCGGGCACGGTTCTCGCGGTCGCTCGACTGGTGGGCCGGCGGTCGATTGGATTCGAAGTCGACACGCGGCTCCACCGGATGCTCCGCGAGAGCATCAACCGCCCGGAGCGGTTCGGTGCTTACGCCGCCACGATCAAGAACCTGAAGGGCGCGAGCCGAAAGTGACGTGTCCCGAGTCGCAGTCAACCGCCTCAGACGCCCACTCGTAGACTCGATATCCTCCTCTGGTGAACCTGCCCGTGGGCGAGACGCCATGGAAGGTCGCCGGGCTGTCCGGTGAGTTGGGGTTGTTCCATCTCCGACGCACATGATCCTTCAAGTCGCCTTCGGAGCCGAAGCGAGTGCCCAAGCGGGACTTGGAGTTTAGGAACCGGTCAATCGATCCCTTCGGTCGCCATTCGCGCGAGATGGCGCCATAGGTGATCTGCTTCCCTCTGGAGCGCCGAACGGCGTACCCAATCTGATGTTTGAACCAGCCGTCGAATCCATCGAACTGATCGACACCGCTGCAGCAGCAATCGGTGTCGGATAGGAACTGAAAGTCATTGTCGGCTGCTCCGAATGTCACTCGACATCGTGCGGCTGCGGACCGGGCCGCGAGGATTGTTGGGAGCTTCTTCTCGGCGGGAAGAACGTACTCGCGCCCGTCGCGGCGACCACCTTCGAGCACCCACTCGCGTCGCAGATCGCGCTTCAAGCCACGTGTGAGCGCTTGCCACCGCGGGCTGCCTTCGAGCGGCACCTTCAGGTGCTCCAAACCGACATGCGTCGCTCCCGCTTCCGCCACCCTTGCGATGAACTCTTGAGGTGCCTCCGACAGACCGGGGATGTAAGGCTGCCACCGGCACGTGACCTTGACTCCCGCCGTCGAAAGTGTGTTGATCAGGTGGATCATCTCGCTTGGTCGCGGCGAGTTGGGCTCAACCACCCTTGCCAGGTCGTCATGCGTCGTGCTCAGAGAGACCTGAACGACGGTGTGCCCGGCAAGCAGCCGAAGATACTCCGGATCGGCGATCATCGTCCCGCGAGTACTGATCACGGTTGGATAGTTTCGCGCTGCTAGCGATTCCATCATCGCCAGCGTGACCCGTTGCTTCTTTTCGATCGGCTGGAACGGATCACTCATGCCCCCGAAGTGCAATGGTGTGCGACGACGCAGGAATTGACCGAGCATGGATTGCTTGTCAGGTTCCGATCGTTCTGCACGGCGGAAGA
This sequence comes from Planctomycetota bacterium, assembly GCA_028278425.1. GTDB lineage: Bacteria > Planctomycetota > UBA1135 > UBA1135 > JANQEJ01. The sequence continues at coordinate 49,781 of JANQEJ010000345.1, read as the reverse complement.
TGTTCTCCAGCGAGTTGTGTGAGGCGCCTTGAATGGGGCCCTCACCCTGGAACTCGCCGCCGCGCGTCCGCGCGAAGCAATACCGACACCCGAACTGACATCCCCGGTACGAGTCAAGTCGTAAGGGCAGCCCGCAGTAGGCAATCTGGCTAGTCACGGTCAGTGGACGTTCCACGTTCGGACCTCCCGGGAGATGTGCTCTATCGCTTACGTCGCTAGTGCCGGCAACGCACTGTCCAAAAAGTCGATCGCGTTGTCGAGCCCCGTCTACGTCGGGCGGTTCTCGTGGAGGACTGCGGAGTGCCTTGGGGTCGCTTTGATTCCCGACGGCCGGACATGGTCGAGAGCCGTGTGACCGGGCCGCCGGTCGCGGATGGTACAAGGGGCTCCATGAGCACCGCCGCGTTCGTTCTGGGACTCGTCGCGACCTTCTCCCCGCAGGACTACGACTTCGTCGTCCGCGGTGGTCGCCTGTTCGACGGGCTCGGGGACGAGCTCGTCGAGAACGAAGGGATCGTGATCCGCGGTGGGAAGATCCTCACGGTAGGGGTGGGCGAGGTCGAAGGCGGCCACTTGCTCGAGCTCGACGACGACCTGACGATCGTGCCCGGTTTCTTCGATCTCCACGCTCACTACGCGATCGACCTGTTCGGCGCGGGACGCGTCGACGACACCGAGGTCTACCCGCGGCTCTTCCTCGGCAACGGCGTCACCTCGACGTTTCCCGCCGGCGAAGTGGATCCCGAGGAGATGCGCGAGCTGCGCATGCGCATCGACCGCGACGAGGCGATCGGGCCGCGGATCTACAACTCGGGGCCGTACTTCGGCCGGTGGCGCCGCGGCTGGCGGCGCAGCACGACGGCTAGCGAGGTGCGCGCGGAGGTCGATCATTGGGCGGAGCTCGGAGTGCGCGGCTTCAAGGCGAAGGGGCTTGGCCCGACGCTGCTTCCGGTCCTGATCGAGCGCGCGCACCTGCACGGTCTCACGGTGACCGGACACCTGGGCTCCGGCTGGAACGGCTCGGTCAACCCCCGCGACGCCATCGCGATGGGCATCGACCGCGTCGAGCACTTCCTCGGCGGCGACGCGATGCCCGCGGACGTCTCGTCCTACGAGTCGCTCGAGAAGCTCGACCCGGACACGCCGGAGTTCGCACGCATCGCGAAGCTCTTCATCGACCACGGCGTGTACTTCGACGCGACGTTGACCGCCTACGGCTACTTCGGCGAGCGCGAGGAGCAGGTCTTCGGCGACTTCGCCGACGAGCGCGCGTACTTCACGCCCTACGTCCAGGAGCTCGTCGCCAAGCGCGGCAAACGCCCCGTCAACGAGCAGTTCGAGCGCATCTACCACGTCAAGCGTAAGACCATCAAGGCCTTCTACGACGCCGGCGGCGGACACCTGATCACGCTGGGAACGGACCACCCGAGCTGGGGCGAGTACGTCTCGGGCTTCGCCGTACACCGCGAGCTGCACGCCTTCGTCCTGGCCGGCATCCCGCCGGCCGACACGCTACGGATCGCGACGATCAACGGCGCGCGCGCGCTCGGGGTCGGCGATCAGCTCGGAACGATCGAAGCGGGCAAGCTGGCGGACCTCGTCGTCATCCGGGGGGATCCGCTCGCGGACATCCGCGCGACGCGCGACGTGCGGATGGTCGTCAAGGCGGGAAAGCTCTACGCCGCGCCGGCGTTGCTCGGATCCGTGAAGGGCAAGCTCGGGCCGGCCGGGCCGGAGGAGGACGAAGAGTGGATGCCGCGCGACCGCTGATCCTCAAGGGCATACGCAACGGGGCTACAAGGACGAGCTAGCAGAGAATGTTGACGCTGGAGGTTCCTTTGTGCTCTGAGCGCCCGCAACCGTGTTCTAGCCTTTACCGGCGCTACTCTGGGCTCCAGGGTGCGCCCCACCAAGGATGCCTACAGACGTTAGGATGAGCCCAAATCATGTAGCGCGAATCGCGGCACTGTTGGGTGTCACGTTCGCTTCTTGCGTGCTCATCGCGCTCCTTCTGGCCGGGAGGAACGGCAGGGCGAACGAACCGAAGGGCCGCGGTTTCTTTGCGCGCCCATCTCCCGAAGAGAGCCTTGACGGTGCTTCCGTCACCTCCGTCCGTTTGGACTCGCAGCCCGCCGTGGCGAATCCTGTCCGGCGCGAGGAGAAGACCAGCACTGAAGGCCGAGGAGACGCGCCCGCGGGTCGGGTTGGGAGAGTTCGGGTAGGAAACACCAGGGAGGATCTAGACTACTTTACGGGCTCCGGGCAGATCGAGTTTCTCGTAGGGCACCACGACTATTCTCGCGCAGTGGTTGCGATCGTCGATGGTGAGTGGAGCCTCGATTCGATGGCGCCAAGCACCGACCGTGCTTTCGAGCACGTTCTCTGCGTCGCGAGGGTTGTCCTCGATGGCCGAACGGCGCTGCCCCTTCAGCGATGTCCTCAGGGGGCGTCCGAGGTTGAACCTGTTGTCGATGCCCTCTGGAGCCGGGGTTTCCTGATCGAAGTTCTGGATGGATCTACCGATCGCCATCTGTCCGGAATCGAAGTGCGTTACTCCGAGTTCCTGGCCAACGAAGTGGACTTTGCCCTGGGTGAAGTTGGCTTTCGCCGCCAGTTCGATGCGGACGGCGTGCGCAGGCGTCCTCTGCTCCAGCGCATGCTCGGGCCGAAGGAGAGATTCCAGCGGATCTGTCTCGCTCCTCCGCCTTCGCCAAGGCGAGAACTTCTACTTGTCGATGGCACGTCGCCGATCGTTCTCGACTTGATCGACGTCACCGGCACCTACTGGCTAACCGCGCCCGGTTATGCCTGGGAGAGGTGGTCGCCGTTGCAGGAGGAGGCCACGCCAGAGGGAAACGTACCGACGGTCCGCTTGCGCCCTGCTGCGCGATTAGAGGTGACGATCGAAGGGGAACACGCCCTCGCCGAACGTGACGCGTCTACGCTCGTCCGCGTTTACTCGAGGAGGATCGATCCCAACGTGCCGGTTGCGGAGAAGGCCGCTCGAGAGACGCCGGTCTTCTTCGAGCACCTGCCTAGCGGGAAGTACGGAATATCGCTCGAGCGCGGTCGCTTGGGGGCGGCGACCATTCTTGCGAACATGGAGGACGTCGAGCTTGCCGCGGGGTCACTCGAACGGGTCACGTTGTTGGTCCGAAGCCCTGCGGAGTTGGAGAAGGCGGCTTTGGTCCAAGGCGTGATCCGCCAAGCCGGGGGGGCTGCCGCTTGGTGGGTTGGTTCCCTGGAGCTTTCTTCGCTAGATCCAGCGGGAAGGGACACCGTACGGCTCGACGCAAGCCGCAGGGTAGGACGGGAGGATATCAGTTGGGGGCCGGTCGCCGTGCACCCGGGACGTTATCGGCTTGACATTGTCCCCGCGAGAACGGCCGTAGCCGTTGAACTTGTGCCGGGGACGAACGACGTTGCCATTGATCTCCCTGAGCGCAGGCCGCGGAGAATCTACGTTTTGGACTCGGTCACGGGCAGGAGAATCGCCGCGGACACCGTCAGAGTCGAGTGGGAGTGGTTCTCGGACAAACAGGCCAGGGACTCCCTCCAAGATACGACTCGCGTCCTCTGGCCGGAGCACCCTACAGCGAACCCGTTCCCCCTCGATCTTCCGTCGTGCCTGATCGTTCTACGAATCCACGCGGAAGGCTACGAATCGGTCGAGACCGGAGTCGTGGTTCAGCCCGGACAAGACGAGGTAGTCGTTCAGCTTGAGCCTGTAACTGCGGTTCGTCTGGTCGTCGAGCACCTGGGTCAGGAAGTCCCCTTCAGCTCGGATTGGCTTAGCAAGGTACGCACCCTGAATAAGGAAGGGCAGCTACTTCAGCACACTACGAGCTGGCGAGCACCGATCAACGAGCATCCGCGGGGCACTCTCCTGATTCGTGGAGTCGGACGATGCACGGTGCATGTGCCGCCCCTACCGGGGCTCCCTCCACTCGGGACGGCCACCGTTGAGCTTCGTCCCGGAGGGCAACTTGTTGCGCGCGTAAGTACAGGAGAGCAATTCTGAGCGTGGGCGACGTTATCCGCCCTCGGCGCTGAGCAACTGATCCGAGCCCGGCTCCCGGATGGTACAAGGGGCTCCAGGAGTGCCGCCGCGCTCACGTTCGCGGTCCTCGGCCCGGCGGCTGCGATCGACCTGCCGCCTAACCCGGCGGCGACGAGGCCCACCGCGACCCGCCGGTGAACCAGAACGCCGCGCCGGCCGCCGCGCCGGCAAGGGTGCCGAAGGGGGCGAGCCGCGCGAGGCTCCCCGCCCCGAACTCCTTGCTCCCGCCAAAGGCGTCGGCGAGGCTCGCGTGCAAGGCCAGCGCGAAGGCAGGGAGGACCAGCGCGCCGATCGCCGCCGCGACGCCGGCGGTGAGAGCGAACGTCGGCGGTCGCCGGCTCCGGATCCAGACCAGGATCGGCCAGCCGAACGCAACCGTCGCCGCGCCGGACGTGGGCAACCCGAACAACGCCGAGGCGAGGGCGAGCGTGAACCACTCCGACGCGTCGGTCGTCCGCTGCCAGGCGCCGATGACGATCACGGCCAACGCCGGTGGCGTGAGGATCGCACAGAGGAAGGCAAGGGCCGTGCGCATCTACCTACGGTAGTTCGGCGCTGCGGCGCGCTCAACCCAGGTCTGGTCGATGGGCTCCCCTCCAGCTCGCGACCACGTCACTGGAGACCCGCAGGAGCCCGCCGACTCCTGGATGGTACAAGGGACTCCATGAGCGCCGCCGCGTTCCCCTTTGTGCTCCTCGCGACCTTGTTCGCGGAGGGTTCGCAAGACGGCGTCGTTGCCCATCGTCCGAATGTCGTGATCGTGATGACCGACGACCAGGGCTACGGCGACTTCGGTTTCCAGGGCAGCACGCAGGTGCGCACGCCCAACCTCGACGCGATGGCCGCCCGCAGCGCGCGGATGGAGACCTTCTACGTCAGCCCGGTCTGCGCGCCGACGCGCGCCGCGCTCTTGACCGGCCGCTGGTGCCAGCGGACGCGCGCGATCGACACGTACATCGGCCGCGCGATGATGGAGCCGGACGAGGTCACGCTCGCCGAAGCGTTGGGCGCGGCCGGCTACGCCACCGGGATCTTCGGCAAGTGGCACCTCGGCGACTGCTACCCGATGCGCCCGATCGACCAGGGTTTCGACGAGGCGCTCGTCCACCGCGGCGGCGGGATCGGGCAGCCGTCCGATCCGCTCGGGGCCGAGGGGAAGTACACCGACGCGGTGCTCTTCCACAACGGTAAGGACGTGGCGACGAAGGGCTACTGCACCGACGTCTACTTCGACGCCGCGCTCGAGTGGATGCGAGCGCGGAGCGAGGCGGACGAGCCCTTCTTCGGCTACGTCGCCACCAACGCACCGCACGGCCCCTTCCACGACGTGCCTGAGGAGCTCTACCGCGAGTACCTGGAGCGCCTCGGCGACGTCGAGGACGCGGACAAGCTCGCGCGCATCTTCGCGATGATCGAGAACGTCGATCGGAACGTCGGCCGCCTCTTCGCCGGGCTCGAGGAGATGGGCGAGCTCGGGAACACGCTCGTCCTCTTCCTGGTCGACAACGGGCCGAACACAAGGCGCTTCGTGGGGGAGATGCGCGGCAAGAAGGGCGAGGTGTACGACGGCGGCGTGCGCTCGCCCTTCCTCGCGCACTGGCCGGCGCGGCTCGCGGCGGGCAACAGCTCCGACCGCGTCGCCGCCCACGTCGACGTCCTGCCGACGATCCTCGAGGCGTGCGGCGTGGCGCCGCCGAGGGTCGATCTCGACGGGCGAAGCCTGCTGCCGCTGCTCGAGGGGCGCGAGGTCGACTGGCCCGACCGCACGCTCGTCGTCCAGGCCCACCGCGGCGACGAGGCGGTGCGCTACCACCACTTCCTCGCGCGCAACCAGCGCTGGAAGCTCCTGAACGCGAGCGGCTTCGGCCGCGAGGTCGAGAGCGTGGAGCCGGACTTCGAGCTCTACGACATGGTGAACGACCCGCTCGAGCGCACGAACCTCGCCGCCGAGCGACCCGACGTCGCAGCGGAGCTGCGCGCCGCCTACGACGCCTGGTTCGACGACGTGTGCGCCACGCGTCGCGACAACTTCGCGCCGCCACGCATCCATCTCGGCGCGCCGGCAGCACCTGAGGTCGTGCTGACGCGCCAGGACTGGCGCCGGGGCACGTGGGGCTCGCGTTCGATCGGGCACTGGGAGGTCGAGGTCGTCGGCGAGGGTCCGTTCGACGTGCGGGTGCGCGCGCTCGCGGACGTGGACGTGCAACGGGCGACGCTCCGGTGCGGCGACGCTTCGTGGAGCCTCGAGCCGGGCGGCGGCAACGACTTCGCGTTCACCCGCGTGCGCCTGCCCCTCGGGCCCGCGCGCTTCGAGATCGAGCTTTCCGACGCCGAGGGCACGTTCGGCGCCTACCAGGTCTTCGTCGGTCCCGCCCGCGCCCCCAACGTCGTCATCGTGTTCACGGACGACCAGGGCTACGGCGACGTCGGCGTGCAGGGCGCGCGCGGCTTCGCGACGCCGAACCTGGACCGCCTGGCGGCGGAAGGCGCGCGCTTCACGGACTTCTACGTCGCGCAACCGGTGTGCTCCGCGTCGCGCGCGGCGCTGCTGACCGGCTGCTACCCGAACCGCCTGGGCATCGCCGGCGCGCTCGGGCCGAAGGCGAAGCACGGGATCCACGCGGACGAGACGACGCTCGCCGAGGTCTGCAGGTCGCGCGGCTACGCGACCGCGGTCTTCGGCAAGTGGCACCTCGGCCACCATGCGGAGTTCCTGCCGACCCGCCACGGCTTCGACGAGTACTACGGGCTGCCGTACTCCAACGACATGTGGCCGTTTCACCCCGAGTGGCCCGAGGGCTATCCGCCGCTGCCGACCATCGAGGGGGAACGGGTCGTCGGGACGAACCTCGACCAGAACCTGCTCACCGGCGAGATCGCGCGCCGCGCGGTCGACTTCATCGAGCGCCAGGCGAAGGAGGAGAAGCCGTTCTTCCTCTACGTCGCCCATCCGATGCCGCACGTGCCGCTCCACGCCGGCGCCGAGTTTCGCGGCGGCAGCGAAGCCGGCCTCTACGGCGACGTGATCGAAGAGATCGACGCGTCGGTGGGGAACATCCTCGACGCGCTCGAGCGCAACGGCCTCGACGAAGACACGCTCGTGATCTTCTCGTCCGACAACGGGCCCTGGCTGAGCTACGGGGACCACGCCGGCTCCTCCGGCCCGCTGCGCGAGGGGAAGGGCACCACCTTCGAAGGCGGAGTGCGCGTGCCGTTCCTCGCGCGCTGGCCGGGCCGCATTCCGGCCGGGCGGATCTGCGCGGAGCCGGCGATGACGATCGACCTCTTGCCGACGATCGTGCGTCTGCTAGGCGCCGAGCCGCCCGAGCGGAAGATCGACGGCCTGGACGTCTGGCCGCTTCTAGCCGGCGAGCCGGGCGCGGTGTCGCCGCACGAGGCCTTCTTCTTCTACTACCACAAGAACGACCTCGAAGCGGTGCGCAGCGGGCGCTGGAAGCTCCACTTCCCGCACGGCTACCGCACGATGAAGGGCCGCGAGCCCGGCGCCGGCGGAACGCCCGGCAAGTACGACCACGACGTCAAGACCGGGCTGGAGCTCTACGACCTGCGCGCGGACGTCGGCGAGACGCGCGACGTCGCGGCGGACCACCCCGCCGTGGTGGCGCGCTTGACGGCGCTCGCCGACGCGATGCGCCAGGACCTGGGCGACAACCTGACCTCGACCGAGCCCGGCGGCGCTCGGCCGCCGGGTCGGGTCGAGTGAGCGTCAGGGCATCACGCCCGTTTCCATCTCCTGCTCCCAGCTCCCGGACGCGAGCGAGGTGACGAGGAGCTTGCAGTCCTGCCCCGTCACCGCCGCGTAGGTCGCCGCCGGTACGGACACCGAGACGGCGACGTCCTGGGTCGTGCCGCCGGGGAGCACTCCGCCGACCGACTGCTGCGTGAGCAGCGTGTCGTCCGCGAGCCGGAGCTCCCACTTCAGCGTGATCGCCTCGGCGGTCTGCGTGTGGTTCTGGACGCGCGCGGTCATCGTCAGCGTCTCGGCCGTGTAGTCCATCGGGCCGATCTTGGTGACCGTGACCGCGGGCTCGAGCACCTGCATGCGCTGGTCGACGGGCACGTTGATCATGTCCTGGCGGATGCCCGACGGCCACATGATGGTGAGCTGGTCGACGACGTCCACGTCGCCGAGGCCGAAGTGGACCACCGGGCTCGGCGCGGAGAGGAACACCGGGTCGGCGTTGCACTGGCGGTGCAGGATCTGACCGCCCGCGTCCGCGTAGACGCGAGCGCCGTAGGCGTCGGGGTTGCTGATGCGTCCGGTGAGGTCGAGCTCGAGCCAGTCGCCGAAGTCGAACTCGCCGGTGCCGAGATAGAGCCGGTTGGTATCACCGGCGATCGCGGTGAGGGACGCGCCGTTGTTCGTCAGGTAGGCGTCGAGGAAGCCGTCGCTGTTCAGGTCCACCTTCGGGATGCCCCGGCCGGGCCCGAGGTCGGCGATGCCCGACGAGAACGGATCGATCTGGCCGAACGTCCCGTCGCCGAGGTTCTTCCAGAGGGAGTTCTTGATGCGCTTCTTGTTGTCGAGGAAGCCGTAGGCCGGCACGTAGCCGTTGACGACGATCAGGTCCTCCCACGAGTCGTGGTCGAGGTCCTCCCAGAGGACCGCCCAGGACGTGATCTTGGTAAGCGCGAAGCCGTCGCCGGTCACGGCCTCGGCCGGGCCGGCCTCGAAGGTCACGTCGGTGAAGATGCCGTCGTCGTTCCGCAGGAGCAGGCTCGCGCCGATGCTCGTCATGTACCAGTCGAGGTCGCCGTCGTGGTCGTAGTCGGTGGCGTACATGCCCATGCAGTAGAGCCCGGGCTCGTCGAAGCCGACCTGCTCGGAGAGGTCCGTGAACGCGAGGGTCCCAGCGGTCTCGATGTCGTTCCGGTAGTAGATCTGGGAGACCACCCAGAGCCCGAAGTCGTTGCCGACCTGGAGGTCGGGGTCGCCGTCCTGGTCGGCGTCCACCGAGCACACGACCAGGGTGCAGCCGGCCGTCTCCTCACCTTCCGGGGACACGTAGGAGTAGCCGGGAACCGACGGGCCGAACACGTCGACCGTGTCGATGCCGAGCTCCGCGGCGCGCTCCGCCCACACCGTCGTCGTACCCATGTTCTCGAAGTACAGGTTGGGCGCGCCGTAGTGGTACGGGAAGTTGAAGGAGGTGACGTAGTCGCCGACGTAGAGGTCGACGTCGCCGTCGAGGTCCCAGTCCGCGAAGGTCGTCGAGTGGGTCCAGCCGTCGTTGCCGGTCACCCCGAGCTCGGGCGCCTTGTCGACGAACACCCCACCGCCTTCGTTGTGGTAGAGCTGGTTGTCGCCGTGGCAGCCGATGTACAGGTCGCTCAGGCCGTCGCCGTCGTAGTCGGCCGCCGACACGCAGATGGCGTCGTGCGGCGCGATTCCGGATCCGGCGGTGGCGTCGGTGAACTTGTCGCCATCGTTGCGGTAGAGGATGCTCATGCTGTTCATGCTGAGCGCGAGCAGGTCCTCGTCGCCGTCGTCGTCGTAGTCGATCCAGGCGGCGCCGCTACCGCCGACTTCCGGGTCGGTCCCGGGGTGCTGAACGAAGTCGACGCCGTACTCCAAGGTGACGTCGTCGAAGTAGGTGTCTTGCTTCAGACCTTGCGACTGGTCATCGTCCCCGAGCGAAGGCGTCACCTGGGCTTCGGCGGACGCGGTCGCGAGGAGAAGCAGGGCAGGCGAGAGAACGACGGGGGCACGCTTCCTCATGACGATGGGGCTCCCTGGGGGAGGAGCGTTCGGGGGGTTGATGGAAAAGATCGGGCGCTGCCGGCGCGCCTTACGCCTTCATAATATGGGAAAGAGAAGTGTTTGGGCGCGGCGAAACGCTCCGTCGTGGAAGTCGGGCCCGCGGCGCAACTTGTGCGTGCTCAGGGGCTTACGGAACCGCAAGGTTCCGTCGGCGGGAAGATCTTTCCCCCTACGCGTCGATCGTGAGCGTCGAGGCGTTGCTCGCGTAGCTCGCGGTCGCCGTCGCGAAATCGACGACGACGAAGGCGTGGTTCAAGGTCACCGGGAGCGACGCGATCGGCGCGCCGGCGGGGACGTTGAGCTGGCACACCGCGTCGCCGGCGGGGTCCAGCGTGCCGAGCGAGCTCGACAGGATAGGCCCGTTCGGGTGGTTGATCGTGAACGTGAAGTACGCGTCCGGGTTGAGCGGGAGCAGCACGGAGCCCACCGGAAGACCGGGCGCCGTTCCGCTCGCGCTGCCGAGGACCCAGTAGGACATGCCGGCGGAACCGGGCTCGTGGAGCTTCAGCGTCTGGACGCCGCCGGCCGACGCCGAGAGCGCGGAGACGTCCTGCGCGAGCGGATTGCGGTACGCGCGCACGTCGCCGCCGATGCCCGCCACGACCAGCGTGCCGTCGCGCCCCAGGGCCGGGCCGCCGATGTTGATGTTCTGAACGGCCTCCGACCAGCGCAGCGTGAGGTCGGCTTCGAAGCAGTAGAACTCGCCGGTGGAGAACTCGCCGTTGGACACGTACACGCGACCGACCGCGTCGGTCGCCATGCGGACCGAGTTGTCCGCGCCGAGCGGGAACGCGTCGATGACGGCGCCGGTCGCCGGATCCAGCCGCTGGAGGACGCCGCCCACGCCCATCATGTAGACCGAGCCGTCGGGGCCGACCGTGTACTCGACCCCGGTGTTGTAGCCGGCGGGGACGTTCCACTTCTCGACGAAGCCCGCCCCCGTGTCCTCGAAGGCGTAGAAGAAGTCCGTCAGGGGGTTGTTCTGCACGCGGTTGAAGTAGACGGTTCCGTCGGGCCCCACCATCGGCGAGTTCTGGACCAGGAAGCCCGGCATCAGCGGGCTCGCGTACAGGAAGGCTCCGCTCGCGAGGTCGAAGCGTTTGAGCACGTGCCCGCCGGGAGCCACGTCGGTCACGTAGAGGCTTCCCCCGTGGATCGCGCCGCCGCAGTTGCCGCTGACCGAGCACGTCCGGTTGGCGCTCCACACCGTGGAGCCGTCCGCCGCGCTGATGCGCCAGATCTTGGTGAAGCTCGCGATGATCGGATCGCCGTTGGGGGCGAAGACGACGCCGTCGTACGCACCCGCGTCGATGAGGTCGTTCGACGTCCAGACCACGCCGCCCGACGCGGCGTCGAGCGCGTAGAGCGGCGCCTCGGACGACGCGCCGTTGCCCCCGCGGGAGGCGTAGACCTGACCGTTGCTGACGCCGGCGACCCACGTCGTCCACTCGCCCGCGTTGTAGGGGATGTTCTGGACCCAGAGCTCGGCGCCGGTCTCGATGTCCATCGCGACCACGGGCGCCTCGTTGGGGACGCCGCTCGGGATGAACCCGGTCTGGCGGACCAGGAAGACGCGCCCGCCCTCGGTCACCGGCTGCCAGGCGATGATCGACGGCTTGCCGCCGGTCCAGAGCAGCGTGGGGTCCTCCGGACCGACGTGTTGAGTGGCGCCGTTGCGCCCGCCGTTGCCGCCGGCGTTGGTCCAGTCCTGGGCGAAGGTGGGGGAAGAGAGCGCGAGAGCGAAGGCGATGCCGGTGAGGGGTTGCATGGGTCCATCCTAACCACGGCTCGCTAGCATGGGCGCCGATGACGGCGCGGACACGCAAGGGCATCGCGATCGCCGCGGGGGGCGTCGTCCTGACGCTCGTCGTGCTCGAGTGTCTCGCCCGCTTCGGACTGCCGTTCGGTTTGCTCGAGCCCGGCCTGGGATCCGACCACCGGTTGCTGCCGTCCTATCGCGCCTTCGTCGTCGAGGGCGAGCACCCGCAGCTCGCGCCGAACGCGTACACCGGCTATCGCCTCTCGCCGACGCGGCCCAACGTGAACTCGTGGGGCTTCTACGGGCACGAATGGAAGGTCCAGAAGCCCGCGGGCTGGCTGCGCGTCGCGTGCCTGGGCGGGTCGACCACGGCGGCGCCCGGTCCGCCGCACGCCTATCCGAGCCACCTGCAGCGCGCGCTCTCCGAGATGACCGAGCGCCGAGTGGAGGTGATGAACTGCGGCGTGCCCGCCTGGACGACGGCGGAGACGCTGGTGAACTACTTCCTGCTCGTCCAGGACTTCGAGCCCGACGTCGTGGTCATCCACCACGCGTCGAACGACGTGATGGCCCGGCTCTGGCCGGACTTCCGGAGCGATTACGCGCACTATCGCGTCACCTGGCGCGATCCCGAGATCGGGGCCTTGACGCGCTTCTTCGTCAAGTACAGCGACCTCGGCGCGTCGATTTCGCTGCGCGGCGCGGACAAGTTCATCGACCCGATCATGAACCGCGACCTGCCGGAGTCGTACGTGCTCGCCAAGGAGGACCTGGTCCCCGCGACCCGCGGTTCCTACCTGCGCAACATCAAGGCCGTCGCCGAGCACGTGCGCGGCCGCGGCGCGTTGCCCGTGATCGTCACGCAGCCCTCGTATCCGGTGAGCGACGACCGGAGGGACTGGGACTGGCTCCCGGCCGGCATCGCCGAGCACAACGAGGCCCTGCGCAAGCTGGCGGCCGACGAGGGCTACCTCCTGGTCGACGTCGCGAGGGACTGGGGAGCGCGGCCGGAGGAGGTGCGCGAGCACTTCCTCGACATCGTGCACATGACGAGCGAGGGCAACCGGGAAAAGGCGCAGGCGATCGCCGAGGCGCTCCGGGAAGCGGAGGTCCTCTAAGGCTTCGACAGGTCCACGCAGACGAGCTCCTCGTCGTTGCGCAGGAACACGTGCTTGTTCGCGAAGGCGGGGTGCGACCAGCACACACCGCCGCGGCGGTCGTCGAGCTGATCGCGCGTCGGCTTGATCAGCTTGACGCGGTCGATCTCCTCGAAGCCCTCGGGCGAGAGGCGCGCGATGATGAGCTCGCCCCGCTCGTTGAACATCCACGTCACGTCGCCGTTCTGCACCATGTGGACCGTCGCCCAGCGGGCGCGCGGAACGGGTCGCTGGTCTTCCCAGACGCGCTCGCCGTCCGCGAGCTTCAGGCAGCGGAACTCGCCGTAGCTGTCGACGCCGTAGACGTGCTCGCCGATCAGGACGGGCGTCGAGATGATGCTGTGCAGGGCGTCGGTCGAACGCTCGTTCTGCCCCCTGCGCTTCCAGATCTCCTTCACGGCGAGCTCCTCTTGGTCCACCCGCAGCGCGAGGGAGCCGTTGAAGAAGCCGGAGAAGAACAGCACGTCGCCGTGGAGCACCGGCGCGGCGATGCCGAGCACCATGCGCACGGCCGGAAAGGGGTGCTCCCAGTAGAGCTTCCCCGTCTTCGGGTCGGCGCCGAGGATGCGGTCGCCCGCCCAGCAGACGAGCACGCGCTTCCCCGCTTGGTCGATCACGATCGGCGCGGAGTAGTTGCCCTTGTCGTCGAAGGCCTTCCAGCGCTCCTCGCCCGTCTTCGCGTCGAAGGCGACGAGGTACGCGCCCTCGGAGCCTGACACCGGCACGATCAAGAGGCCGTCTTCGAGCACCGGCGCCGCCGCGATGCCCCAAACCGGCATGCGGATCGAGTACTCGGCGTACAGGTCGTGACTCCAGATCACGTCGCCGGTCGCCGCGTCCAGGCAGAAGAGATGCCCCATCGTCCCGAGCGAGTAGGCGCGGCCGTCCTCGACGTGTACCGAGCAGCGCGGCCCGGCCTCGTACGAGACCTCGCGGTAGGCGGCTTCGTACCCGTGCGTCCACAGGCGCTCGCCGGTGTCCGCGTCGAAGCAGTGCACGCGCTCGGCCTCCCGCGGCTCCTCGAGCCGGTCCATGACGTACACGCGGCCGTTGGCGACGGTCGGGCCGGTGTACCCGCTCTTGATCAGCGTGCGCCAGCGGACCTTCGGGCCGCCCTCGGGAAACTTCTCGAGGACGCCGGTCTCGGTCCACGTGCCGTCGCGACGCGGGCCGCGCCATTGCGGCCAGTCGTCGGCGCTCGCGAGGGGGGAGAGCGTCGGAAGGGAGAGGAGGATGGCGTGCGCGAACATGCCGCGTAGCCTACACCGGCCATGGATCCCTGGTCCCCGGAGTTCAGCCCGCCGCTCGCCCTGGACACCAAACGCGTACACCTGGAGCCGCTCGCGCCCGCTCACGTCGAGATCGACTACGCGGCGCTGATGTCGAGCCACGCGCACCTGCGGCGCACGCTGCGCTGGAGCGACGACTGGCCGCGGCCGGACTTCACGCTCGCGGAGAACCTCGCCGACCTCGAGCGCCACTGGCGCGAGTTCGAAGCGCGCGAGGCCTACGCCTACACGGTGCTGACGCCGGACCGCGAAACGTGCGTCGGGTGCATCTACGTCAAGCCGCCCGGGCGGCTCTTCTACTGGGTGATCGAGTCCGAGCTCGAGCGGGACCTCGACCGCCACCTGCTCGAGGCCGTCCTCGGCTGGTTCGAAAGCGATTGGCCGTTCGCGACCGTCGCCGTGCCGACGCGCGTCGAGAACGAGCGCGGCGCCGCGGTCGCGCGCGCGGTCGGCCTGGACGAAGCCCAGCGCCTCGAGGACGGCCACCGCGTCTTCCTCTGGCGACGCGATTGTTCAGGCTAGAGTAGGTTGGTTGCGCCGCCGGCGCCCTTCGTGGAGAAGGGACTTCGGCCGGCCAGCCATCCCTTCCCGTCCAACCCCACCCGAAGCCCCATGAAGAACCTGCGAACGTTGTTCGCGGCGGCCGGAACGTGGCTGCTTCTCTCGCCCGCGTTCCTCGCGCAGTCGCAGTCCCAGACGGCGGCCGAGGCCCTCGGCGTCGCCGAGGTCTCGCTCCAGAAGCTCGACGTTCCCGCCGAGCCGGTGCCTTGGTTCCGCGTCGACGTCGCGCTCGACGGAGCGGTCCACGAGCTCAGCTTCAACCTCCACTCGATGCGGAGCGTCGACTTCCAGCTCCTCGTCGAAGACGAGACCGGGATCGCTCCCGCCGACCCGGGACCGGTGCGCACCTACCGCGGCGGCGTGTACGGCCTCCCGGGCAGCGTCGTCGCCGGCACCCTGCGCGAGGACGGCCTCCACGCGCTCGTGAAGCTCGCGCCCGACAAGCTCTTCGGCATCCAGCCGGCGGGCTCGACCGGCCTGCACGGCGTGTACGACGCGAGCGACGTGCTCGCGCAGGACGTTCGCTGCGGCACGGCGCACACCTCGCCGATCGCGGGCGGCGCTCCCGGGCCGAAGGCCGGCGGCATCCCGATGGTCGCGCAGATCGGCATCGACAGCGACAACCAGTTCTATCTCTTCAACGGAAGCTTGGTGCAGGCCTCGCAGACCGACGTCGAGTCGATCATGAACGCGGTCGAGGCGATCTACGACACGGCCGTGGGCGTCGTGTTCGAGATCACCGTCATCATCGTCCGGACGTCGGAGCCCGACTCCTACGCGGGCGACATCTTCGACCGCCTGGACGACCTGCAGCAGAACTGGACGACCGGCCTGGCGCCGCTGCCGCGGGACGTCGCGCACCTCTTCTCCGGGATCGGCGTCACGTCGGGCGTGATCGGCGTCGCGTACCTCGCCGGCCTGTGCGACTTCGACTTCGGGTTCGGCGCGTCTGACACGGCGTTCACCAGCACCTTCAGCAGCCGCGTCGGCCTGATCGCGCACGAGATCGGTCACAACTTCGGCGCGACCCACTGCAACGGCACGCCGGACTGCATGGTGATGTGCTCGAGCCTGGGCGGTTGCGCGGGTGACCTCTCCGCCTTCGGCTCACAGGCGATCTCCGAGATCCAGGCGTTCACGTCGACCGTCTCCTGTCTCGGAAGCCCCGGCGACTGCGGCGCGACGAGCTACGGCCTCGCCGTCGGCAACACGGCGTCGCTCGCGATGACCGGGCCGCTGTCCCCGGGTACCTCGCTGACGCTCGTGTACGCCAACCCGGCGGGCACGCCGGCGACCGCGCGCGCCGGCCTCGCTTCGGCCAGCGCGTCGACGCCGCTGGGGCCGGGAACGGCGCTGATCGACCTCTCGAGCGTGATCCTCTTCACGTCGGGCGTCGGCTTCGCGTCGCAGTTCTCCGCGGCGACCGAGACCATCGCGATCCCGAGCTCGCCTTCCCTGAGCGGGCAGACCTTCTTCGCGCAGGGGGCGATCTTCCCCGGAGGCGGTGGAGGCCTGAACGAGCTGACGAACGGCGTCTCCTTCACGATCTGCCCGTAGGCGCTTGAAGCCGCGGGCATTCTTCCGGGGAGCGGCCGCGCTGGCGGCCGCTTCGCTTCTCTGCGCCGCCGCTCCGCCGCAGGAAGCCGAGCCGATCCGCTTCGCCGTCGTCGCCGACGTCCACCAGGACGTGATGCACGACGGCGAGCAGCGCGTCGAGGCGTTCGTCGGGGACGCGCGCGGGTTCGACGCGTCGTTCGTCGTCCAGCTCGGCGACTTCTGCCGCCCCGACGAGGGCAACCGCGCCTTCGCCGACGCGTTCGAGGCCTTCCCCGGCGACGTGCACCATGTGCTCGGCAACCACGAGGTGGACGGCGGCTTCGCGTGGGGCGACGTCACGGAGTTTCTCGGGATGGAGGCGCGCTACCGGAGCTTCGACGCGGGCGGCGTGCGCTTTCTCCTGCTCGACGGGAACGAGAAGAACCCCGCCGGCGGCCCGCCCGGCTACCCGCGGCACTTGGGAGCTGAACAGCTCGCCTGGGTCGCGGACGAGCTCGAGTCGAGCCCGCTGCCGCTCGTCCTCTTCTCGCACCAAGGCCCGACGCCGGACCACGGCCTCGACAACGGCGACGAGGTGCGCGCGCTCCTTCGCGCCGCGCCGCCCGGCCGCGTGCTCGCCTGGATCCACGGGCACGACCACACCGACCGCGTGCGCTGGCTCGAGGGGATTCCGGTGTGGTCGGTGAACTCCGCTTCGTACTACTGGGTCGGCGACGCCTACGCGCACTCGAGCTACGGAAAGGCCGTCGAGAAGGACCACCCCTGGATCGCGCGGACGTGTCCGTACCGCGACGCGCTCTGGGGCAAGGTCGAGCTCGACCTCGCCGCCGGCGAGCTGCGCATCCTCGGCCGCGCGACCGAGTGGGTCGGCCCGGCGCCGCAGGCGCTCGACGGGTGGTCGAACCCGCCGGGGCTCTACGGCGTGCGTCCGGAGATCGCGTCGCGGACGCTGACCCTGCCGCGCGCGGGGATGCGCCGCTACCGCAGCGTCGAGCTGCGCGGCTTCTGGGTGCAGATCGAGGAAGCGCTCGACGCGGAGGCCGAGCTGCGCGACCAGGTGCTCGCGCTCTTCGACGCCAAGCTCGGCGAGGTGACCTCGCGGCTGGCGCCCGAGGTGGCGGCGCTTCTTTGCGAAGTTCCCTTCTGGCTGCACCTCGAGCGCGAGGGCGTCCCCGGCGGCGTATACCACCCGTCGCGCAACTGGCTCGTGGAGCACGAGCTCGACTCGCGCTGGGCGCGCGGCGTCGAGTTCGGCAACGCGCGGAACTTCCTGAGCTGGAGCGAGGTGCAGCCGTCGATGGTCCTGCACGAGCTCGCGCACGCCTGGCACGACCGCGTCCTCGACTACGACGACGCCGCGATCCGCGAGGCGTTCCGCCGCGCGCAGAAGGCGGGCAACTACGAGGACGTTCCCTGTGCCGGCGGAGGACGCCGCAAGGCCTACGCGCTCGAGAACGAGCGCGAATTCTTCGCGGAGACCAGTGAGGCGTACTGGGGGCGGAACGACTTCTACCCGTTCGATCGCGACGACCTGCTCGAGCACGACCCCGAGACCGCGGCGCTCCTGGAGGAGGCCTGGCGGGCGCCTCGCTAGCCGAGTTTTTTTTGGAAAGTCGCTGGCGCGTCGCGACCGCGGCTTGCGCATGGATGGGGATCACGGAGCCCACCATGACCCTTCCCAGCGCAGAGAACCTCACCGTGGAACCCGGGACGGACGGTTTCCTCGCCCCGCCCGCCGTCGAGCTCGGCCAGACCGCAGGACAGACGATTGGCCGCTACAAGCTCCTCCAGGAGATCGGCGAGGGCGGCTTCGGCTCGGTCTGGATGGCCGAGCAGAGGGAGCCGGTCAAGCGCCGCGTCGCGCTGAAGATCATCAAGCTCGGCATGGATACGAAGCAGGTGATCGCCCGCTTCGAGGCCGAGCGCCAGGCCCTGGCGATGATGGACCACCCGCACATCGCCAAGGTCCTCGACGCCGGGGCGACGGAGGCCGGCCGGCCCTTCTTCGTGATGGAGCTCGTCAAGGGCGTGCCGGTCCTCGAGTACTGCGACACCGAGAAGCTCGACACCGCGGCGCGCCTCGCGCTCTTCGCCAAGGTCTGCCAGGCGCTTCAGCACGCCCACCAGAAGGGCATCATCCACCGCGACGTCAAACCGTCGAACGTCCTCGTCACGCTGCACGACGGCGTGCCGGTGCCGAAGGTGATCGACTTCGGCATCGCCAAGGCGACGAACCAGGAGCTGACCGAGAAGACGCTCTTCACCGAGTTCCGTCAGATGATCGGAACGCCGGCTTACATGTCGCCCGAGCAGGCGGAGATGAGCGGGCTCGACGTCGACACGCGGACGGACATCTACTCGCTCGGCGTGCTCCTGTACGAGCTCCTGACCGGAACGACGCCGTTCGACATCCGCGCGCTCCTTAAGTCGGGCTACGACGAGATGCTCCGCGCGATCCGCGAGGACGAGCCGCACAAGCCCTCGACGCGCGTCTCGACCCTGGGCGAAACCGCGGCGCGCACGGCCGCGTGCCGCCACACGGACCCGCGCCGGCTCGGGACGCTGCTGCGCGGCGATCTCGACTGGATCGTGATGAAGTGCCTGGAGAAGGACCGCAGGCGGCGGTACGAGACCGCGAGCGGGCTCGCCGACGACGTGCTGCGCCACCTGCGCAACGAGCCGGTCCTGGCCAGCCCGCCGTCGTCCGCGTACCGCCTGCGCAAGTTCGCGAAGCGCAACCGGCGTCAGGTCATCGCCGCGGGAACCGTCGCGGCGGTGCTGCTCCTCGGCGTGATCGGAACCACGCTCGGGATGCTCTCGGCGCGCGAGGAGCGCGCGCGCGTCGCCGCCCAGGCCGAGCGCGCGAGCGACGCCTTGCGGCAGGTGACCGACGAGCTCGCCGAGAGCATCCTCGCCGGCGCCGCGGCGCCGGCGATCGTGCCGATCCCCTCGCCGTACGAGGGCGGCGAGGTGGAGGCGCTCGCGCGCACGGCGGTGAACCTGGTCCGGCGGCTCGACGCCGCGAAGGAGGAGACGGAGCGGGAGCTCCAGCGCGCCACGGAAGCGAAGACGCTGATCCAGGAGATGCTCTACGCCGTGCACCCGTCGGAAGCGCGGGGAGCGGATACCACCCTGCTCAAGCGCATCCTCGAGGACGCCGCAAGGCGGCTGGATGCCGGCGAGATCACCGACGAGCTCGTCGAAGCGGAGCTGCAACACCTGGTAGGCGGGACCTTCCGCCGGCTGGGCGAGCTCTCGTCCGCGGAGAAGCGGCTTGTCCGAGCCGTGGACGTCCGCCGCCGCCGGCTCGGAGAGGAGCACCCGGACACGCTGAGCTCGATCCAGGCGTTGGGGTCTCTGCGGTTGGCCGAGGACAAGCTGCCCGAGGCCGAGGAGCTCTTCCGCGAGGCGCTCGAGGGTCGCCGCCGTGCGCTCGGCGACGACCATGCCGACACGCTGAGCTCGCTCAACGCGCTGGGCGTCCTGAAGCACGAACGGCGCGAGCTGGCGGAGGCCGAGCCGCTTCTCCGCTCGGCGCTCGAGGCGCAACGCCGCGTGTTGGGCGACGGCCACGCGGACACCCTGATCACTCTGGGCAACCTCGCCGGCCTGCTGATGGACACGGGGCGGCTGTCCGAGGCCGAGTCCTGCTACCGCGAGGCGCTCGAGGGCCAGCGGCGCACTTTGGGAGACGATCACCCCTACGCGCTGACCACGCTCAACAACCTGGGCGTCCTTCTCAACACGATGGGGAGGCTCGCCGAAGCGGAAGCCTTCTATCGCGAAGCCCTCGAGCGGCGGCGTCGCGTGCTCGGCGACGATCACGTCGAGACCCTGGGCTCGCTCACGAACGTCGGCACCGCGCTCTTCGGTCAGGGGGAGTTCGACGAGGCGGAGCCGTTCTACCGCGAGGCGCTCGAGGGCTGTCGACGCGTGCTCGGACCCGACCACCGGTACACGCTGGGCGCCTTGAACAACCTCGCCGGCGTTCTCCTGAGCCAGGACAAGCTCGAAGAGGCGGAGCCCTACTTCCGCCGATCACTCGATGGACTTCGCCGCGCGCTCGGGGACGACCACCCGAACACGCTGAGCGCGATCAACAACCTGGGCGTGCTGCTCGAGGAGCAGGGCAAGCCGGACGAAGCGCTTCCCCTTTTCCGCGAGGCGCTGGAGACCGGCCGGCGCGTGCTGGGCGAAGACCACCCTTGGATCGCGAACCGGGAGCGCGGTCTCGCGGATACCCTGCGGCGGCTCGGCGAGCTCGACGAGGCCGTCCAGCTCGCTCGCACGGCCTGCGAGCGCTACCGCGCGCACCCCGACTGGCCGGCGGGGGACGCGGACCTTGCGCGGAAAGTCCTCGCCGACGTGCTTGCCGAGCGCGGTGGATCGGTCGACGAGCTCGCGGAGCGATGACCGCGTAGCGGCTGCGACGGCTCGGCGAGCGTTTGGTTAGCGTTCGCCCCCAAACTGCCTGACGTGGGACCTGCCGCCCCCTGCTAGACTCCCCGGTTCGCAGCAGGAGAACCCATGATCGCAATCGCCACTCTCTCCCTCCTCGCCCTCTCCGCCGTCGCGCAGGACGACGACTCTCCGATCGCCGCGCAGATCGCGCGAGCGAACGCCGCGCTCGACGAGATCGCCAACCGGCCGGTCGCCGAACGGACGTTCGAGAACACCGTCCGAGCCATCGACGACGTGCAGGCCCGGTTCTTCATAGACGCGCGCATGCCCGGCTTCATGGCGCAGGTGTCGACCGACGCGGACGAGCGCGCGACCGGGCGGGAGGCGGCGGCCGACATGTCGAACTGGTTCGACCGGCTCTACCAGCGCGAGGACCTGTACGACGCCGTCCGTGCTTTCGACCGCGCGAGCTTCCAGGGCGAGGACGCCGCCTACCTCGAGCGCGTCCTGCGCGACTTCCGCCGCGCGGGGATGGGGCTCGGCGAGGCGGAGCGCGAGCGCCTCGCGAAGATCGACGAGGAGCTCACCGACATCGGGATCGAGTTCCGGCAGAACATCAGCGAGGACGAGGGCTACGTCCTGCTCTCCGAGGAGGAGTGCCGCGGGGTGCCCGAGGACTTCCTCGCCTCGCTGCCGCGCAGCGCCGATCTCGTCATCGTCGAGCTCAAGGGGCCGACGGTGCGTCCATTCTGGAACCTTTGCGAGGTCGAGCAGACGCGCAAGAAGCTCTCGATCGCCTACGGCCGCCGGGCGGGGCAGAAGAACGTCGATGTGCTGGAGAAGATGATCAAGCTGCGCGCGGAGAAGGCGCAGCTTCTCGGCTACGCGAACATCGCCGAGTACGCCACCGAGATCCGCATGTCGAAGAACCCCGACACCGTGCGGGCGTTCTACGACGAGCTGCGGCCGAAGCTGCGCAAGAAGGCGCTGGCGGACTTCGAGGAGTTCCAGGCGGCGAAGCGCGAGCACACCGGCGATCCGGAGGCCGAGTTCAAGGCGTGGGACTACAGCTTCTACAAGAGCTGGTTGATGCGCGAGCGCTACGCCGTCGACCGCGAGAAGGTGCGCGCCTACTTCCCCGTCGAGCAGGTCGTCGAGGGCGTCTTCTCGGTCACCCAGGAGCTCTTCGGCCTGCGCTTCAAGGACGTCACCGAAGCCGCCGCCGAGAAGGCGCGGCCGATCTGGCACGAGGACGTGCGCCTCTACGAGGTCTGGGACGCCGAGACCGGCGGGCTGCTCGGCGAGTTCTACACCGACCTCCACCCGCGGCCCGGCAAGTTCACGCACGCGGCGCAGTTCCCGCTCGTGCTGCGCAAGCGCTGGTCGGACGGCACGCTGACGCGGCCGCTCGTCGCGCTGGTGTGCAACTTCACCAAGCCGACGGGCGACAAGCCGGCGCTCCTGACGCACGACGAGGTCGAGACCTTCTTCCACGAGTTCGGCCACTGCCTGCACTCCATCCTGAGCGAGGTGGACTACGCCGAGTTCGCCGGCACCTCGGTCGCGCGCGACTTCGTCGAGGCGCCGTCGCAGATGCTCGAGAACTGGATCTGGGACGCCGGCGTGCTCGCGCGCTTCGCGAAGCACTACGAGACCGGCGAACAGCTCCCGGCCGAGGTGCTCGACGGCATGATCGCGGCGAAGAACCTCGGCTCGGGCCTGTCGATGGAAGGTCAGGTCTTCCTCGGCATGATGGACTTCGCCTACCACACCGACCCCGACGGCGAGGTGGACACCACCGCCGTGCGCCAGGAGGTGTACGCGGAGACGCGGCTCTTCCAGCCGACCGAAGGGGTCTTCTCGCAGGCCGCCTTCGGCCACCTCGTCGGCTACGAAGCCGGCTACTACGGGTACCTCTGGTCGCTGGTCTACGCGTCCGACATGTTCAGCCGCTTCGAGAAGGAGGGCATCATGAACAAGGACACCGCGCGCCGGTACCGTGAGAAGATCCTGGCGCAGGGCGGCGCGAAGGACGCGCTCGACCTCGTGCGCGACTTCCTCGGCCGCGAGCCGAACTCCGATGCGTTCCTGCGCGAGCTGGGACTGTCGGAGTGAAGCGGCTCCTCCCGTTCGTCTTCCTGCTCGCGGCGTGCACGACCGCGCCGGAGCCGGTCGAGGAGAGCGTCAAGCCGGGGATCAACGAGAGCTTCCTGGATCCCGAGCTCGACGTCGACGAGTTCGTAAAGCGCTTCGAGGTCGAGAGCCGCGAGATCTACGTCGAGCGCGACGCGATCGCCGACGTCGTCGGTCTCCTCCCCGGTCAGGAGATGGCGGACGTCGGCGCGGGCACCGGCCTCTTCCTCGAGCGCTTCGCCAAGGACGTCGGCCCCGACGGCAAGGTCTACGCCGTCGACATCGCCGAGCCGATGATCGAGCACATGCGCGCGCGGGCGGACGACCTCGGCCTGTCCCAGGTCGTGCCGCACCTCTGCGGCGAGCGCTCGGTCGACCTGCCGAGGCGCTCGATCGACGTCGCCTTCATCTGCGACACCTACCACCACTTCGAGTATCCGCGCAGCACGATGGGCTCGATCCACAGCGCGCTGCGCGGCGGGGGTGTGGTCATCCTGGTCGACTTCGAGCGCATCCCCGGCGTGACCCGCGAATGGCTGATGAACCACGTCCGCGCCGGCAAGGAGGAAGTGATCGCCGAGATGGAGTCCTTCGACTTCGAGCTCCTCGGCGAGGTGGAGGTCGACGGGCTGGAGGAGAACTACGTCCTGAGGTTCCGGAAGCGCTAGCCGCGGCTTTTTCGCGATTCGCGAACCCCAACGGGATTCCCCAAAGATCTCCAGGACCGTCCGCAACGGCTCCCGGCGATGACCGAATCCCCGCCCATCGACGCTCCGACCCTCCTGGCGCACCGCAACGCGTTGCGGGCGCTGGCGCGCGGCCTGGTCGCCGACGAGCATCTCGCCGAGGACGCGGTGCAGCAGGCGTGGGTGACCGCGCTCGAAGAGCCGCCGCGCTCGGTGGAAGCGCTCTCCGCGTGGCTGCGCAGCGTCGTCCGCAACTTCGCCCGCAAGTCTGCCCAGCGCGAGGCCGAGCGCCCCGCGCGCGAGCGGCGGGCGGCGCGGTCGGAGGCGCAGGAGACCGACGCGGCGCGCGAGTTCGAGCTGCAACACCACGTCGCGGCCGCGCTGAAGGCGCTGCCGGAGCCGTACCGCTCCGCGATCCACCAGCGGTACTACCTCGACCTCGGTCCGCGGGAGATCGCGGCCCGCGAGGGCGTGCCGCTCGACACGGTGAAGACGCGGCTGCGGCGCGGGCTCGAGCTCCTGCGCAAGGACCTCGACGCGCGCTACGGCGGCAACCGCAGGGCCTGGAGCCTCGCGGCCGCGCCGCTCCTCCAACCGGGATGGGCGGCCGCGTCCGCGCTCCCCCTGCACGGGATTCTCTCCATGAAGGTGATCGGTATCGTCGCCGCCTCCCTGACCGCCGTCGCCGCGGTCGTCTTCGTCGCGCGTCCGCGCCAATCCGCGTCCGAGCCCTCGGGCGAGGTGGCCGCGGTCGAGCGGGCCGAAGCGGAGCTCGCCGATCCCGGCGAGGTCGTTGCGCCGCCAAAGGAAGGCGTGAGCGAAGCGCGCGTTGCGGTCGAGCCGGCTCCGGCGGCCGCGATTCCCACCGCGCCGGTCGAAGAGCGAGCCGTCGGACTCGTCAGCGTGGTCGACGAGCACGGCGAGCCGGTCGAAGGCGCGCGGGTCGGCTTCGCCGCGCGGCCGTCCTTCCCGACGGACGGAGAAGGCGCCGTCGAGCTCGACCTGCCCGATTTCGACCCGGCGGACGCCGAGCGAACGCTCGAGCTCGCGGCCGAGGGCTACATGACGCTGCGCCGCAACGTCCTGCTCGAGGCCGGACCCGAGGTCGACCTCGGCACCTTCGTGCTGGTCCGCGGCGGTTCGGTGCGCGGCAGCGTGCTCGATCCGGACGGAAACCCCGTGCCCGGCGCCTCCGTCATCGTCGTCGAGCCGCGGCAGGCCATCTGGAGCGGCGTCGAGACGCTCGCGTCCTCCAAGACGACGGCCCAGGTCGCGCACACCGACGCACGCGGCGACTTCGCCTTCGACGCGCTGCCCGCGGGCGTGGTCCGTTTGTGGGCGGGCGCGCCGGGTTTGCGCGACAATTCCTCGGAGCCGCTCGTCATCGCCGCCGGACGGGTCGAGGACGGCGTCGTGATCCGCCTGGAGCCCGCGCCGACGGAGCTCGAGATCGCCGGGCGCGTGCGGATGCCCGCGGGCGTGCCGGTCGACGGCGTGAACGTGTGGTACTCGTACGCCGCCGACGAGGGCCGGCGCACGCGAACCGCCCGCATCGACGAGCTCGGCCGCTTCCGCATCCAACTCGAGCAGAGCGTCCCGCACGACCTGTGGGCCCACGGCGGTCCGTCGGAGTGGGACGGCGATCGGCAGGTCTTCACCGGCGCGGACGTGATCGCCGGCTGGCGCGGCGTCGTCGCGACCGGCGTGCCTCCGGGAACGGCCGACCTCGTGCTCGAGTTCGAGGAAGCGCCCGCCGTCGACGTGATCGTGACCGACGCGGAGAGCCGCTCGCTCGACGCCTTCACGCTCGGCGTCGTCGAGGGATCGGGCAACGACCTGCGGCAGGAGGTCCCGTGGTTTCGCGAGGTCGAAGCCCCGGTGCGCCTGTCGATTCCGACGAGCGAGTTCGTCGTGTCGATCTTCGCCGAGGGGTACTCGCGCGTCGACCTGGGCCTCTACACCGCCGACACCGTCCCCGACCCGATCCGCGTCGAGCTCGAGCGCTTGCCGCTCGTCACGGGCCGCGTGACGGCCGACGACAAGCCGCTCACCGGCGCCCGGGTGGAGGTGTTCCGCTCCAAGAAGCTCATGCAGAGCGTCGTCAGCGCCGGCTTCCCGCGCCGGATGAGCGTCGCACGGTCCGCGACGTCGACCTCGAGCGACGCCGGCACCTTCGCGCTGACCGTGCGCCGCAAGGGCAACTACTTCGTCCGCGCCTCCGCAGATGGCTGGGCGTCGGCCGAGATCGGTCCGCTCGCGATCGATCCAAAGGAAGGCCTCGACGACCTCGAGCTCGAGCTCACCGAAGGAGGCTCGATCGAGGGCCGTGTCTTGCTGCCCCCGGGAACGAGCCCGGCGGGCTGGGTCATCGGCGCGACGAACGGCGACCCCGAGCTCAAGACGTACACCACCGGGCCCGACGGCTTCTTCCGGTTTGATCGCTTGGGCGCCGGCGAATGGCTGGTGCAGCGCTCGGCCGCCACGGACCGCTCGACGTCGACGAGCTCGTCGGGCGTTCCCGTCGTGTGGGCGGGCAACTGCACTGTCGTGGAGGGCGAGGTGACGGAGTTCGACCTCGACTTCCGCTCGGCCGAGAGCGTCGTGCTCAAAGGGCGTGTCGACATCGACGGTCGGCAGTACGCCGGCTGGGAAGCGTCGCTCAGCGAGCGCACCGAGGAGGAGCCGTACGGCGGCGACGACGTCGACCATACGAAGCTCGCCGCCGACGGCACCTTCGAGCTGGTGGCGCCGGCGCCCGGCCCATACGTCCTGATGGTGAAACCCGAGAACATCGGACCCGACGCCGTGATGATCGTCCGCATGCTCGAGCTCTCCGAGCCCGTACACGAGTGGTCCGACCGCCTCGAGTTCGGCTCGGTCACCGGCGCGATCGACCAGGCCGCCCTGCCGCCGCGGTCGATGCTCGTCTGGCTGGTGCAGGAGCCCGACGGGCTCACCGGCGTCCCGATCAAGCTGGCGGAGGACGGTTCGCTCGACGCATCGGTCCCGACCGGGCCGGGACGCCTGCACTACGGCGATCCCGAGGGCGACACGCCGCCGCCCGCGTGGCCGACGCTCGGCACGGCCGACGTCGAGGCGGGGGAGGCGGCGGAGCTCCAGTCCGACTTCTAGCGCCGTCGGCGCGCTCGGGTAGCATGACGCCCATGCTTGCCCCGCGCGCCACGCTTCTCGGGAGCGTTCCGCTCCTCCTTCTGCTCGCCGCGGCCGCCCCGAGCCGCGACGCGAGCGACGACGTCCACGCCGCCGTCGAGCGAAGCCTGCCCTGGCTCGCGGAGCACGGGCAGGCCTGGATCGACGAGCACGGTTGCGTGTCGTGCCACCAGATCCCGTTCCTGCTCTGGAGCATGAACGCCGCGGAGGAGCGCGGCTTCGAGGTGGACGAGCGGCTCGCCGATTGGAACCGCTGGTCGCTCGAGAACCCCGGCGGCGACGTCGACACGTTCGGCCAGCTCCTTCTCGCCGGTTCCGCGCGTTTCGCGGACGACCCGGCGGCGGTCCGGACGGATCTCGTCGCACGCATCGCCGGCAAGCGCAACGAGGAAGGCGGTTGGAGCGCCGGCGGCCAGCTCACGTACCAGCGGCGGCCCAATGCGGAGACGGACGCGGTCACGACGCTCTGGACCCACCTCGCGTTGAGCGCGGTGGACGCACCGCTCGAGCGAACGCCCATCTCGGGACCCGACGTGGAGCCGGTCACCAACGAGAAGGTCGTCGTCGAGCTTCTTTACGCGCGCAGCACCGGACAGATGGAGATCGCCGACGCCTGGCTCGAAGAGCTCCTCGAGCGCCAGAACGAGGACGGCGGGTGGGCTTGGCTCGATGGGGAGGAGAGCGACGCCTTCGGGACGGGGCAGGCGCTCTACGCGCTCGCCTACGAGAACCAACCGCAGGCGAAGGAGCGCGCCAGAGCCTTCCTCGTCGAAACGCAGCTCGCGGACGGCTCGTGGAACGTGCGGACGACGCTCGAGCACCATGAGGGGTTCCTCCACACGTCGTGCTACTGGGGGACCGCATGGGCCGTCATCGCGCTGCTCGCGACCGAGCCGGCTTCGCCGGGGGAGCACGACTGGCCGCAATGGCGCGGCCCCGACCGCGACGGCGTGTCGAAGGAGACGCGATGGTCCGCGGAAGGGACGACGCTGTGGTCTCGCCGGGTCGGGCTCGGCTACTCGTGCCCGTCGGTGGCGGCGGGTCGCGTCTACGTGCAGGGCCACGACGCCGAGAGCGGTACCGACACGCTCTACTGCTTTGACGAGCGGACGGGCGGCGAGCTCTGGACCCATTCCCGCCCGGCGGAGATCTACGCGAACGAGCACACCGGCGGAACGCTCTCCACGCCGACGGTCGCCGGCGACCGGGTCTACATGACGACGCGCGTCGGCGAGCTTTACTGCTTCGACGCGCGCACGGGCGAGGTTCACTGGAAGTTCGACGCGGCGGACGAGGCGGGCACGAATCCGGGCCGCTACGGCTTCGCTGGCTCGCCGCTCGTGCAGGACGGGCTCGTCATCGTCAACGTGGGGAGGGTCCTCGCGCTCGACGCCGAGACCGCGAAGCTCCGCTGGCGCACCAAGTTGATGGGGGCGATGTATTCCACGCCCGCTCCGTTCGAGCTCGGCGGCATGCCGCGCCTGGCGGTCTTGACCGAGCAGGCGCTCAAGGTGCTCGACTTCACCTGCGGGGCGGAGCTCTACGAGACGCCGTGGAACAAGGGCGGGCGCGGCGTCAACGCGGCGACGCCGGTCGTCGTCGGCGATCGCATCTTCATCTCGACCGCGTACGAGCGCGGCGGCTCGCTCTTCGCCTTCGATGGCGACGAAGTGCAACAGATTTGGCACACGCGCCGCATGCGCAACAAGATGGCCGGCTGCGTCCTCGTCGGCGGCCACCTCTTCGGGTTCGACGAGTCGATGCTCAAGTGCATCGACCTCGAGGGCGAGGAGCGCTGGCGCAAGCGCGGCCTCGGCAACGGCTCCGTCGTCGCCGCCGGCGACCGGCTGATCCTGACGAGCTCCCGCGGCGAGCTCATCGTCGCCGAGGCTACGTCCGAGGAGTTTCGCGAGCTCTCGCGCGCAAAGCTCTTCGAGGAGGGGACCTTCTGGTCGCCGCCGGTGATCGCGAACGGGCGCATCTACGTGCGCAGCAGCCTGGGAGAGCTGATCTGCCGCGACCACCGCGCGAGCGCGCCGATCGCCGCCGCGGCGCCCGTCGCGCCCGAAGGGAACCTGCCCGAGGCTTCCGCGCTCTTCGCCGGTCACCTCACGGCGATCGGCGGCGAGGACGCGCTGCGCAAGCACACTTCGATGCGCCTGACCGGCACCTTCGAGATGCGCGCGGTCGGCTTCAAGCCGGTCGAGTTCGAGATCCAGCGCATGGCGCCCAACCGCGTGTGGCGTCGCTTCCAGGCTCCCACCGGCATGCCGGGCCACATCACGCGCGTCTTCGACGGCGAGGTCGCCTACGAGCTCAACGCGTTCTACGGCAACAAGCTCAGCACCGATGAGGTTCGGCGCGAGTACCGCGAGACGAGCGACTTCTACGCCGCGGCGACCTACGCCGAACGCTACCGTTCGATGAAGACGCACGGGCAGGTCGAGCTCGCCGGGCGGCCGTGCTGGCGCGTCGACGCCGTCACGGCGGAGGGCACGGAGCGCTCGGTCTACTTCTCCGTGGAGACCGGCCTTCTCGTCGGCCGCGACGGTCCGACCGAGTCGATCGCGATCTTCGACGACTACAAGCCCTTCGACGGCGTGCTCCTGCCCACGCTCGAGAAGTACTTCGTGCAGGACACCGGCATCGAGGAGACCTGGCGCATCGAGACGGTCGAGCTCGACGCCGTCGACGAGACGGTCTTCGACCTCCCGGAGAAGATCCGGGAGCTGCTCGAGAAGGAGCCCGAGGACTGAACGTCCTCTACCTCTCCCGCGCCGACGTCGAGCGCGTCGGCCTTCCAATGAAGGACGTCGTGTCCGCGCTCGAGGAGATGTTCCGCGAGAAGGGCGAGGGCCGCGTCGAGATGCCGCCGAAGCCCGGGATCCACCCGCGACCCGACGCGTTCATCCACGCGATGCCCGCCTACATCCCGTCGCTCGGCGCCGCCGGGATGAAATGGGTGTCGGGCTTCCCCGAGAACCAGACGCAGGGACTTCCGTACGTGACCGGGCTGATGATCCTGAACGACCCGGAGACGGGGCTGCCGCTCGCGGTGATGGACTGCACGTGGATCACCGCGAAGCGCACCGGAGCCGCGACGGCGGTCGCGGCCAAGTACCTCGCGCGGCCGGAGAGCTCGACGGTCGGGATCCTCGCCTGCGGCGTGCAGGGCCGGAGCAACCTCGAAGCTCTCGCGACCGTCTTCGACCTGAAGAGCGTGCGCGCTTTCGACGTGTGTCGCGAGGCGGCGGAGGCCTTCGCCGCGGAACAGTTGCTCGACGTCGAGGTCGTCGACTCCGCCCGCGACGCCGTCGAGGGCATGGACCTCGTCGTGACGAGCGGCCCGATCCTGAAGCACCCCGAGCCCACGATCGAGGCTGATTGGCTGAGCCCCGGCGTCTTCGCGAGCGCCGTCGACTTCGATTCCTACTTCCACGGCGCCGCGCTGCGCGCGTTCGACCGGCTGGTCACCGACGATCTGCCGCAGATGGAGTACTACCGCACCGTCGGCTACTTCGCCGACACGCCCATCGCCGACTCGGAGCTCGGCGAGATCGTCTGCGGCAAGAAGCCCGGCCGCGAGAGCGCGGACGAGCGCACCCTCGCGATGAACCTCGGCATCGCGCTCGACGACGTCGCGACGGCGATCCGGATCTACCGGAGCGCGCGCGAACGCGGAATCGGCACGGAGCTTCCGCTCTAGGCGGGCTTCAGACTCCGGTGGCGTAGCCGAGCAAGACCGGAACGGCGCCGGGTTGGCACGGCCCGAAGGCTCCGCAGTTCGTCGTGATCACCGTGCCCGGCCCGGCGACCACGCCGGGCGGAACCGGAATGATGCCGTCGGTAAGCGTGTCCGTGACGATCTCCTGACCGTTGAGCTGGAGGCCGACCTCGAAGGGGCCGATGCCGAACTGATCGCCCGTTCCAGCCAGCCCGGTGACCACGAACTGGAAGCCGGCGGGGACGACGAAGGGTCCCTCGCCGGTGAGCCGGACCATCTGGTCCGCGTTGGGGAAGCCGCCGACCTCGAGTCCGACTCCCGGACCATCATCCAGGTATCCCGTCAACACGGGAATGTTGAGGAAGCCGGTCGGAACCGCAAGCTCGACGTTGGTTCCCTGCGGCGCGGCAACACCGGGAGGGATCGCGGTGATCCCGTTGCCGAACGCGTCGTTCAGGCTCATGACCTGTTGGCCGTTGAAGGAGAGGATCGCGCTGCCGGTGAGGCCGGTCACGACGAGCGTCTTTCCCGTTGGGACGACGTAGGGGCCCCCGACGACGTAGACCATCTGGCTGGGAGTGGGGACGCCGCGGATCTGGAACGACCCGCCCTCTCCCTGGGGCGGTGGCGCGGCGGGCGACGCGCCCATCGAGAGGAGCAGCCATCCGGCTCCTCCTCCGAGAATGACGAGTTGCAGGACGAGCTTGCGAATGCTGCTCTTCATGGCGAATCCTCCTTACTGGGTGCCAAAGAGCGTCGGGAGCCAAGCGAGCTCCCGGCGGCAAGAGGCGCGACCATAGCTGGAGGCGCTCGACGACGCTGTACGGAGCAGGGCGGACTCGTCACCGCGGTTCGCACATCGCTTCTTCGCGCGTGACGCGTCCAACCGCTGCCACGCGTTAAGACCTCGTTATCCCTTGCCGCCGCAATCCGCGTTTCACTCCTGGCGCGCGTAGAGTGAGGTCGTGGCTCTGCCGAAGGCTCCGCTGTTGATCGCCCTGGTCCTCGTCCCCGTGCTGGCGGCGCTGGTCGGTCTGCAGGTGCGCTGGCTCGGCCAGCTCGAGGACGCGCGAAGCGAGCAAGTGCGGCGCACGCTCGAACGCGGGGTCGTGAGGATTGCCGACGAGCTGGACGAGGCCGGCGTGCGTCCCGAAGACGTGTCGCCCGACGCGGTCGAGGCCGCGATCGAGCGTGCGCTCGGAGCGGATGCGCTCGCGACGTATCGCGTCGAGATCGTCGGGGACGACGGAAGCGCCCTGTATCGCTCCCACGGGGACGAGCCCGGCGACGACGACCCTCCGGTTGCAAGCGCGCCGGTCTTCGTCGAGGGAGGCAACTGGGTGGGGTTCTTTGGAAACGAGGACGGTGCGGAGGGCGGGGGCTGGCAGCAGGTCGAAGTGCCGCTCACCGCGGCGCCCGCTCGCTGGCACGTCGTCGCGAGCCACCGCGGCGGCAGCCTCGAGGCGGTGATGGCGCGCGGCCGCGTGCAGAATCTCGTCGTCGGCGGATTGCTCCTGTCCGTGCTCGTCGGGGGCGTCGCGCTCCTCTTTCTCGGCGAGCGCCGCGCGCGAAAGCTCGCGGAGAAGGAGCTTCTCTTCGTCGCCGGCGTGTCGCACGAGCTGCGGACGCCGCTCACCGTCATCCGGACCGCGGCGTCGAACCTCGAAGAGGGCATTGCGAACGACCCGGGAAAGGCCAGGGAGTACGGCGCCTTGATCGGGCGCGAGATCGAGCGCGTCGGGGCGCGCGTCGAGCGCGTATTGCGCTTCGCGAACGACGCCGAGCCCGCGAAGCGCGAGAACGTCGATGTCGCGCAGCTCGTGGAGGAGGCGTTCGAGGGCTGCCGCCACTGGCGCGACCGGCGAACGTTCGAGCTCGAGCGGAACGTCGAGCCCAATCTCGAGGTGCACGGCGATCGCGCCGCCTTGACCTCCGCGCTCGAGAACCTGATCGACAACGCGATCAAGTACGGACCCGACGGTCAAACGGTGCGCGTGAGCGCCGCGCGGCGCGACCGCGGCGTGCTCGCTCTCGAGGTGGCCGACGAGGGATCCGGCGTCGCCGCGGGCGAGCGAGCGCGAATCTTCGAACCGTTCTATCGCGGCAGCGCCGCGCGCGAGGGCACACAGTCCGGCAGCGGGCTCGGCCTCGCCGTCGTCGCGCAGGTCGCCGCGGACCACGGCGGCGAGGTGCGTCTCGTCGACTCCCCGCGCGGCGCGACCTTTTCGCTGCGCCTCCCCGCGAGGAACGGCGCGTGACCTCGCGCCGCGTGCTCCTGATCGAGGACGAGCCCGGTCTCGTGCTCACTCTCGGCGACCGGCTGCGCGCCGCCGGCTATGCCTTCGAGGCCGCGACCGACGGCGAGGCCGGACTTGTCCGCGCTGTCGGAGAACCCAACGTCGACCTGGTGCTGCTCGACGTCATGCTCCCGGGGATCGACGGTTTCGAGGTGTGCCGCCGCCTGCGCCGGCGCGGGCTGCGCGCGCCGATCCTGATGCTGACGGCGCGCGGCGAGGTGCGCGATCGCGTCGCCGGCCTACGGCTCGGCGCCGACGACTATCTCGTCAAGCCGTTCGACCCCGACGAGCTGCTCGCGCGGATGGAGGCGTTGCTGCGGCGCGCCCCGGCAACGAACGACGTGGTCCGCTTCGGCGACGTCGAGGTGGATCTGCGCGGGATGGAGGTCCGCCGCGCGGGCGAGCCGGTCGAGCTCGCCGCGCTCGAGTACCAGCTTCTGTGCTACCTGATCGAGCGCGAAGGCGAGGTCGCTTCCCGCGAGGATCTCCTGCGCGCGGTCTGGGGCTTCCAGCGCCCGCCGCGCACGCGGACGGTGGACGTACACGTGACGTGGCTGCGGTCGAAGCTCGAGCCCGACCGGACGAAGCCGACGTACATCCGCACCGTGCGTGGTGCGGGGTACAAGTTCGTGCGGACGAGGGACGAGGTCACACCCCGTCGGTAACCGGGGAGACGAGCGCCTTTCGGCGACCAGACGCTAGACTCCCCGCGTGCGGTCCGAGACGCGCATCGGCGGAGCGCCCGCTTTTCCCCACACGCACTGGTCGCGCATCCTCGACGCGACGGAGAGCGACGCGAGCCGCGTGCAGGGGCTCGACTACCTCTGCGAGGCGTACTGGAAGCCGCTCTACTTCTTCGTCCGGCGCAAGGGCGTCGACGTCGAAGACGCGAAGGACCTCGTACAGGCGTTCTTCGCGCGCTTGGTCGAGCGCGACTTCCTCGAGCAGCTCGATCCCGCGCGGGGGCGGCTGCGGTCGTACCTCCGCACGGCGTTGCAGAACTTCCTGACCAACGAGTGGCAGCGCCGCGGCGCGGTGCGGCGCGGTGGGGGAGCGCAGCCGGCTTCGCTGGACTTCGAGGCGGCGGAGACCCAGCTCGGAGCGACGGACCGGAGTCCCGAGGACGCGCTGGAGCGCGAGTGGGCGCTCAGCGTGCTCGAGCGCGCGATGCGGCGGCTCGAAGCCGAGTTCCAAGACGGCACCCGGCGCGGACCCTTCGAGCTCGTCCGCGTTTTCTTCTGGGAGGCGGAGAAGCCCACCTACGCCGAGGCCGCGGAACGCTTCGGGATGAGCGAGCCGCAGCTCAAGTCCTTCCTGCACCGGACGCGCGCGCGCTACGCGGCGCTCCTGCGCGAGGAGGTGGCGGCGACGGTGACGGATCCGGCGGAGATCGACGCGGAGATCGGACACCTCTTGAGTAGCCTCAGAACGTGAGCGAAGCCTGTCCGAAGTGCGGGGCGACGGTTTCCCTCGAGCGCTTCGGCGCCTGCCCGATCTGCATGCTCCAGGACGAGCTCCCGCCGGTGATGGTCGGCGAGCACCTCGAGCTCGGCGACGAGATCGGCTGCGGCGGGATGGGCACGGTCTACAAGGCGCGCGATCAGCGGCTGGGCCGCACCGTCGCGATCAAGTTCGTCTCGCTCGACCTCTCGCAGGACCAGCGGGTCCGCGCGCGCTTCGACCGCGAAGCGCGCGCGCTCGCGCGGCTGAATCACCCGCACATCGTCACGATCCACGGCGTGGGCGAGCACGACGAGCAGACGTACATCGTCATGGAGTAC
This sequence comes from Planctomycetota bacterium, assembly GCA_028278425.1. Lineage (GTDB taxonomy): Bacteria > Planctomycetota > UBA1135 > UBA1135 > JANQEJ01. The sequence goes on along the minus strand of JANQEJ010000345.1, from coordinate 15,423 downwards.
GTCGACGGCGGGACGCTTCAGGATCTCCTGCCCGTCGGCGAGGAGCGCGCCGTCGCGCTCGCCGTGGAGATCTGCGAGGCGGTCGCCTACGCGCACGAGCACGGCGTCCTCCACCGCGACATCAAGCCGCGCAACATCCTGATCGACGGCGAGGGCGCCCTGAAGCTGACCGACTTCGGGTTGGCGCGCATCCTCGACCCGACCGGCCGCGAGGCGACGCTCACGCAGCCGGAGATGATTCTCGGGACGCCGCGCTACATGTCGCCCGAGGCGCTGTCCGGCAAGCGCACCGACGAGCGGACGGACGTCTACTCGATCGGCGTCGTGCTCTACGAGATGGCGACGGGGGAGCCGCCGGTCGGCGACTTCCCTTCGTTGAGCCCGGACGTCGACCCGATCGTGCGGCGCGCGCTCGCGTGGGACCCCGACGACCGCTTTCCGACCGTGCGCGCGCACAAGGAGAGCCTCGAGCGGCGCGAGGAGGCAACGGTCCTTCGGCCGGTCTCCGAGGATCTCCCGAGCGAGGAGATCATCTGGATCCGTGCGATGGCGCTGCTCTTCTCCACCGCGAGCGCGATTGCGATCTACGCGGTGTATCGGTCCCTGCTCCCGCGCGAGGTCGACCCGGAGGACCTCGAGCCGCTGACGATGTTCACCAACAAGCGCCCGGACGGCACGCTCGTCTCCTACGCCCGCTTCGAGACGGTCCCCTTCCTCGGCGCCCTCTTCGCCTTCTCCGTCGCCTTTGGCGTCTACGGCTGGTTGCGACGGCACTGGCGTCGCGCCGGCGTCGTCCCGGGCGCGGCCGCCGCGGCGAAGATCCCCGAGGTGCGCTGGGTCTTCTGGCTCGGCTGGGGGAGCGTCGCCCTCTACCTCGTGAAGTTGCTGCTCGAATCGGGCGGCCGGCCGCCCGCCTTGAGCTACTTGCCGATCCTCGGGGGCGCCTTCCTGACGGTCGTTCTGTTCCTCACGTGGGTCGCGGTCGTCAAGGTCTGGCGGGTCGGCCAGCCGTTGCGGCGCGAATGGAGGCTCTGGGCCGGGTTCGCCGTCGCCCTGGTCGCGCCCATTCACCACCTCTTCACGTACATCCGCGACTGGGAACCCTGATTCCCGCCGGGAGCCGCGGAACTCTCTCCCGGCTTCTCTGTACCCGAGGGCGACCGCGGGACCGCGTGGGCCCCGCCCTCCTCTGCCGCCTCGGGAACGGAGACAGCCATGAGCGCTTCCCTCGACCGTCAAGCCAAGCGTCGCGTGCTCACCGCCCGCCTTTCCATCACGGGCTTCACCCTGGTCCTGGTGGGCTTTGCGTGTGCCTATCGCCTCCTGGTGGCCGGCCGGCTCGAGCAATCGGCGGCGCTCTTCATCGGGCTGCCCGCCGCCCTCGCGATCGCCTTCGCGTGGATTCCCCGCACGGGCACGGCCACGGGCAACATCGTGATCGGGATCACGATCGCGCTCGGGATGTCGGGAGTCTTTCTGGGGGAGGGCTTCATCTGCATCCTCATGGCCGCGCCGCTGGCGTACCTGATCGGGATCGCGATCGGGATCTCGCTCGACCTCGCCGCGGTTGACCGACGCAGGGGCTCGGCGCTTCTGCTCGTGCCGTTCCTTCCGCTCAGCCTGGAGGGAACGCACGAGGCGCTGTCCTTCGAGCGCAGGGAGTCGGTGACCGTCGAGCGCACCGTGTCCGCCGGCGCGGACGAGGTCTACGACTCGCTCGCGCAGGCGCCCGCGTTCGAGGGCGAGCTCCCCTTCTTCCTGCAACTCGGCTTCCCGCGTCCGGTCGAGGTGCGCGGCGCGTCCGCGGCGGTCGGCGACCGCATCACCGTCCGTTTCGCGGGCGGCGAGGGCGAGCCGGGCGACCTCGTGCTCGAGCTGGTTGAGCGGCGGCCGGGCCTGATGATCTGGCGCGCCCGCGAGGACACGAGCCACGTGGCCCACTGGCTGGACTGGCGCGAGGCGCGGATGGAGTGGACCGAGATCGCGCCGGGCCGCACCGAGGTGCGCTGCACGCTGCGGTACGACCGGCTGCTCGACCCGGCCTGGTACTTCCGTCCGATCGAGCGGTACGCGGTGGGGCTCGCTGGCCGTTACCTGATCGACTCGCTCGTGAGCGAGCGCGGGGAGGGCTGAGATGGACCCGCTCCTCGTCCGCGCGTTGGGACTCTACGTCCCGATGGCGGCCGTCGGCGTCGCGTGCGCCGTCCGCCGTCCCTCGCGGCAGGTCTTCGCCGGCGCGCTGCTCGCGACGCTGTGGAACCTGCCCGCGCTGCTCGTCGTGCAGCTTCTCGCGATGTTCTTCGCCTGGTGGATGTTCGACGCGCGCGGCGGGATTCTGCTCGGCATGCCGGTCGACCTGTACCTCGGCTGGGCGCTCCTGTGGGGCGCGTTGCCGGTCCTTGTCTTCCGGCGCCTGCCGCTCGCGGTGCTGGTCGCTCTCGCGGTGGCGATGGACGTCCTTTGGATGCCCGCGTGCGAGCCCGTGCTCGTCCTCGGGCCTCACTGGCTGGGCGGCGAAGCGGCCGCCGTCTTGCTCAGCTTGATCCCCGCGCAGCTCCTCGGGCGCTGGACGGCGGAGCAGACACATCTGCGCGGACGCGTGGCGCTCCAGATCGCGGGCTTTCTGGGCACGATGCTCCTCGTCACCACCGTCATCCTCGAGAACACCGGGGGCGGTTGGAATGCGCTGACCGACTTGTCGGCCGAGTGGGCTTCGATTCTCCTCCAGCTCCTGTTCGTCCCGGTTCTCTTCGGGTTGACCGCGGCGCTCGAGTTCGCCGAGCGCGGCGACGGAACGCCGCTGCCCTACGATCCGCCGCGGAGGCTCGTCACGAGCGGCGTGTACGCCTACGTCGCCAACCCGATGCAGCTCTCGATGACCGTCGCGCTCACCGCGTGGGGCGTCGTGCTGCGGAGCCCGTGGGTCGCCGCCGCGGGCGGGATGTGCTTCATCTACAGCGCGGGGATCGCGGCGTGGCACGAGAACCTGCACATGCGCGAGCGCTTCGGCGAGGCCTGGGACGAGTACCGCCGCGCCGTGCGGAGCTGGGTCCCGACGTGGCGCCCGCGCTTCGCGCCTTCCGCCGTCCGGCCGCGTCTCTACGTGGCCGAGACCTGCGGCGTCTGCTCGGAGCTGCGCCGTTGGCTGGAGCGCCGCCGGCCGCGCGGGCTCGAAATCGTCGCCGCGGAGGACCACCCGACGCGCGACCTGGCGCGGCTTACGTACGCTGCCCCCGGCGCGCCGGAGGTCGACGGCGTCCGCGCCCTTGCGCGGGCGCTCGAGCACGTTCACCTCGGCTGGGCGCTCGCCGGCTGGACGCTGCGCCTGCCGGGCGTGGTCTGGCTCGCGCAGAACCTCGCCGACGCGGTCGGCTTCGGCCCGCGGCTTGTTCCGCGGCGGTGCGCCGTGCCCGCCCAGCTTGCGAAGGAGAACGTGCCGTGAGGAAGCAGCGCGATCAGAAGAGCTTGACGGAGCCTCCCCAGGGCTCGAGAGCCGCTCGGTGAGCGCAAGCCCGCCAAGGATGTCGCCCCCCGAGGGGGCGGCGCGACTAGAATCCCAGGCCGAAGGGAGCTCATGTGACGAAGGACTCGGTGTTTCCTCAGGACGATTTGTTTCAGCTCCGCCTCTTCCTCGAGGAGCTGGTCTGCAACATCTGCCGGTTCGCTCACGCCGAGGACTACGGCATCGGACCCGGGGACGTGCGGATCCGGCAGGAGGTGGCGCTCGGGCCGACGGCCTATGTCGACAACCTGATCGAGGTGCCGGGGCGCACGAGCTACCTGGTCGAGATGGACTACGGCTACTCTCTCGATCGCATCCTCGATAGCATCGAGCGAAAGTACTCCCAGCCGAACGAGCTGCTCGCCTCGGTGTCGAAGCTCGTCGTGGTCGTCGACAAGGTCCCGGACGCGGGCGGCGAATCGCTCGAGGAGCGGATCGAGAGCATCCTGTCGGCGGATTGGGAGCTCGAGATCTGGGACGAGGCCAGGATCCTGGCTTCGCTCCAGGACCACTTCGGGATAGACGTTGCCGAGCTCGCGCCCCACACCGTGCGGCAGCTCCGCCAGGCCATGGACCGCGCCAAGGGGGCGCACGCCTTCGGCGACGCGCACAGGAACGAGCCGCTCGACTCCACGCTCCTTTGGCACTTCGGGTACTGGCGGTTGCGCGAGCTCTATCGGGAGCACGGCGAGGAGAAGCGGGCGATCCTCTCCCCGAAGCGCTACTCCAACGTGGCCGTGCTGTTCGCCGACCTGACGGGCTTCTCGGGGTTCGTGAGGGACACGCCGCGATCCAGGACCATGCGCGACTGCCTCGAGGCGTTCTGCGCCAAGTCCCGCTACCAGATCATCAACGACGGCGGGTTCTTGTATCAGTTCCTCGGCGACGCGGTGATCGGCTTCTTCGGGATCCCGGCCGCCTCGCCGGGGGACATCGCGCGTTGCTTCGACTCGGCGCGCTCGATCCTGATGATCGCGGATTCGATCTCGAACGAGTGGCAGCGCCAGCTCGACCGTGTTCAGCCGTCCGGCGGCGCGCACGCCGGCATGGCTCTGGGGGATCTGGACCTCCTGTCGCTGCGGCCGTTCAGCCGCACGCACGTCGGAGCGGTCGGCGACACCATCAACATCGCGGCGCGGCTTTCGAACGTGGCCACCTCGGGGCAGATCGTCGCGAGCAACGGCGTCTATCAGGGTCTTCCGCGCGAAGCGCGTTCGCTCTTCGCCGAGACGCCGCCGGTCGACGCGAAGAACGTGGGGCGCATCCGCGCCTGGACGTTCGATCAGGCCGAGCACGAATCCCCGCAGCACGCGTAGTCCCCGTCCGCCGGCGCCTGGCTCGCGGGCGATCGACGCGCTCGGATTCCGCCAAAGCGGAAAGAAGACCGGATCGACGTCGTCGGAGGCGCATGAAGTCACTTCCCATCCTTGTCCTTGCTCTCGCTCTCTCGCCGCGCCTCCACGCGCAGTTCGCGCCCCTCGAAGAGCCGAACGACGGAATCGTCGTTCGCGGCGGGCTGCACGCCGCGCAGGCCGATCTCCTTCACATTGCGAAGGAATACGCGACGCTCCTCGGGCGTCCCTTGGTCGTTTCCCCCGACGCGGAGCGAATGCTGGGGAACACGCCGTCCGGGCTGCTTCGCGACGCCGAGGTTCCGGCGGAAGGCGTCAACGCCTTCGTTCAAGCCCTGCTCGCGATCAACGGCTTCTCGCTCTCGGCCGACGAGGATTTCGTCGCGGTCCACGCGCCGGATCACCGCAGCGGCGACGGGCAGCTCTTCGCCCGGGTGGAACGACCGGCGGACTTCGCCGACCGGCACGCTCGGCTGATCGAAGCCGAGCTGCACTTCGAAGAGCTCGAGGTCCGGCAAGCCGTGACCTCCTTCCGAACTCTCTTCGGAGGCCCGCAGTCCCTCTTCCTCCGGGTGACCGGAGACCGCTCGGTGTCCCTGCAAGGACCGGCGGGAAGTGTGGCCAGGATGGAGCGATTGCTGCGCTGGATCGACGGGAGCCCGCCCGCCGCGAGCTCCGACTGGGAGGCGGCCTTCCCGGCGGCGTCCTCGAGGATGACGATCGCGGCGGAGGCTTCGCTGCTCGAAGTGCTCGCCTCCTACGCGGCCGTCACCGGCATCCAGCTTCACGCCGGCCCGGCGGTGCGGGAGAAGCTCGCGGCGGCGCCGACCGGACTGCTCCGGAGCGTTGACGTTTCAGCGCCGGCGGTCCACAGCTTCGTCGAGGGACTCCTCTGCAACCAGGGCTTCCTGCTGAGCGTCATGACCGCGGAGCCCGTCCACCTGATCGCGGTGTTCCATCCCGGATCGACGGCGTTCAGGCCTGCGCCGCTGTTCCTATCCGACCCCGTCGATTCCGCTGAGCTCGTCGTCGAGCATCCCGCGGTGTTCTTCTCGACGACTCTGTCGCTTCCGAACACCGACGTGCGGCGGCTCTCGACGTCGCTGCGGACGCTGCTCACCGATACCAGGACCGCGTCGCTCATCGCGGGCGGCGAGCACGACCTCTGGCTCTCGGCCTCCGGCGGCGCGCTCGCGGAGATGGCCCAGACCTTCTTGACGTTGGACGCGGCGGCGGGCCGGGAGGTGAGCGACTATCCGCGTGCGGCCCCGAGCGTTGCAGCGGGCGTCGACTTTGTCATCCCGGAACCGGAAGACCGATCCGCGCCGACCGTCCTCGACGTGCTCGCGGCCTACGCGAAAGCGAGCGGGCGCAACGTCTCCCTGACGGCGGAAGCGGCGGATGCCCTCGCAAAGGCGCGCGCGCAGATCAGCACGCCGCACCGCGTCGACGCGGCGTCGAGCCACAGACTGGTCGAGGAGATCCTGTGCGCGAACGGCGCGACGACGACGGCCATCCGCGCCGCGGATCCGTCGCTCTTCGCCGTCAGGATGGCGTCGCGGCCTGCGGTGAGCTGGCCGCGCCTGGTCACGCTCGAGACGTTGGAGGAGCTGGAGGATTCCGTCAGCTTGATGGTGACGGTCTACCAGCCGCTCGAGAACATGGACGCGATGCTCGCCTCGCGCCGACTGCGCGACCTGGCGCAAGCGGGCGGCCGCGACGCGAGCCGGCTCGTTGCGGCCGGTGGAGACGGGGGGCTGCTCGTCAGCGGCACGGTGGCAAGCGTACAAGAGCACCTGCGCCTCATTCGAGAGCTCGACGCGGCGGGCGGGGTTCCCGAAGAGGGCCGCTGATCGCGCGGGCGCCGAGCTCACCGGCCTAGAGGTTCCGCCCGATCCACTCGTGCAACGCGTCGGCGAGGAGGCCGTTGGCCTCACCGCTCAGGTGCCCGCCGGTGTAGAACCGCATCACGTCGGTGAGCTCCGTCTGCGCGCGGTGCGCGTCCGCCAGCACCATCGCCACGTCGATGTAGGGGATCGAGCGCCGATCCAGCTCGCGGCACAGCTCGGACCAGAAGCGGTCGTCCGTGGCGAGCAGACCCTCGAGCTCCTGGCGCATCGGGAACAGGATCACCGGCGCCGCGCGCGCGCCGGCCTCCAGCGCTTCGCGGTGAAAGCGGTCCAGGATCGCCACGGTGACGCGGAAGGGCTCGCCCTCGACGTCCAGCCATAGGTCGCGCGCGTTGCGGCGCGTGTACTCCCGGTAGGCCGACGCGAGGCGCCAGAACGACGAGTGCTGGAGGAAGGAGAGGCCATCCGATGCGGCCCAGTGCTCGTGCTCGTGGAGGGTCGCGAGCACGCTGCCGTCGTCGACCGCCTGCGCCAACTCGAGCGTGTTCTGGAAGGGCTGGGGCACGAGCTTGAGCTCGCCGCCGTCGAGCACGAACCGCGGCTTGGGGCTCGGCGCATGCGTGCGCGTCCACCATAGCGGCCGGTAACGGTTCACGTTGCGGCCGATGTTCTCGAGGTAGAGCCCGATGCAGACCACGTTCGCGCCCAGGTCGGTCCCGCGCCGCCGGAAGCGGAGCAAGGCCTGCCCCGTGCCGTAACCCGAGACGCCGAAGTTGATGACCTCGAAGTCCGGATGGCGCGCTTCGAGTTGAGCCTGCCAGGTCTCCTCGTTGCCAACCTCGGCGCAGAAGGTGAACGAATCGCCGAAGCAGATCACGCGGGTCACGCCGTCCGGCTTCTCGCGGGAGTACTCGCGCGTTCCGCGCGCGCCCATCGAGTTGAAGCGGACGCCGGCCTTGCTGTTGGCTTGGTACGTCCAGCCGAGCTCGGCGTCGAAGATGCCCGCGCGCGCCTCGGACTTGTCGGCCGGTCGCTCCGCCAGGCGGTTCTCCACCCATCGCTTTTGCTCGGCCGTCGTCGTCGGACCGAACGGGGGCAGCGGACGCCCGAAGAAGAGACCGTCCTCGATCGCGAAGAGCGTGAGGCAAAGGTCGGCGAGGACCAACGCCGGCAGGAGGCTGAGGCCGGCGACGAGGAGCCGCTTGTGTCGGGGACGCATCAGCGCGGAAGTCGAGTGCCGTCGCCCGAACGCACCGCAGCGCCTCGACTCGCCCGCTCATCGTAGCTTTCGCGTTGCGAAAATCGCCCGAACGGGGTGGATTGACGCACGCTGGGGAACCGGGACGATCTACGCTCGCGGCGTGCCCAGGATCCTAGCCACCGCGACCGCGAAGCCTCCGCACCGACTGCCCCAGCGGGTGGCGGGCAAGCTCGCGGGCGCGCACTTCGCCGCCGGCTTCCCGGACGTCGAGCGGTTGCTCCCGGTGTTCGAGCACGCGGGCATCGAGGGGCGCGACCTCTGCCGTCCGCCGGAGTGGCTCGTGACGCCCCGCTCGTTCGAAGAGAAGAACGCGGCGTACGTCGAATGTGCGCAGCAACTGAGCCTCGCGGCGGCGGAGCGCTGTCTCGCGCGCGCCGGCGTCCAGGCGTCGGAGATCGGTCATCTGATCTTCGTGTCGACCACCGGACTTGCGACGCCGAGCCTCGACCCGCGCTTGATCCCGCGGCTCGGCTTGTCCGCGCACGCGCGGCGAACGCCGGTCTTCGGATTGGGCTGCGCGGGCGGCACGGCCGGACTCGCCCACGCCGAGCGCTCGGCGCGCGCGGAGCCGGGCGGGCTCGTGCTGCTCGTCGCCTTCGAAGCGACGAGCCTCACCTTCCTTCACGGGGACTTCAGCAAGTCCAATCTCGTGGCGACCGCGCTGTTCGGCGACGGCGCGGCGGCCGTGCTCGTCGCCGGCGACGACGCGCCGGGGAGCGGCCCCCGCATCGTCGGCTCGCGCAGCACGCTCTTTTCGGACTCGCTCGACGTGATGGGCTGGAACTTCCTCGACGAAGGGATGCAGGTCGTCTTCTCGCGCGCGATCCCGGGGATCGTGAGGCGGCAGAGCCGAGCGGACGTGACGTCCTTCCTCGCCGAGCACGGCCTCGATCTCGAGGACGTCGCCTGCTGGGTCGTGCACCCCGGCGGCCTGCGCGTCATCGAGTCCTACGAGGAGGCGCTCGACCTTCCCGCCGAAGCGCTCCACGAAACGCGCGCCGTGCTGCGCGACCACGGGAACATGTCCTCCGCCACGGTGCTCTACGTGCTCGAACGCTTCCTCGCGGGCGGCCGCCCGCGCGAAGGCGAGTACGCCTTCCTGACGTCGCTCGGCCCCGGGTTCTCGTCGGAGCACGTCCTCTTGCGCGGCTGAGTGGCGCGACCGGCTACTTCGTGCGCGAGAAGAACGAGGTGGCGCCCCAGCTATAAGCCTGTAGCTCGAAGCCGCCGTCCAGGAACGTCAGCAGCGCGAGCGCGCGGCCGGGGAGCGAGTAGGCGTCGTTTCCCAGGGGCGTCAAGAGCATTGAGCCGTGCCGCGCGTGCTCAAGTCGCAGCTCACCGTCGCGCCAGGCGATCGAGTAGAAGGCGTTGAGCTCGTCGCTCTTGTAGGTGCCGACGAGCTCGGCCGCGCGCTCGTCGTCGAGCGGTTCGATGGAGCGCCGCTTTCCCGCGAAGTCCTGCGGTTTGCCGGTGCGCGCCGACTTGCGCACGTGCAGCGTGACGCGATCCTCTTCGGGCTCAAACCGGAACTCCCAACCCGGCTGCGGCAAGAGGAACGCGCCGGAGCGAAGCGGAAAGAGCGGAATCGTCGGCTCGCTCGCCCCGAAGCCGATCAGAAGCTGAGCTCCGCGGGCGCGGAAGGTGACGTCGAGTCCATCCTCGAGGTCGTACGTGCCCACGCAGGACGCGACGCGCTCGGGATCGACCTCGACGCCGCGGGACTCCTCCGGCGCTTCCTGGTTCTCGGTGATCAGGATCGTGCGCGGTCCGCCTTCGGGGGCGGCGACCTCTTCGCCCGGGCCCAGCAGGGCGAGGACGACCTCGCCGACGAGGCGCGCGACGTTCGGGTCCTCGAGCGTGTTCGACGCCGCCACGATCGAGAGGGCCTCGTCCGGATAGAAGGCGAGGAAGCTCTGGCCGCCGGGCACCGATCCGCCGTGGCTCCAGCGCTCGCGTCCCTCGTGCAGGTCGCGCGAGAGCCCGAAGGCGTAGTCGATCGAGCTTCCGTCGTCGAGCCGGCCGCGCTCGCGGACGCGCCGTGCGACCGCGTCTCCGATGACCTCGCCGGTGCGGAGGGCCTCCGCCCAGCGCGCGAGGTCGACGACCGAGCAGAGGAGGCCGCCCGCGCCGTAGCGGTGACTCGCGCGCGCGCGGCGCGGGCCTTCGGCGTAAGGCAACGCGCGGCCGGGGACGATCTTCCCGGTGCCCGTCGCGAAGGTCGCGCTCGTCATTCCCAACTGGCGGAAGAGGTGCTCGGCGGCCCACTCCGGGAGCGGCTTTCCGCCCGCGCGGCCCACGACCTCGGCGAGCAGCAGGTAGCCGCCGTTGGAGTACCGATGTTGCGTGCCCGGCTCGAAGCGCAGGTGACGCAAGCCGCTCAGCACCCGCAGGCCGTCGGCGAACGTCCCCGGGTCGTCCGGCCGCCAGCCGGCCAGCGCGAGCGTCCCCTGAACGTCCTCGACGCCGCCGGTGTGATGAACGAGATGGCGGACGAGCACGGGCGCGTATGTGTCGGACAGCTCGGGAAGGTACTCGCGCACGCTCGCGTCGAGCTCGACCTCTCCGGCCTCGACCAGCGCTGCGATCGCCGCGCCCGTGACCGACTTCGACACCGAAGCCACGTCGAACGGCGTGTCCGGGGCGCAGGCGACGTTGCGCTCGAGGTCGGCGAGTCCGCGCGCTCCCGCGTAGACGATCTCTCCGTCGAGAACGATCGCCAGCGCGAGGCCGGGGCCGTCGGCCGCGACGCGCTGCGCCAGAAGCTCCTCGACGAACGCCTCGATGCCGTCCGCGCCGAGGGCGATCTTGGCGTCGCCGGGGACGTCGATGGTCTTGCCGCCTTTCGTCGTCCATCCCTGCCAGGCGTGGGACGAGCTGACGAAGACGAGGAGCAGGAGCGCGAGAGAGAAGGGGAGATTCCGGCGACGCATGGCGCCGACTCTACGGAGCCGCGCCCGACGGGCGGGTTAACCGGGCGCTAAGCCCCGCGACGCACCGCACCCTGGAGGGAAACCGGCCGCCCTGAGATGATCGGGGGATGGAGATTCGCCCCGTCCTGCCGCTCGTCCTGCTGCTTCTCTCGGGTTGCTCCGGCTCCGAAGCCGGCGCCGACGCGAAGGAACCCGCGGAACCCCCGCGACCCGACATGGACTCGCCGGAGTTCCTCCGGCAGATCATGTCGCCCGCCGAGGCGGACCCCGACGCCGCGCGGGGCGTGACCGTGAACGAGGAAGGAGCGCTCGACGGCTACACGCTCTTCGCGCCGCTCACCTCGACGAAGGTGTACCTCGTCGACAACTCCGGCGAGGTCGTGCACACCTGGGAGGCGGACTCCGCGCCGGGCGCGTGCGTCTACCTGCTCGATGACGGCATGCTCCTGCGCGCCGGCCGCGAGGACGAGGATCCGCACTTCAACGGCGGCGGCATCGGCGGACGCATCCAGAAGCTCGCCCCCGACGGAACGGTCGCGTGGCACCACGGGCTCGCGGACTACGACGAGTGCCAGCACCACGACCTCGAGCCGCTTCCGAACGGAAACGTCCTGGTGACCGTCTGGGAGCGCAAGTCCGCCGAGGAGGCGATCGCCGCCGGCCGCGATCCACGCGGCGTCGGGAAGGTGGGGCTCTGGCCGGACTCTGTGTACGAGCTCGCTCCGATCCTTCCGACCGGCGCCGAGGTCGTGTGGGAGTGGCACGCCTGGGACCACCTCGTCCAGGACTTCGATCCGGAGAAGCCCAACTACGGCGTCATCGCCGACCACCCCGGTCGCATCGACGTCAACGCCAACTTCGTCCCCGAGGAGGAGCTCTCCGAGGAGGAGAAGCGGGCACGCGAGGAGCTGGAGAAGCAGATGGCGGCGATCGGCTATGGGGGCGGCGACGTCGAAGAGGAGGAGGAGAACGACGACGGTCCGCCGCCGCACCAATGGGACAAGAGCGGCGACTGGCTCCACACGAACTCGGTCGACTACCACCCCGAGCTCGACCTGATCGTGCTCAGCACCCCCGAGCTCTGCGAGCTCTGGGTGATCGACCACTCGACGACGACCGAGGAGGCGGCCGGGTCCACCGGCGGCCGTTGGGGCCGCGGCGGCGACCTGCTCTGGCGCTGGGGCAACCCGGTCACCTACGGCGCCGGCGACGAAGACGATCGCCACCTCTATTACCAGCACAACCCGACCTGGCTTCTCGCCGCGGAAGACCTGCGCCTGCTCGTCTTCAACAACGGCGGCGGGCGGCCCGACGGCAACTACTCCTCCGTCGAGGAGCTCGTGCTGCCCTTCGATCCCGAGCGAGGCTTCCTCCGCGAGCCGGGCGAGCCCTTCGGCCCCGCGGAGCCCGCGTGGTCCTATTCCGACCCCGACACCTTCTTCTCCGCCTTCATCTCGGGCGCGCAGCGCCTGCCCAACGGCAACACGTTCGTCTGCTCGGGCACGGCGGGCCGGCTCTTCGAGCTGACGCCGGAGAAGGAGATCGTCTGGGACTTCCTGAACCCCCTCGGCGGCGAGGTCGAGACGCCCGCGCACACCCCGGGCGCGCCCAAGCACGCCCTCTTCCGCGGCACCCGCCTGCCGGCCGACCACCCGGGGGTGCGCGCGATTCTGCGATAGGAGGCCAGAAAGCCGCGAACGCTCGCGGGGACGTCTGCATCTGGTGAGCACGATGGAACGAGGCTTCCAAGACGGTCCCGAGAGCCTGCTGGGCGACATGCGCTGGGTGTTCGGCCTGGCGCGGAGCCTGGTGAGCGACCCGGCCGCCGCGGAGGATGTGACCCAGGACACCTGGATCGCGGCCTTGAAGCGGGGGCCCGGGGAAGGGCCGCCGCCGCGGAAGTGGTTGGCGAAGGTCGTGCGCAACTTCGCGCGTCAACGCGCGCGGAGCGAGTCCTCCCGGACGTGGCGCGAGCAAAGCGTCGCGCGGCGGGAGGACCTGCCGTCGGCCGAAGAGCTCGCGCTGCGGATGGAGAACCAGCGCCTCTTGGCCGAGGCGGTCACACGCCTTGACGAGCCGTATCGCTCGACGATCATCCTGCGCTACTCCGAGGAGCTGGCGCCGACGGAGATCGCGCGCAAGCTCTCTTTGCCGCCGGGGACCGTCCGGCGGCGGCTGAAGGAGGGGCTCGACCGCCTGCGCAAGGACCTGGACGGACGCTTCGACGGGAAGCGCCACGCCTGGATCGCCGCGTTCCAACCCTTTGTCGAAGGGGGTCCCGCGTCCTTGGCCGGGACCACCGCCGCCGCGGCCGCGCTTCCAGGAGCTGTGCTCGTCATGAAGGTCTCTCTTTGCACCGTCGTTCTCGCCTGTGGCGCCGGACTGTGGTTCCTCCTGCAGGGATCCGAACCGTCGGGAGCCGCCGTTGCGTCGGCCGGTTCGTTTGCGACGTCCGCCGACCTGGCGCTCGACGCCGAAGAAGGCGCCGGACCCAGTGCCGGCGACCCCGCGATCACGCGCCGCCCCGAGCCCGCGGCCGCCGACGGCGTCGCGGTGACCGGGCGCGTCGTCCTTCCCGCGGGAGCGCCCGAGGATCCGACGCTCGAGGTGTTCGCCGTCAAGGAGGAGATCGACTACGTCAGGCTCGTCGATCTTCTGGAAGCCGGCGTTCCGATCGCGCGGAGCGCGGTTCACGCCGACGGGACGTTCCGCATCGCGGTGCCCGAGGCGCCGTTCGGCTTCCTGATGCTGCGCGGGCGCTACCTCTACACGGAGAAGGCGCACGTCGTCACGCTCGGCCTGGGCGAGCGCGCGGCGACGATCGTGCCGGACCGCGGCGCCTGGATCACCGGAGAGCTCGTGGCCGACGAGGGAGTCGGCGGCGAGCCGGTGTCGCTCTATCCGCGCACGCGTTTGAAGCCGACCGTCGGGATGAGCTGGAAGGTGTTCCGCTCCGACGTGCGAACCGATGTGGAAGGCCGCTTCGAGTTCCGCGCGGTGCCCGCGCCGCGGTCGTACCGCTTCCTGGCGGTTCCCTCGAAGCTCGAGGCGCACCGCTCGGTGCTGGACGGCGTCGAGCCGCTGCGCCACACCGACTTCGCGGTCAGCCTCGGCCGCGGCGGCAAGGTGCGCGGCACGGTCGTAGACGTCGACGGAGAGCCCGTTCCGGGCGCGACGGTCGAGGCGTTCCTTCCGGACATCCGCTTCGGGTCGGGCGATCAGCTCGTGCGCCGGGTGACGGCCGACGGCGAGGGTGCCTTCAAGGTGAAAGGGCTTCCCGCCGGCGAGGCGATGCTCGTCGCGTCGAAGCCGGGGAAGCTCAGCAGCCAGCGCGAGCGCGTTCTCGTCGCCGCCGGCGCGTCCGTCGACGGGCTCGTGATCGAGCTCGGGCGCGGCAAGACGCTCGCGGGAACCGTGCGCTGGCCGGACGGTACGCCGGCGGAGGGGATCTACGTTCGGGCGGACTTCGACCGCGCGTACCGCGCGAACGCGACCAACCTGAACGCCCTGCGCGGCTCCTGGGGCGAGACGACGAGCGGCGCCGGAGGACGCTTCCGTCTCGCGGGTCTGGGGAACGGCCCGTTCGTCGTGCGCGCGAAGAAGCCCGGCTTCTTTGCGCAGCTCGACGGCGTGACGCCGGGTGAGGGCCAGCTCGAGCTCGTCCTGCTCGCGCCGCAGTCGCTGGCCGGCCGCGTGGTCGGTCACGACGGGGAGCCGGTGACGAGCTTCCGCCTGCACGCCCTGCGCGTCGTTCAGGGCGCGCTGGGCGAGACGGCGCTCGATCGCCGCAGCCGGCGTTTCCTCTCCGAGCAAGGGGCCTTCCAGCTCGACGGGTTGGCCGCGGGGCTCTGGCGCGTGTGGGCGCAAGCGGACGAAGTCGTGACCGCGGAACCCGTCCCCGTCACGCTGCCGCCGCCCCTCGACGCGGGAGCGGTCGTGCTCCGCACGATCCTCGCCGGCGCGGTGAGCGGCGTCGTCCTCGCTCCCAACGGCCGGCCCGTGCAGGGCGCCGCGGTTCGGGTCGTCGGCGACTCGCCGGCGTGGATGGCCGACGTGCTCGCCGAGATTCCGCCGCCGCAGACCGTCACCGACGAGGCGGGGCGCTTCGAGCTGCGGGGGATCGAGCCCGGAACGGTTTCGCTCGTCGCCGACGCCGCCGGTTTCGCGAGCGGTGCGACCGAGCAGGTCGAAGTCCGCTCCGGCGAGACGGCCGAGGGACTGCGCCTGGAGCTCTTCGCCGGCGGCCGCCTGACCGGCGAGGTGCTCGCGGAGGACGGCGGTCCCGCCGCGGACCACCTCGTTTATCTCCAACCCTCGGGCGATCGACCGCCGCGCTCGACGGCGACCGACGCCTCCGGTGCGTTCCTCTTCGAGAACCTCGACGCGGGCACCTGGGCGGTCGGCACGATCGACGCGCGCGGCTTCCGCTTCGCGGGCGAGGAGATGCGGATGGAGGAGCTCTTCGCATCGATGGACTCCGCCGTGGTCGAGATCCGGGGCGGCGAGACCACGCACGTCGTGATCGGCG
>JANQEJ010000322.1 GCA_028278425.1 Planctomycetota bacterium | reverse complement strand
ACGCTCGCTTCGCTCGCGGTCCTCACGCGTCAAAGCGGCCCGAGGACGGACCACTTTTCCGCGGGCTCGCGCAGGGGCGCTCGCGGGGCGGCGCTGAGGGAAGCATCGAAGCCGGCAAGTACCCCCGCGCCTCCGTCCCGAACGGTGTCGAGCGCCGCCCCTTCCACCTGTACGACCGAGGCGAGACCGTCACCGACCGCACCGCAGCGGTCCGGCGAGACCGTCAGCAGAACCCTCCACCCGTACGACCGCGGCGAGAGCGTCACCGACCGCACCGCAGCGGTTCGGCGAGGCCGACGCAATCCCGCTCCACCTGTCCGCCCCCGGCGAGACGACCCTCCATCGACGTGCCGTCACGCTCCACCCCCGCACGCGTAGACAGCGCGCCCCGGGGGGTGGGATTCGGTTGGCTGGCCGATTCCGCTTTCCTGGGCATCCTCCTCTCTCCCGCCGGGTCGGGGACGGACTCGTGGCAGGTCCTCCCCGGCCCGGTTTTTCTTTGGCCTAGAGGTGGTGGACCGGGCCCGTCCCCTCGACCGCGGCGCGGAGGGTCTGCCGCGCGTACACCGGCACCATCTCGCGGCGGTAGTCGCTGTCCCCCGGAACGTTGTCCAGCGGCCGGCACTGCTTGTACGCCGCCGCGGCCGTGAGCTCGACGGCCTCGTCGAAGGCGGGCTCGCCGGGGCGGGTGCCCTGGAGAAGCTCCGCGATCCCCCGCACGCGGGCCGGCCGTGCCTGGAGCGCGACGGCGACGAGATCGGCGTCCGCCACGGCGCCCGCGTCGTCCAGATCGAGCCGCACCGCGAGCCCGAGCAGCGGGAAGTCGATCGACCCGCGGTCCCTGAGCTTCCCGTAGGCGCCGCGGTGTCCCGGGGCCTGGCGGGGGATCCGCACCTCGGTGAGAAGCTCGTCGGCGCCGACCTTCTTGTTCCAGATCCCGTCGTTGTGCCAGAGGTCGTCGACGGTGATCTCGCGCCGCCCGTCGGGGCCGGCGAAGACCAGGGAGGCGCCGAGCGACATCAGGGCGGGCGCGGTGTCGTTGCTCGCGGCCGCCACGCACTTCTTGCCGCCGGCGACGACGTGGCACTCGGTGCCGTCCTTCTTGAGGCAGAAGCCCAGGGCTTGGCGCCAGAAGTAGGTCTGGTTGTACCACTGGCAGCGCGTGTCGAGCATCACGTTGCCGCCCAGCGTGCCCATCCGCCGGAGCTGCGGGCCGGCGATGAGGCTCGCCGCCTGGGCGAGCGCGGGGGCGCGCTCCGCGACGAGCTCGTGCTTGGCCACGGCGTCGATCGTCGTCATCGCACCGATCAAGAGCGCGCCGCCGTCGGCCTCGCAGACGCCGGAGAGGTCGTTGATCCGCGCCAGCGAGACGACGACGTCGGGAGTGAAGAGCTCGTGCTTCATGTTGGGCACGAGGTCGGTCCCCCCGGCGACGATCCGCGCGCGGTCGCCGTGCTCGGCGAGGATCGCGACGGCGTCGTCGACGTTCCGCGGTTGAGCGACCTGGAACTTGGGCAGCCGCAGCATCAGTCCTGTCCCTTCGCCACGTGGGTCGCCGCGGGCTTGCCGCCCGGGCTGCGCTCGGCTCCGCGCTTCTCGCGCAGCGCGCGCAGGACCTTGCCCGGCGTGAACGGGAGGTGCGTCAGGCGGATGCCGACCGCGTCGAAGACGGCGTTGGAGATGGCGGGGATCGACGGGTGCAGCGGTCCCTCGCCGGCTTCCTTCGCGCCGTAGGGGCCCTCGGGGTCGAGGCTCTCGACGATGAGCGCGTGCAGCTCCGGCGTGTCCACCGACGTCGGGATGCGGTAGTCGAGCAGCGACGGTCCGGCGTGCAGCCCGAAGCGGTTGACGCCGTGCTCCTCGAGCAACGCCTCGGCGATGCCCATGTAGGCCGAGCCCTCCATCTGCCCGGCGACGAGCATCGGGTTGAGCGCCCGGCCGCAGTCGTGGGCGATCCAGCAGTTCTCCACGGTGATGCGTCCGGTCTCGTCGTCGACGGTCGCCTCGACGACGTGCGCGGTGAAGGAGTAGGCGGGCGACGCGCCGATCGTCCCGCCGCGGTAGTCGCCGCCGAGGGTCGGCGTGTTGTAGGAGCCGGTCGCGCCGAGCGTGTCGTGCTTCGCCTCGGCGAGGTGGAAGGCCTCGCGCGTGGACATGCGCCGCGCGCGGTCGTCGCGGTCGAAGACCTCGCCGAGGCCCATGTGCACGCGCGCCGGCGCGATCTCCCACTTGGCGGCCACGGCGTCGACGACGAGCGCGCGGAGCTTGCGGCAGGCGTCGATGGTGGCGTTGCCCACCATGAAGGTGACGCGCGAGGAGTAGGCGCCGAGGTCGACCGGGCAGAGGTCGGTGTCCGCCGCGACGACGCGCACGTCGAGCGGATCCAGCCCGAGCTCCTCCGCGACGATCGTCCGCGCGACGGAGTTCGAGCCCTGTCCGATGTCGTTGCCGCCGGTGAAGACGGTGACGAGCCCCGAGCGGTCGGCCTTGAGCTGGATGCCCGCCTGCGGCATCTCGTTGGGATAGACCGGGTAGTTCGTGCCTGAGATGTACATCGATCCGGCGACGCCGAGCCCGCGGCCGTACGGCAGTTTGCCGCGCCGCGTTTTCCAGTCGGACGCCTTCTCGACCGCGTCGAGGCACTGCAGGAAGCCGTTGGACGTGACGCGCTGGCCGTTGACCGTGCGCGTGTACTCGCCCTGGAAGTTCTTGCGGCGGATCTCGATCGGATCGAGGCCGAGCTCTTCCGCCACCTGGTCGAGCTGGACCTCGAAGGCGAAGCGCGGCTGGACCGATCCGTGCCCGCGCTTCGGGCCGCAGGGCGGCTTGTTCGTGAAGACGCGCGTGGAGTCGAAGCGGTAGCTCGGGAAGTCGTACGGCCCGGTCAGGAGCTGCCCGGCGTAGTAGGTCGTCACCAGCCCGAAAGACGAGTACGCGCCGCCGTCGATCACGATCTTCGCGTCGACCGCCGTGATCGAGCCGTCCTTCTTCGCGCCGGTCCGGTAGTGCATGTACATCGGGTGCCGGCCGCGGTGCGCGTAGAAGACCTCCTCGCGCGTCCAGAGCATCTTGACGGGGCGCCCGGTCTTCATCGCGAGCTTGGCGACGCAGAACTCGAGCGCGAAGGGGTCGGACTTGCCGCCGAACGCGCCGCCGAGGCACGGCTGGATGACGCGGATCTGCGACTCGGGGTACTCGAGCACGCGCGCGAGCGCCCGCTGCACGTAGTGGGTGATCTGAGTCGACGACCAGAGGGTCAGGACGCCGTCCGCGGAGTGCTGGGCGACGGCGCAGTGCGGTTCGATCGCGGTGTGCGTCGTGCCGTGGAAGAAGTAGTCGTCCTCGACGACGGCGTCCGCGTCGGCGAGCTGCGCGTCGACCTCGCCGAAGGAGAGGTGCACGTGCTTCGAGATGTTGCCCTTCGGCTTCTTGCCGGGGGGCGTCGGGTGGATCGCCGGCTCGCCGCGCGCGAGGGACTCGTGCGGATCGAGGAAGGCGTGCAGGAGCTCGTAGTCGACCTCGATCAGGCGCAGCGCGGCGTTCGCGGTGTCCTCGTCGACCGCGGCGACCGCCGCTACCTCGTCGCCGATGAAGCGCACCCGGTCGACGGCGAGCGCGTTCTCGTCCGGCGTCCACGGGATGACGCCGTACTTGATCGGCATGTCCTTCCCCGTGATGACCGCGTGCACGCCGGGGAGCGCCTCGGCCTTCGACACGTCGATCGAGCGGATCCGCGCGTGGGCGTGCGGGCTGCGCAGGGTCTTCGCGTGCAGCATCCCGGGGAGCTGGACGTCGTCGGCGTAGATCGCCTGGCCGGTGGCCTTGGCGACGCCGTCGATCTTGCGCTGGGCGCGGCCGACGACCTGGAAGCCGTCGTCCCAGGGCGGCTCGACGCCGTGAACGTCGCGGGCCGCCATCAGTCCTTCGCCTCCTCGCGCCAGGGGTTCTCGCCCGGCGCCCAGGCCGGCGAGGCGGGCTCGGCGCCGACGGCCTCGGCGATGCAGAGCTCGACCGCCTGGACGATCTGCGTGTAGCCCGTGCAGCGGCACAGGTTGCCGCTCAGGGCCTGGCGGATCTCCGCGCGGCTCGGCTTCCGGTTGGCGTTCAAGAGGGCGCGGGCGGAGAGCATCATGCCCGGCTGGCAGAAGCCGCACTGCAGCGCGCCGCAGCGGTCGAAGGCCTCCTGGACCGGGTCCGCCGCTCCCTCCTCGCTGGCCCGCCAGGCCGGCATCAGGCCCTCGATGGTCGTGATCTCGCGGCCCTCGCAAAGCGCCGCCAGGGTCAGGCAGGCGAGCACCGGCTCGCCGTCGGCCAGGACCGTGCACGCACCGCAGTCGCCCTTGTCGCAGCCCTGCTTCGAGCCGACGAGACCCAGCTTGTAGCGCAGCACCTCGAGCAGGGTCCAGTGCTCGGGCGCCGCCACCTTCACCGGGTCTCCGTTTACTTGGAGGTGGAGAACCCGCATGGTGCGAATTGTCCCCGGCACCCGCCGTCCGGGCAAGCGTAGTCCGCTCCATGTCCCGCGCCCACAGCCTGGGACCGACGCCCGACGCGCGCGCCGCGATCGAGGCCGCGGTCCAACGCGTCTTCGCGCCGCACCTCGCGCCCGCCGGCGGGGAGCGCGGCTGGCGTCGGCTCGCGCGCCGCTGGCGGCACACGCTGCGGCGCCTGAGGCCGCTCGGCGGCGTGAGCCGCGACAACGCGCTCGAGCTCTTCTGCGACGGCGACGAGCTCTTCGAGTCGATGTGGAGCGCGATCGCCGCGGCCCGCCGGCGCGTCGTGCTCGCGACCTACATCCTGGAACCGGACCGGGTGGGCTTTCGCACGCTGGCCGAGCTCACCGCCGCCGCGGCGCGCGGCGTCGACGTGCAGCTTCACCTCGACGCGGTCGGTTCGCTCGGCCTCGACGACGAGGAGGTCGGCGACCTGCGCGAGGCGGGCGGCCGCGTCGAACGGTTCAACCCGATCCCGAAGCTCCGTGCCCGCCTCTCGCGCTGGATCGTGCGCGACCACCGCAAGATCCTCGTCGTCGACGGCGAGATCGGCTTCTGCGGCGGGATGAACGTCGGGGAGGAGTACGCGGGCGAGCGCTACGGCACCGGCGAGTTCCGCGACGCGCACCTCCGGATCGAGGGGAAGGCGGCGCTCGACCTCGAGGCGCTGCTCGAGCCGCGACCGCGCCGCGCCGCGCGTCCGGCCTTCGAGCTCGCGCCCGCCGGTCGGCGCGGCGGCTTCGTCCAGGTGCTCGACTCGAACAAGTGGCGCAAGCGCCGCGCGATCCAGCGCGCCCTGTGCTACACGCTTTCGCGCGCGCGGGACCGCTGCTGGCTGACGTCGCCCTACTTCCTTCCGTCGCGCCGGGTGCGCCGCGCGATCACCAAGGCGGCGCAACGCGGCGTCGACGTGCGCATCCTGACCGCGGGCCGGTCCGACGTGCCGATCGTGCGCCTCGCCGGCCGGCACGTGTACGGCCGCTTCCTGCGGGCGGGGGTGCGGATCTTCGAGCTCCGGCGCCGGGTGCTGCACGCCAAGACGGCGACGATCGATCGCGTCTACGCGTCCGTCGGCTCCTTCAACCTCGACGTCCTGTCGGATCGCCACAACCTGGAGGTCACGGTGTCGACGCTCGACCGCGAGCTCACGCGGAAGCTCGACGGCGAGTTCGAGCGCGACCTTGCGCAGTCGCGGGAAGTCACGCTGGAGAACTGGGAGCGCCGCGGCCTCTTCGCGCGCTTCCTGGGGTGGGCGGTCTACAAGCTCTCGCGGCTTCTGTAGCTACTTCTTTCCGGGCTTGTAACGCTTGCCCTTCTGGAAGAACCGGAGAAGCTCGTCGAGGAAGTCGTCGCCCGCGTGGGTGCGGAACACGGCGAGTTGGTCTTCGGCGGACACCTCGAAGCCCGGGATGCGCTCCCACGAGTTCCCGTGGTGGACGATGCCCTTCTCGTCGCGCAGGAGACGCAGGTCCTCGAGGATGGGGCCGAGCGCGTGGGGCCGGTGACGCGCGAGGAAGGCGACGGCGCCCCAGGCCGTGCGGGCCTTGTCGGGCTCGTAGCTGCCCCGCTTCCACGACGCGAGCTCGTCGAAACCGAGGCTCTTCGTCTTCTTGAACGCCTGCTTCAGGTCGCGATCCCAGTCGCCGTGCTCGCTGGCCCAAACGAAACCGTCCCGGTAGGGGAAGCAGTAGATCCCGTCCTGGATCTCGCTCTCCACGTGCCACGCGACGCCCATCGAGAGCCAGAACGGCATCTGGCCGAAGCGACGCAGGAGGAGAAGCTGAGCGAGCCGGTGCACGAGCTCGTTCTCGATGTTCCATTCCTCCTGACCCGGGGCGTCCTCGGACCAGGCCGCGCAGAGCGGCCGTTCGAGCAGGAACCCCGGCAGGGTCTTGGCGCCGTCGACCCAGCCCGCGAGGTACTCGTTCCCCTGCGCCGCCTTGTCGACCACCGACGCGTAGTCGCTCTGGCTTTTCACCTGGAGCAGCACCGCGGTCTCCGTGTCCAAAGGAGGGCCGTCGTCCTCCCAGGTCCACGCGTCGCCTCCGGTCGCGGCCTTCGGCGGTCGGGTGGGCTGGGCGGCCTCGTCGGCGCGGACGGGAGCCGGGAGCAGCTCGTCCACCAGCCGCGTCGTCTCCGC
>JANQEJ010000312.1 GCA_028278425.1 Planctomycetota bacterium | reverse complement strand
AGGTCCTCCCCGGAGAGCTGCAGCACGCCGTCGAACACGGCGTCGCGGATCCAGAGACCCGGCTGCGCGACGACCTCCGCGGCCTCGCTCGCCACGCCGGCTGCCTGCGGGACCGGGAAGTCGTACGTGAACCCGTCGTCGGACTCGCGCACGACCGGCTTCCCGTCCTCCCCCGCCTCGTCCCCGCCGAGGTACGGTCGGAAGCGCTCGTAGGTGCTCTGGCCGAGCTCGAGCCAGCCGAAGACCTTCTCGCCCACGAGCGTGCGCACGATCTCCTCGGAGTCGAAGGCCTCGATCGAGTAGCGGGCGCGCAGGCCGTCGACGTCGCGCGCCGCCGCCTCCTTCAGGCGCGTGGGGGCACTACTCAGGAAGGAGACGTCCCCCTGCACACGGTTGGTGAGGGAGGTGACCGAGTCCCGCGCCGCCTTCACCTCCGACTCCGCCTTCGCGATCGCGCCGGTGATAGACGTGCGCCGCGCGTCGACGTCCGCACGCGCGGAGGCGAGCTGGGTGCTCAGCTTCTTCCAGTCCGCGCCCGCGCTCTTGGCGTCGGCGACTCCGGCGCGCGCTTCGGTGAGCGCGTCACGGACCGAGGCCAGACGCGCGCCGCCGTTGCCCCGCTTCGTGCCGATCCCGTCGACGGCCGTCGACACCATGTCGCGCGCCTTGACGAGGTCCTTGCGGGCGGCTCCGATGCCCGAGATCGAATCCCGGAGGTCTTGGATCGTCCCCGGCAGCTTCGTGGCCGTGATCAGGTCGAGCTTCTTGATCTTGCGGGCGTTCGCGATGGCCGTCTCGGCCGCGCGGTACTTCTTCTCGGCGCCGTCGACCCGCTTCTTCGCGCCGTCGAGCTGCTTCCGCTCGTCGTCGAAGGCGATCCGCTTCAGCTTCGTCAGCCTCGACTTCGCCGTCGTGAGCGCGAAGTCCCCCGAGATCGAGCCGAGCCCGCTCGCGGCGCTCCGGAGGTCCTTCAGCGACGCCGGCACGGGGTCCTCGAGCAGGGCGTCGACGTCGGCCTGCAGCGCCCTGATGCGCTCCGCCGAGCGGTTCTGGTCGACGAGCTCCGTCAGCGTTGCGAGCCGCTCCCGCGCCTCGGCCTCGATCTCCCGCGCGACGGTGACGGTCTCCAGGTCCTCGGGGGCGGGCGGCTCGAGCTTCTTCGCGAGGTCCTCGAACACGAGGTCGAGGCGCCGCCCGAGCTCGTCGGCGAAGCCGGAGGACTCCTCGGCCTCCTCGGCGCCCTCCTCGCCCGTGAGCGCGCCGCTCTCCTCGCGCGGCGTGCGGAACGCGAGGCCCGTCAGCTCCGCGCGATCGACGTGGAACCTGCCGCCGAGGAGCGCGATCAGGTCGAAGCCCGCTTCGAGCGTCCCGAACTCGAAGAGGTTCTGCATCGGGCGCTCGCGGTCGGCGACGGCCACCGCATCGAGCCGGAGCGACGGAGTGAAGGTCGTCGCCAGCCCCGCGATGTCGACCCGGGCGTCGAAGGCCTTCTCGCCGGCGGTGACGGCGCCGCGCCGCAGGAGCCCGTCCCGGAAGACCAGCAACACGAGGGCGACCACCAACACGGTCCCGCAGATCGGCAGCAGCACGCCCCAGCGCACGGGCGAGCTCCGCTTCCCCGCGAGCTTGACCGCCTTGCGCGCGGCCCGCGGCACGGGCTTCTCGAAGCTGACGCTGCGCCGGTTCTTGCGGTAGTAGTGGAAGCGCGGCCGGAACGACTCGCGGTAGTCCTCGTACGGATCGGGCTTCTTCTTCTTGGCCGCGCGGGGCGAGAAGAAGACCGCCACCGGGAGGTTCTTCCTGCGCTTGCCGAAGGCGGACCGGAAGACGTCGTCGAGCCATGCGAGGTCGTCGACGTCGCGCGGCGGGTCCACGATGACGAAACCCTTGCGGGGCGTACGCAGCGTCTCGGCGAGCTCGCTCGCGCGAGCCTCGCGCGCGGCGGGGTCGGCAGGGACGGGCCCCATCGTGATCGACTCGAGGCCCTTGTGCGCCGCGAGTGCTGCCGCCTGCAGCGTGCCGCCCTCTTCGCCCTCCGGCACGAACAGGAGGAGGCGCCGTTTCTTCTTCGGTGCCATGGTCAGCCGAAGGGCGAGGTGACCGTCCGGTAGAGCGAGTAGATGCGCAGGCTCTTGAGGAAGGTCACGAGCCGGCTCTGCATCAGCCAGTCCTCCACGCGGTTGCGGTAGAAGCGCACCAGGAGGAACCCCGTCAGCCACGCGGGGACGAGCAGCACGAGCGCGACGACGGTGCGGCCGAGCGCGACGGAGTTGTTGAGAGAAGCGTAGGAGAGGACCGCGTGGTTGGTGACGGTGCTCCAGAAGTCGTAGAGGTCCTCGCGCTCGAGGAGCTCCATGCCGAGCTGGTGGAAGGAGTCGGCGAAGCCGCCGCTCACGAGCCGCGCGAAGATCGTCGCCCCGAGCGCCAGGGAGATGTTGACCCGCAGGAAGAGGACGATCGCGATGCAGAGCGCGGCCTGCAGCGTCGCCAGGGGGACGAGGCCGATGAAGATGCCCAGGCCGAACGCCGCCGCGAGCGAGCGCGGGGACGTCTCCGAGTTCATCACGTTGACGAGCTTGAAGAGAAACCTGGCGAGGAACACGGCGACCTCCGCGCGTGGGCGGACGCGGATCCTACCGCGCGCGGCGGGAAGGTCCCGGCCGGAGCGCGTCGTGTTTGGACAACGAAAACCTTAGGAGATGGCGTTGACCGCCGGGCGTGGCCGAGCCTAGGCTCCTCCTAAGAGCTTAGGAGCTTCACAGAGCCCCTCTTC
>JANQEJ010000213.1 GCA_028278425.1 Planctomycetota bacterium | reverse complement strand
AGCCGGGAATCCTTTCTGCACCATCGACCTCACCTCCAAGAGGTACATCGGTCGATCGCCGCAAAAAAGTGCGAACGAACTTCTGACTCAGGACACTAGACCGGCTCGGATCGGTCACCATAGCCCGAGGTACGAACCCGGGGCCGCACGCCGAATCAGCTACGCTCCGGAGGCTCGGAGGAACGAAGGCCCCGGGGCCGACATCGGGACTTCGGCGGGCTTCGTCGGCATTCGGCTCACGGAATCCGGAGAATCGGGTTACTCGCCCCGCTCGCCTTGCGCGTTCTGCTCCTGACGGAGGGGGTTCCCCCCCCTGGACACAAGAACGTGCAGGTTTCCTGCGGAGGAAGAGTGATGAAAGTATTGATGAGCGAGAGAAGTATGTTCCGAACGAGGTTCTGCCGTACGGCTGGAGCGCTGGTAGCCGCGGCTGCCTTCGTGATCCTCCCCATTGGTGCGCAAGGCGCCGGCTGCGCGGACGGGCAGAGCCGCTTCCTCTACTGGGTCGGTGCGGATCACGGCTCCATGGAGAGGATCGATCTGGTGACCGGAGACTCTGAATTCCTCTATGACGGCAAGTACCTGCTCGGGATCGACGTCGACGCTGTGAGCAAGAAGCTCTGGTGGGTGGAGAGGTTTGACACTTCAACGCAACCGTCCACCAAGGTCTATGAGGGCAACCACGTCGTGAGCATCTACGACGCCATGACCAATGGGCAGTACATGACCGACGTCGCAGTGGACCCGGTCGGAGGCAAGTACTACCTGACCCGGACCAGCGGTGGGACTCGAAGCTACTTCCTGAGCGGGGGTCAGGAGCACATCTTCGCGAATCAGAACTCCGTGGGTGTGACGCTGGATCTCGCGGGTGGAAGGGTGTACTGGTCCGAGAACGAGTCGGGCGGCGCCTTCGACGAGGTTCACAGCGCGAAGCTGGACAACACAGACACCCAGTACCTCTTCACCGTGACCAACGTCAAGGGTCTCGCCGTCGACACCGTGAACGGTAAGCTCTACGCGGCGGCGCAGGGCAGCGGCTTGACCCCCGGACCGCTGGTCCGCTCGAATCTGGACGGCAGCCAGTTGGAGCCCGTCTTCGTCACCGGAGTCTCCGGTGACGCCTCCAAGGGGCTCGACGCCGTGATCGATGCCGCGGCGGGCAAGCTGTACTGGTCCAACGAGGCGAACCAGATCCTCAGTATCGACTTGCCGGCCACGCTTCCCATCCCGTACGCCCTCGCCACCCTGGTACAGGACAGCCTCGCCGATCGACCGCGCGGCCTCGCGCTCTCCTGCGCCGACCTCTGCGCGTTCTCGGTGCCCTCGACCGAGACCGTCAGGCTCGGAACGCCCCCCAATCCCGCGGCCTTCCTCCCCGGTGCCACCAACGGCCCGGCCATCGGCGCGATCTGGGATCCGGTCGTCGACCACACAACGTTCGTCCCGGGCGCCCTCTTCGACTTCGTCGCCATCAGCAGTGCGGGGATTAACCTCTCCCTGCCCCCCCTCGGCACGCTGCTCTGCGACCCCGCGCCGCCTAGTTTCCAGGTGACCGGCCCCACCGGGGTTCCGTTCGCCCTCACGGTTCCCGACGACTGCACGATCGTGGGAACCAACCTGTGCACCCAAGGAGGCTCCATTGATCCCCTCGGCGGAATCCGCTTCGCCAACGCGCTCGACATCGTGATCGGGACCCACTGAAGGGTCGCTCCCGAGCGAGCGGGAGAAGTAGAAGCGGGGGGCGCCGCAACCGCCCCCCGCTTCGTGCTAGACAACGCACACGCCGCCTCACGGTACATCACTTCTGCGCGCCCCAGCTTCGGGATGACGGGACAAACACGGTCGCGTTCAACGTGGTGCTGCGCAGGAGCCGCCGATATCAGCCCCCTTCGCGCTCGATCCGCACCTCGATGAGGATGTCGTCCACCCCCTCGACGTCGTCAGGGTCCAAGGAGAGCCGCGCGCCCGCGTAATCCAACGACCATTCACACGCGCCATCCTCCCAGATGGGAAGCACGTGCCGGAACACGAACAGCCCGTCGGCATCGGTAGCCACCTTCCGCTCGAACCAGAGCCCACGCGGATTGGACCGCCGGACCGAAACGGGGGCGTGCGCCACGGTCTTCGGCCCACCGGGAACCTGCTGGACCACGGATCCACTCACGGTGCGGCCCTTCCGCATCACCACCTGGTGCTGGGACCCCGGCTCTGCCTGCAGGAGGAAGGCGGGGCTGTACCCGTCGGCGTCGAAGTCAACGTCGTAGCGCAAGTCCGCGTGCCCAGGGACCTCGAAGCTCCCGTCCGGCCCGGTCCAGGCGTACCTCGGCTCGCCGCTGCGGTGAAGGAGCCGCCAGGAGTTCCCGTCCCTCCGCTCGAATCCGCTGATCCAGTAGCGCACGCCACCAAGGGTCGCTCCGCCCTCGTCCGTCACGACTCCGCGGATGGGGGCGGTCGCGGTGTCTTGGGGTCCGCCGCGATTCGCGAGGTCAGCGGCGAGGAACGCGAGGAGCAGGACGACAAAGCTCGGGCGCAGCATGAGAGCCTCCGGTGGGCGACGGGATCCGTGCATCGGTCAAACGGTCACGTTCCACCCTTTCCTGGTCTGATCTCTGGAGATCTGAGGCACGGAGGCCGTCCCCGGCGCAACTGAGCCCAAGATCGCAAGAACCGTCGCAGAGTCTCGAGTCCTGCGAGGAGAGTCCGGCCCTGTCCGCCTCCCCTGCCTCCCTACCCCTGCCCGGGATGGAAGGGGCGGCATCGCGGGGATCCCTGGGATCTCGGGGAGCACGGCCAGGCGGAGAGGATGGAATCGCTCAGGAAGGCTTGTCGGTTGCCGGTGAGCCAGGTGCCGGAACCTCGTCCTCGCGGGGCTGGCGGGTTTCTCCGCGGTTGTCGTTTCTCTAGGGGCAGCCGGTTGCCGGAGCATCGTCCCCCGCTGGACCCGCTGGAGTGCGTATGGCTGCTCCTGGGCTTGGCCCCTAGCGTGAATGTGGAGGATTGAACTTCGGGGGCGGGCAGGCTCCCCAGGAGGTGGCGACATCATGCGATTCCGTATTCCTTTTGCAGGTCTCGTCTGCGCGAGCGCGCTCGCGCTCGCCGCCGCGCCGTGGGCGCAGTCTCCGCGCTTTCGAGCGGCGCACCGGATGCTCCCGCTCGACTACGACCAGACCCACGCCTTCGCGGTCGGAGACGTGGACGGCGACGGGGATCCCGACGTCCTGGCGGGCAACGGAGCCTCCTCCCTGCTCGGCGACGAGGCCGATCGGAATCGCCTGTACCTGAACGACGGCGTCGGCGCGTTCCTCGACGCGAGCGAGGGCCGGCTTCCCGCCGACACCGACGACGCGGGCGGCGTCGCCCTTGCCGATCTGGACGGCGACGGCGACCTGGACGCGCTGGTCGCGAATCGCTTTGCGGATCCGCAGAACCGCCTGTACCTGAACGACGGGACGGGGGTGTTCGCCGACGCGACCGCCCTGCACCTGCCCGCCGACGCCGCGCGATCGACGTCGCTCGCCGTGGCGGACGTCGACGGCGACGGGGACCTCGACGCGCTCATCGGGAACGAGGGCGGGACGAACGCCTTGCTCCTGAACGACGGGGCCGCCGTGTTCACGGACCTGGGGGCTTCCCACCTGCCGGCCCACCTCGACGCGACGCGGTGCGTCGCTCTGGCG
Organism: Planctomycetota bacterium; assembly: GCA_028278425.1. Lineage (GTDB taxonomy): Bacteria > Planctomycetota > UBA1135 > UBA1135 > JANQEJ01. Next base: position 43,987 of record JANQEJ010000213.1, on the reverse strand, counting down.
GACCTGGACCAAGACGGACACGCGGACGCGCTGATCGGAAACGACGGGCCCAACCGGTACTACGAGAACCCCGGCAGCGGCGTGTTCGGCGACGTCACGTCCATCCGTCTGCCCGCGGACACCGCGAACACGGCCTGCCTGGCGGTCGCCGACGTCGACGGGGACCTGGACCTCGACCTCTGGATCGGAAACGAGGAGGGCCGGGACTTCCTCTACCGCAACGACGGAGCGGGAACGTTCTTCGACGACACCGCCTCCTCGCTCGTGGACGTCGTCGAGGACACGCGCGCCGTGGCCCTGGGGGACGTGGACGGCGACGGCGACGCGGACGCGTTCGTGGGCAACGCGGATTACTTCGAGAACCAGAACCACCTCTACACGAACGACGGAGCGGGCGTCTTCGCGGACGCGACCGCCGGAAACCTGCCCGCCGCCGAACAGGGGACCTTCGCGCTCGCGTTGTTCGACGTGGACGCGGACGGTGACCGCGACGCCCTGGTGGGCAACGGCTTGTTCGGATTCCAGACGGACGCGCTCCTCCTGAACGACGGCGGCGGCACCTTCGTCGATCCGACGCGGGTCCACGTCGAGCCGGACATTCTCGGTCAGCCCTTCAGGGTCGGCGACCTGGACGGGGACGGCGACGCCGACGTGCTCGGCGGGAACGCCCTCGCCCTCAACGACGGCACGGGCCTCTACGCCGACGCGTCCGCGACGAACCTTCCCCAGGTGCAGGAGAAGGACACCCGCGACGTCGCGCTGGGCGACGTCGACGGCGACGGAGACCTCGACGCGGTTCTGGGGAACGCTTGCGACCTCGCCTTGCTCTGCACGTCGGCGGACGCGAACAACCTCTACCTCAACGACGGCGCCGGAGCGTTCACCGACGTCACGGCGGCTCAGTTTCCGGGCTCGACCGAGATGACCGCGGCGGTCGCGATGGGCGACGTGGACGGAGACGGCAGCCTCGACATCCTCGTGGGGAACACGCCGACGTGCACCGCATACGGTTGCACCGGCGGCCGGAACAGGCTGCACCTGAACGACGGCGCCGGTTTCTTCACCGGAGTGACCGGCTCGCACATGCCCCACGACTCGGACTACACGTTCGGGCTCGACCTCGGCGACGTGGACGCGGACGGCGATCTCGACGCCGTCTTCGCCGCGTCCGACGGCGCAGCGCTGTACCTGAACGGCGGCACGGGGGTCTTCGCCGACGCGACGGCGACGCACCTCTTCGTCAGCGCCGGGATGAGGATGCACGCGACCGCTCTTCGCGACCTGGACGGGGACGGCGACCTAGACGCGCTGTTCGCGGTCGACGGCCAGAACCGGCTGGCGCGCAACGACGGGCTCGGCTTCTTCTCCGACGACACCGCGGCCTCCCTGCCCCTCGACGGCGACGACAACCGCGTGCTGGCGGTGGGCGACGTGGACGGGGACGGGGATTGGGACGCCCTGTTCGGCAACCATGACATCTACGGCGGGCCCGACCGGCTCTATCTCAACGACGGGACCGGCGTCTTCGCCGACGCCACCGGCATCGACCTGCCGGCCTACCACGGCGGAACGCGGGCCGGGGCGCTCGCGGACGTCGACGGCGACGGCGACCTGGACGCGCTGCTCCCGCGAGAGATCCATTTCAACTTCACCCGGCAGCTCTCGTGGCGCGGCGTTCCGCGGGTCGGGAAGCCGCTCACCCTCGAGTCCCACGGATCGCCGGGCGGGCTCTGGATCCTCGCCTGGGCGCTCGGGCCGGGCGCCAGCCCGCTGCCGCCCTTCGGGACGATGATGCTCGACAAGGACACGGTGCGGCCGTTCGCCTTCGGGGTCCTGGACGCGAGCGGAACGGCCGAGAGCGGGCTCCCCCTGCCCGCGAGCCCCGCTCTCGTCGGCTTCAGCGTGCACTGGCAGGCGCTGATCGAGGCGCCGCTCGCCTTCTCCAACCGCGAGCTGACGACCGCGACGGACCTCTAGACGGCCTCAAAACCGCCGGAAAGACGGTTTTCGCGAAACGGGTCCGGCGACGGGCGCGTAAGGGCCGGCGCTGCCCCCAACCGAGACCCTCCAGAGAGGTGGACGATGAAGATCCTGCCCGCGGCGCTGACGGCGCTGCTCGTCGCCGCTGCTCCCCTCCGCGCCGACGTGCTCGATACGAGCCTGGTCGCCGCCGAGGCGCGGCTCCTGATTCACGCCGACGTCGAACGGCTCGTGGACACGACGCTCTTCAAGCTGATGGCGGCCGACCCCGAGTTCGAGATCGACGAGGGGCTCATCGAGTTCCAGAGGGAGATCGGCCTCGACCTGACGCGTGACGTGCGCTCGATCACGATCTACGGCACGTCGCTCGAGGACGAGAGCTTCGTCGGGCTGATCAAGACCAGCTCCAAGCTGGACACCTCCATCCAGCGGCTTCAGCAGGAGGACGGCTACCGCTCCGTCGACGTGGACGGCTACACCCTGCACTCGCTCAACGAGGGCGGGGAGACCTGGTACGGCTACGTCTTCCACGAGAAGGACGGCGACGGCCGGCTGTTCGTCATCAGCGAGCGCACCGACGCCCTGGTGAAGGGAATCCGCGTCGTCGACGGCTCGCGGCGCAACCTCGCGGAGGAGCCCGAGCCCGCGGTGCAGTTGAGCCCGAGCTACGGCTCGGTGTTCTACCTCAGCGTCGGGATCAGCGTCGCCAACATGATGGACTTCGAGCCGGCCTCCGAGGTCTCGAAGCTCGTCAAGTCGTTCACGCTCGACCTGGGCGAGGAGCGCGAGACCGTCTACGCCGGCCTGACGCTCGAGTCCACGGAGCACGAGGACTCGATCAAGGTCCAGCAGGTGATCCAGGGCGGGATCGCGCTCTTGAGCCTGATCTCGAGCGGGGAGGCGAACGCCTTCCAGGACTTCGCCAACGCGTTGCAGGTCGAGCGGACCGGCACGCTCGTAACGGTGAGCTTCCGCTACGGAGCACGGGCACTCTACGAGGGGCTGCGCGAGCTTGCCGACCACTGAGCGCACCTCGGAGGAGCTCGCGCTGGCGGTCCAGCGCGGGTCCGCGGACTGCTTCACGGAGCTCGTGGAGCGGTTCCAGGGTCCGCTCTACAACTTCCTCGTGGTGCGGCTTCGCAGCGTGACCGACGCCGAGGAGCTCACGCAGGAAGCTCTGGTCCGCGCCTGGCGCAAGATCGACTACTACAAGCCGGAGTGGCGCTTCTCCACCTGGCTCTTCACGGTGGCGCGACACATCGCGGTCAGCCACCAACGCTCCGTGCGGGCCCGTCCCCGGCAGCAGAGCGACGAGGTCCCGCTCGCCGAGGTCGGCGACGGCGCCGATCCCGTGCGGGACCTCAGCCGCCGCGAGGAGACGAGCCGCGTCTGGCGGCTCGCGGCGGACGTCCTCACGCGCGACCAGCGTTCGGCCCTCTGGTTGCGCTACGCGGAGGACCTGACGCCCAAGGAGATCGGCCGCGTCCTCGGCCGACATCCCGGCACCGTGCGCGTGCTCCTGTTCCGCGCGCGCGAGCGGCTCGCCCGGCGCCTCGCGCCGGCGCGGCGCAAAGGCGGGAGGCCCCTTTCGGTGAACGCAACGATCGCAGGAGGCGGATGATGTCTTTCCTCGGAATTGGATGGGGCAAGCACCGGGGCGAGGCGAAGCTCCGCTTCGAGGCGCGCTTGCGCGAGGAGGCGCGGACGGCACGACTGGCGCCGCCCGACGGCCTGCGCGAGGCGGTCCTCGCGGCGATCGAACGCGAGCCGCGTGACGCGGTCGCGCCGAGACGGGGCTTCCCGCTGCTCCTTCCCACGCTGGCCGCGGCGGCGGGGCTCGCTTTCGTCGTCTTCGCGATCGATCCCTTCGGGTTCCGCGCGCCGCGCCCCGGCGAGCTGCGTCCGTCCGAGTTGCCGGGCACGGGGCAGGGTCTCTTCTCGTCGAATCAGCTCTCGTCGCTCGACTCGCCGCTCCTGAGCGAGTTTCAGCTCCTCCAGCGCGACACGACGAACGCGGTCGGTGCGCTCACCGGCGGCATCCCGGGGCCGCTGCGTACGCTCCTGCGCCGCTAACCGCGCTTCTTCAGGAGCTCCGCCAGGAACGTGGCGTGGTTCTTGGTTTCGCGCGTCGACGAGAGCAGCGTCACGCGCTCGTCGGCCGCGAGCTCGACCAGGCGCTCGAACGGCTCGGGGTCCGCGTCGAGCTCGGCCCGGTAGCGCTTGCGAAACTCCTTCCAACGCGCGGTGTCGTGGCCGTACCACTTGCGAAGCTCGTGGCTCGGAGCCACTTCTTTGAGCCAGAGATCGATCGCCGCCTTCTCCTTGGACACGCCGCGCGGCCACAGGCGGTCGACGAGAACGCGGACGCCGTCGTCGGCTTCCGCCGGGTCGTAGATGCGCTTGAGCGCGACGTCCATGGGATCACCACGGGTAGACTAAGGCTTGACCCGACCCATGTCCCTGCCGCCCGCCGCCGAGATTCAGGATCGTCTGTACCGCGCGCAGAGAGTCCTCGCCGTCGCTCTCGGACTGGTGTTGGCGCTCGGCGCGGGGCTCGCGGTCCTCGCGCTTCGCCCCTCGGGGAAGCGGTGGCTGGACACCCAGGCCCTGCTCGAGGATCCCGCGGTACGTCGCGACCTGGCCCGCCGCCTGGCGACCCAGGTGGCGGGCGTCTGGGACTCGCACGAGGATCCCGACGTCTGCTACGTCAGCGTTCCCCAACTGAGAGACCATCCCGCTTGGGACGTGTCGGTCAGCTCGAACCGGATGGGGCTGCGCGAGCGCGACTTCGCGATGCCCAAGCCGTCCGGGATGACGCGCGTCGTGCTGCTCGGCGACTCCTGGATCTTCGGGAACGGCGTCGAAGGGGACGAGCGCGCCGGGGTGTTCCTCGAGGCCTTCCTGAAGGAACGCGCGGCGGGTCCCGGGCCGGTCGAGGTGCTCAACGTCGCCTCTCCGAGCTGGAACATCATCTCCGAGTGCGCCTACCTGCGCCGGCAGCTCGACCTGCTCCAGCCGGATCTCGTGCTTCACGTCACCTGCCCCAACGACCTGGACGACACGATGGGCGTGCGGGGCATGGGGTTTCGGTCGCGGTTCAGCCCGCAGCACCGGGAGCGCGCGGACTCCATGGTCAGCTCCAACTACCCGAACCTCGCGTTCGGCACCGCGAGGGGCAGCCATCTGACGAGCGGGTTGGGATACGAGAGCCGCCAGCGCTACGAGCTTGCGCGCGAGCGGATCGACGGCTTGATCGAGGCCCTGGACGAAATCGGCTGCGAGTACGTCATGGTCCTCAATTGGGGAGGCGCCACCGTGTTCGCCCGGCACATGCTCGTGCCGAAGCTCGAAGAAGCGCGCCTCGCCGCCATCTCGACCGAGTTCCGCACCAACCCGGAGAACTGGGTCAGCGAAGCCAACCCGCACTGGGGGCCGAGCGCGAACGAGAAGGTGGCGATGATGCTCTACGCGCTCATCCGCGAGCGAAACCTCCTCGCGGGCTGGGACCTTCCGGAGTGGCTGGAGGCGGACCGGCTCATGCGCGACGTCATGGACGTCGGGATGGAGGAGTCGGGATCTTCGGAGGTGCTGGCGATGCGTTTGGCGCAACTCGACGTGCGAAGCGCCATCGACTTCGCCGCGGCGGACGAAGAGCACCTGCGCCAGATCGACGCGGGGATCGACAAGGACCGGCTGGTGTCGCCCTACGCCTCGATTCTCCTGAGGAACCTCCCCGACGCGACGCTCACGATCGGCGGGCGGGCGCTCGACCGGCCCGTGCTCGACGGCACGCGCGTCGAGGTGTTCGCCGACGAGGTCAAGGTCGGAGAGATCGAGCTGCAAAGCGGAGCCGAGGTGCGCGGAAGCTGGACGCTCCCGGAGGAGCTCAACGCGCGGCCTTACGTCAGCGTGCGCCTCATCGCGGACGACTACGTCTACTCCGAGTCGGGGGGGGAGATGCGCCACTGCGTGGTGTTCCGTCTCGACAGTCTCGCGATCGCGCCTTGACGCCGACCATGCCGCCGCCTCCCGCCGCCGAGCTTCAGGACCGCCTGCACCGCGTGACGCGGATGATCGGGGTGGCTTTCGGCGTCGCCCTGGCCCTGGGCGCTGCGCTCCTCGTTCTCGCGCTCCGTCCGTCGCAGGAGGAGTGGGTGGACACCCAGGCCCTGATCGACGACCCGAACGTGCGGCGCGAGCTGGTCGGGCGTCTGGCGAACCAGGTGATCGGCTCGTGGGACTCCCACGAGGACCCGGACGTCTCCTACGTCAGCCTTCCCAACCTGTACGAGCGCGGCATTGGGGAGACCCTCGTGACGTCGAACAAGCAGGGCCTGCGCGAGCGCGAGCTCGAAGTGCCGAAGCCTCCCGGCGTCACGCGCGTCGTGCTGCTCGGCGATTCCTGGGTGTTCGGAATGGGCGTGGCCGCGGAGGACCGCGCGGGCGCGCGCCTCGAGGAGTTCCTTCGGGAGCGAGCCACCGGCCCGGGGCCGATCGAGGTGCTGAACGTGGGCATCCCGAGCTGGAACGTCGTCGCCGAGTGCGCCTACCTGCGCCGGCAGCTCGAGCTGCTCCAGCCGGATCTGGTGTTCCACGTCACGTGCCCCAACGACCTCGACGACACGACCGGCGTGCGCGGGATGGGGATCTACTCGAAGTTCAGCCCGCAACACCGCGAGCGGGCGGACAGCTTGATCAGCTCCTTCCACGCGAGCCGCGTGCTCGGCGTCCCGGGGGCGACCAACCTGATCGTCGGGCTGGGTTACGAGAGCCGGGTCCGCTACGAACGCGCCCGCGATCGGATCAGCAACCTGATCGAGGAGCTGGACGGGATCGGCTGCGGGTACGTGATGGTCCTCAACTGGGGGTTCAGCTCGCCGTACGCGCGGCGATTGCTCGTGCCGGAGCTGGACGAATCGCGCCTCGCGGTGCTCCCGGGCGAGTTTCGCACCGATCCCGAGAACTGGGCGAGCGAGAGCGATCAGCACTGGGGCCCGGAGGCGGGCGTTCGCGTGGCCAGGATGCTCTACGCGCTCATTCGCGAGCGCGATCTCCTCGCGGGCTGGGAGCTCCCGGAGTGGGCCGACGCCGAGCGCGAGCTGCGCGCGATCAACGACGTCGGCATGGAGGAGGCGCGACGACCCCCCGACGTCGACGGACGCCTCACGCGGAGACCGATCGCGGACAGCATCGAGTTCGCGTCCGCCGACGTCCATCGGCTGCGCCAGGTCGACGGGGGCATCGACGCTGACTGGTTGGTCTCCCCGTATGCGTCGGTGCTCATGAAGAGCCACGCGGGCGGAACGCTCACGATCGCCGGCCGGGCGCTCGAGCGCCGCGAGCTGGACGGCGCGCACGTTCGCGTGCTCGTCGACGAGATCGAGGTCGGCCGGCTCGAGCTCCGCAACGGAGCCGAAGTGAGCGGAAGCTGGAGCCTCCCCGCCGAGCTGGACGAGCGCCCCTTCGTCAGCGTGCGCCTGATCGCCGGCGACTACGTCTACGTGGGCGGTGAGCTGCGCCGCTGCGCGGTGTTCCGCATCGACCGCCTCGCGATCGCGCCCTGATTCCGGAGAACTTCCGAGTTTTTCGGGGTCTCCTCGACAGGCCGCGCCATCTCGCTCGCAGGAGGTGAATCATGATCTGCACCGTCCTTCTCGCGCTGCTTCCCGCCGCCGACGTCGAGCTCGCCGAAGAAACCGTGGCCATTCCCTTCGACCACAGCACCCGCCACGTGGCGGTGGAAGTCGAGGTCAACGGCAGGGGGCCGTATCGCTTCCAGGTGGACACCTACGCCAGCATCGACGCCTGCATCGACGACGACGTGGCCGAGGAGCTGGGCCTGAAGAAGGTCCGCACGGTGACCAACAGCGACGGCAGGCGATCGCGCCAGCGCGACGTCGTCGTGATCGACGAGCTGAAGCTCGGCCCGGCGACCTTCCGCCGCATGCAAACCCTGGTCGACGACTACGACTGGATCGGCGGCGAAGGCGGACGGAAGGTCGACGGCCTGATCGGCTTCGACGCGTTCCGGGACCTGCTCGTGACCTTCGACTACCCGAGAAGCCGGCTCGTCCTGACGCGCGGGCGGCTGAGGATCGTCGAGCCGGGGACCATGCCCCTCCTCCTGTCGAACGGCGCGCCCGACGTTTTCCTTCGGATCGGCGAGCACAAGCTCCGCTTCGGCCTCGACACGGGGTCGAGCTCGTTCCTCGCGCTGCGGAAGGAGGACGCCGAGGACCTCCCCCTGGCGAGCGAGCTGCGTCTGGTCGGCCGCGGCCGAACGGTCTACAGCGAGTTCGACGTCTTCGGCGCGCGGCTCGCCGCGCCCATCCGCTTCGCCGGGCACGCGATCGAGGACGCGCACGTCACCTTCTCGGAGGGCAAGGCGGGACGGCTCGTGGGCTACGGACTCCTGCGCGACTACGCGGTGACGTTCGACCGGAAGAACCGGCTGGTGAGCTTCCGGAAACCCGAGCGGTAGTCCGTCCTTCTCCTACGGCGTTTTCCTGCTGCCGGAATCCTCTAGAATCCGGCGACCATGCGATTCGCCGCCCCCTCGTTCGTGTTCCTGGGCCTGGCGCTTGCATGGGGCGGAAGCTCCTCGCCGGACCCGCTGCGCGACAGGACGTCCGGTTGGCTCGCGAGCCTCGCGGCGGGCGCCGCCGAGGTGGAGACGATCACTCCCGCAGCCGCTTTCGCGCTCGGCGAAGGCGAGACGCTGCACCCCGAATTGACCGCGACCGGTTGGCGGGCTCGTTACTTCACGCAGATCGCGCTTCCGTCGGAGGGCGAGTTCCGTTTCGGCGTCGAAGTGCTCGGCGGCGAAGCGTCGCTCCAGCTCTGGAACGAGAACGGCGCGGAGCTGGCCGCGGGCGAGTGGTCGGAAGACGGCGCGTTCTGGCTGGAACTTCACGCGTTGGAGGCCGGTACGGTAGCGCTCCAGGTCGAGTTCGTCGCGCGCGGGCGGGGCCCGTACCGGTTGCGCACGCTGTGGGAGCAGAAGCCCGCCGCCGGACGCGGCTTCCCGCCGGAGCCGATCCCCTCGTCCGCCGCCAGCGTCTCGGCCGAGGTGTTCGAGGTCGGCCGCGAGGGCGTCGAAGCGTTCGAGGGCCGCGTGCTGCTCGAGCGGAAGGGCTGCACCAACTGCCACGCGCCGACCGAGAGCAAGAGCCGCGCGGTCGGGCGGCGTCCGGGACCCGACCTGGCGCGGGTCGGCCAGCGCCTGCACCCGACTTGGCTCTTGCGCTGGATGCGCTCGCCCGACGCGGTGCGGCCGTACCCGGACATGCCCGACCTGATCGGCGACGCGGGTCCGGACGAGACGCACGAGTCGGAGTCGATCGCCCACTATCTCCTGAGCCTCTCGAGCCCGGCCAACGCCGAGCGCAAGGACGTGGAGGGCGGCCGCGAGCTCTACCACCGCATCGGCTGCGTGGCGTGCCACGGCGCGCTCGAAGCGCCGGCGACGGTCTACGACGATCCCTTCTTGCCGTCGGAGGCTCCGGCGGCCGAGGTCATCGCTCCGCTCGGCGACCTGCGCGGAAAGTGGCGGCACGCGGAGCTCGTCGAGTTCCTCCGCGATCCCGCGGACGCCTATCCCGACGGCCGCATGCCCGACCTCGATCTCAAGCTGCGCGAGGCGCGCGCGCTGGCGACCTACCTGATCGGCGAGTGGGAGGAGCCCGAGTTCACGGTCGACCCGGCGCGGGTCGAGCTCGGCGCGCGCGCCTTCGTCCGGCGCGGTTGCGCGGCCTGCCACGCGCTCGAGGGTCTGCCCGCGGACGTCGAGGGCGCGGCCGAAGCGCCGCCGCTCGCGGCGCTCGATCCGCAGCGCGGCTGTCTCAGCGCGAGCGACGCGACGACGCCGCGGTACGACCTCTCCGACGAGGAGCGCCGCCGCCTCGCGGCCGGCATCGCGTCGGTGCAGCGCGCGACGGGTGCGCCGGCGCCGCTCGACGCTGCGCGGCGGAAGATCGCCAACCTCGGCTGCGCGAGCTGCCACGAGCTCGACGGAAGCGGCGGAGTTCCGGAGGAGCTCGACGTCTTCTTCGTGTCCAACGACGAGGAGGCCGACCTCGGCGACGAGGGGCGACACCCGCCGGACCTGTCCGGCGCCGGCTCCAAGCTGACGGCGTCGTGGCTGCGCGAGGTGCTGCTCGGCGAGGAGCGCGCGCGGCCGTACGTCGCCACGCGGATGCCGCGCTACCACAAGGAGTTGGTCGAGGATCTGCCGGAGAACCTCGCGCGGCTGAGCGGCGTCACGCCGGACGACGACTTCGACGAGCCGCAGGTCTCCGACGAGCTCGTTCTCGCCGGGCGGGGCCTGATGGACCGCACGCAGCTCTCGTGCGTCGCCTGCCACGTGTACAAGGACTTCCCGCCGAACGGGACGGTGGGTCCGGACCTGACGCGCTTCGCCGAGCGCCTGCGCTACGAGTGGTTCGTCTCCTACCTCTGGAACCCGATGCGGTTCAACAACTCGACGCGCATGCCGTCGTTCAACGGCGGCGGCGCGGGAGAGAGCACGCTCAGGACCGTCCTCGGCGGCGACATGCTCCGCCAGATCGACGCGATGTGGGCTTACTTCACGCTCGGCGAGATGATGCCGCCGCCGGAGGCCGTCCGCCCCGAGCGCAAGCTTGGCCTCGCCGTCGGCGACGAGCCGCGGGTGCTGCGGACCTTCCTCGAGGGCGCGGGTTCGCGCGGCATCGCGGTCGGGTTTCCCGTCGGCGTTCACTTCGGCTTCGACGCCGAGGCGGTGCGGCTCGTCGACGTCTGGCAGGGCGACTTCCTCGACGCGTCGGGCGCCTGGGCCGGCCGCGGGGGCAACGTCGCCGGCGGCACCGGGCCGCGGGTGTGGGCGGCGCCCGCCGGCCTTCCCGTCCGCCTCGGCGCGAGCGGCGAAGAGCTCGACTTCGAAGCGACCGGCAAGGAGGCCGGAGCGCGCTTCCGCGGCTACCGCGTCGACAAGGCGGGCGAGCCGACCTTCCTTTATGAAGTCGACGGCGCGCGCGTCGCGGAGCGCTGGACGCCGCGCGCGGCGCCGACGGTCGGCTTCACGCGGCGCTTCGAGATCACCGAGATCGTCGCGGAGGACGTGATCTGGATCTTCGGCGGAACGGGTTTGGTCACGATGAAGGACGTGCAGGGCGGCGAGCTCTTCCTGGAGGCGGAGATCGGTGACGCGAGCAACTTCGGCATCCGTCCCGCCGGACCGTCGGTGTCGTTCGAGCTGGAGGTGGTGCCGTGAAGCTCGTGCTCGCTCTCGCGCTCGCGCTCGCTCAGGACGAAATGGTCGGCGGCGTCCCCTACGTCAAACAGGAGACGCGACAGGCCACCTTCGAGCACATGGTCGCCGCGTTGATCCCCCAGCAGGTCGAGTGGGGGGACTGGTACATGCTGAGCCCGTTCCCGTACGCGGGTCACGGGAAGGACGACCTGGCGACGGAGCTCGAGCCGGAGGAGGAGCTCGCCCGGATGACGGCGGGCGGCGCGGGTCCCGATCTCGAGCGGACGTTCCAGGGCAAGCAGGAGACGGCGGCCAAGTGGCGCAAGATGGGCCGAATGACCGACCGGCGCATCGACCTGCGCGTCTTGCCGTCGGAGGAGCTCAACAACGACGTCGTCGCCTACCTCTACACGACGGTCGAGGCGCCGGGTCCGCGCGAGGTCGACGTCACGATGGGAAGCGACGACGGCCTGCGGTTCTGGCTCAACGGCGAGCTCGTGATCGACAAGGACGTGCCGCGCGGGCTCGATCCCGAGGCGCACGCGCTGGCCCTGCGTTTCGAGGAGGGCACGAACCACCTCCTCTTCAAGATCGCGCAGGGCGCCGGCGACTGGGCCTTCCAGATCGGGACGCGCCGCGAGCTCACCGGGGCGGAGGACGCGCTCCTGCACTACTACCTCGACCGCGACTTCCCGCCGTCGGCGGAGCGCGCGCACTACAAGGCGATGACCATCCCGGTTCCGGACGACCTCGTGCTCGAGGTGGGCGGCGTGTCGTTCCTCGCCGACGGCCGGCCGGTCGTCACTACGCGGCGCGGGGACGTGCTCGTGGTCGAGAACGCGTACGAAGAGCCGCCTTCGAACGCGCAGTGGAAGCTCTTTGCGAGCGGTCTTCACGAGCTCCTCGGCGCGGCCGTGCGCGCCGAGCCCGGCGGCGAGGCGGTCTACGCCGTCCAGCGCGGCGAGCTGACGCGGCTCGTCGACGAGGACGGCGACGACGCGGCCGACCTCTACGAGACCTTCAGCGACGGCTGGGGCGTCAGCGGCAACTACCACGAGTTCGCCTTCGGTCCCGAGTTCGACGCCGAGGGCAATGCCTGGGTGACGCTCAACGTCGGCTTCTGCGGGAGCCTCGGCAAGGCGACGGTGCCCTGGCGCGGCTGGGCGCTGAAGATCACGCGGTCGGGCGACGTCATTCCGGTGTGCAGCGGCCTGCGCTCGCCCAACGGCATCGGCGCGTGGCGCGACGGCGCGATGTTCTACGTCGACAACCAGGGCGACTACGTCGCGACGAACCGGCTGTCGCACCTCGAGGAGGGCTCGTGGCACGGGCATCCCGCGAGCCTGCGCTGGCGCGACGACCTCGGTCCGGACGAGCGGCCGCCGCGCAAGCCGGCGTCGGTGTGGTTCCCGTACCGCAAGATGGGCCAGTCGGCGGCGGACGTCGAGCTCGACGACACCGAAGGCAAGTTCGGCCCGTTCGCGGGACAGTTCTTCGTCGGCGACCAGACGCTGGCGTCCATCATGCGCGTCGACCTCGAGCTCGTCGACGGGCACTACCAGGGCGCCTGCTTCCCCTTCTTGAAGGACCTCGACTGCGGCGTGAACCGGCTGGAGTTCGCGCCGGACGGCTCGCTCTTCGTCGGCCAGACCGACCGCGGCTGGGCGTCGATCGGTCGCCTTCGCTACGGGCTGCAGCGCGTCGCGTACACCGGCGTCGAGCCGTTCGAGATCCTGGCGATGCGCGCCCTCCCCGACGGGTTCGAGCTCGAGTTCACCCAGGACCTCGACGAGGCGTCGATGTCCGATCCCGCGTCCTTCCGGTTCTCGAGCTACACCTACGAGTACCACGCGGCCTACGGCGCGCCGGAGGACGACAAGCTCGCGCTCGACGTGGTCGGGATCCGCCCGGTGGACGCGCGCACCGTGCGCCTGCGGGTCGCGCCGCTGCGCGCGGGTTACGTACACGAGCTGCGCGCCGAGGGCGTGCGCAACACGGAAGGTCGGGCGCTGCTGCACTCCGAGGCCTACTACACGCTGATCAAGGTGCCCGGAAGGAAGGCCGAGCCGCCGAAGGAGCTGCCGCGCGTGCTCTTCCTGACGCACTCGGCGGGTTTCCAGCACGGCGTGGTCAGGCGGCCGCGGCCGGACGTCTACTCGCACGCGGAGGAGCGCCTGGTCGAAGCCGCTTCGGGCAAGTTCCACGTGACGCCGACGCAGGACTGCGGGACGATCACCGCCGAGAGCCTGGCAGGCTATGACGCGGTCGCGTTCTACACGACCGGCGAGCTCCCGATCGACGAGACGAACCGCGCGGCGCTGATGGACTGGATCCAGGGCGGGGGCGCCTTCGTCGGCATCCACTGCGCCACCGACACCTGGTACGAGTTCGCGCCCTACATGGAGATGATCGGCGGCGCGTTCGACGGTCACCCGTGGACGCAGATGGTCGGCGTGCTCGTCGAGGACGGCCGGCATCTCTCGACGCGGCACCTCGGCGAGCGCTTCGAGATCGACGACGAGATCTACCAGTTCCGCAACTTTCAGCGGCATCCCGCGCGCGTGCTGCTCTCGCTCGACCCAGAGTCGGTCGACATCTCCAGGGGCAAGCACGACGACTATCCCATCGCCTGGACGCGCGCCTGGGGCGAGGGGCGCGTCTTCTACACGGCACTGGGGCATCGCCCGGAGGTCTGGAACGACGAGCGCTTCACCGATCATCTGCTCGCGGGGATCCGCTGGGCGATCGACGGTCCCGACGGCGCGGCGAAGGTGCCCGAAGGCGCGCGCCTCCTGCTCTCGGGCGAGGAGACGTCGGGCTGGTATCACAAGGGCAGCCGCGACGACTGCAAGTGGAAGCGCGCCAAGGCCGCGATCGAGGTCGTTCCCGGGACCGGCGACCTCGTGACGCACGACGAGTTCGGCGACTTCCTCCTGCACGTCGAGTTCAACGTGCCGCCGCAGGGCAACAGCGGCGTCTACCTGCACGGCAACTACGAGGTGCAGATCCTCGACTCGCACGGGAGGACCGAGCTCCGGACCGGCGACTGCGGCGGCCTGTACGAGGTGAAGGTGCCCAGCACGAACGCGAGCCGCGCCCCCGGCCGCTGGCAGAGCTTCGACGTCCGCTTCCGCGCGCCACGCATCACCGACGCGCAAGGCAAGACGGAGAACGCGCGGGTCTCCGTGTGGCACAACGGGATCAATGTCCACGACGACGTGGAGCTCTCCGCGCCGACGCCGGGCAACCTCGACGGGCAGGAGTACCAGCGCGGCCCGATCCTCCTGCAGGACCACGGCAACCCCGTTCAGTACCGCAACGTCTGGATCCAGGAGCTCGAAGACGAATGAACCGACGCAACTTCCTCGCCGGCGCGGCCGCGGGTGTCGCCTTCGCCTGCGGCACGCCGCTCGTCGGCCGCAGGGGGCCCCTGTACCGGATCTCCCTCGCGCAGTGGTCGCTCCACCGAGCGCTCTGGGCCGGCGAGATCGACAACGTCGACTTCGCCAGGGTCGCCCGCGAGGACTACGACATCGACGCCGTCGAGTACGTCAACAGCTTCTTCAAGGACAAGGCGGAGGATTTCGGCTACCTGGACGAGCTGAAGCGCCGCGCCGACGATCACGGCGTGGAGACGCTCCTCATCATGATCGACGGCGAGGGTCACCTGGCCGACGCGGACGACGCGGCGCGCCGGAAGGCGATCGAGAACCACCACCGCTGGATCGTCGCGGCGAGCCGGCTCGGCGGGCACTCGATCCGCGTCAACGCGCGCGGCGACGGCTCCTACGAGGACCAGATGGCCCGCGCGGCCGATTCGCTGCGCGAGCTCGCCCTCTTCGGCGCGCCGTACGGGATCAGCGTGATCGTCGAGAACCACGGGGGGCTGTCGTCGAACGGCGCCTGGCTCGCGGCGGTGATGCGGAAGGCCGACCACCCCGGCGTGGGCACGCTGCCCGACTTCGGGAACTTCCGTATCTCCAAGGAGGAGGAATACGACCGCTACAAGGGCGTGGAGGAGCTGATGCCCTTCGCCAAGGCGGTCAGCGCGAAGTCCCACGAGTTCGACGACGCGGGAAACGAGGTCCGCACCGACTACCGGCGGATGATGAAGATCGTCGTCGACGCCGGCTACCGCGGCTACGTCGGGATCGAGTACGAGGGCGACCAGCTCTCCGAGCCCGAGGGGATCCGCGCGACGAAGACCCTGCTGGAGCGGGTGCGGGACGAGCTGGCTTAGGGGCCGCCCTTCTTGCGGGCTTCCCATTCCCCTCCATAATGGGATCGAACCGACCGGCCTCTCCCCAGGAAGCACCGAGGACCATTCCCCATGGCAGCACCCGTCCGTCTTCTCGCTCTCCCCTTCGCCGCGATGGCGCTGATGCAGATCTCCAGCGCCCAGATCGAGTACGGCGGATCCCCTCCGAGCACCTACCACGACCTGACGTCGACCGTCCCGACGGAGCAGATGCCCCCCGTCGACGCCGAGGCGCTCCTCGAGGAGGACGCGGCCGCCGGCAAGGGCACGGCCTTCCGCTTCGGTGAGAACATCGACGTCGACCTCGGAATCGACAACTCCGGGGTCTGGGAGGCGCTCCCGAACGGCGACCGCGTGTGGCGCCTGCGCATCGAGTCGAGCGGGGCCCACTCGCTGAGCTTCATCCTCTCCGAGTACCACCTGCCGTCGGGCGCCGAGCTCTACGCCTACAACGACGCGGGGCTCACGCTCGGGATGTTCAACTACCAGAACAACAAGCCGAACGGCCAGATGGCGATTCAGCCGGTCGAAGGGTCGGCGGTCACCCTCGAGTACCTCGAGCCGACCTGGGTCGAGTTCGGCGGCGCGCTGCGCGTCGGCACGGTGGTGCACGACTACCGCGACGTGATCTCGATCTTCAAGGGGATCGACTCCGGCGGCGCCGACGGAAGCTGCGAGACCGACGTGGCCTGTCCGATCGCCGCGCCCTGGCAGAACCAGGTCCGCGCGACGACGATGCTGATCAACGGGGGGCTCCTGTGCACGGGCTCGCTGCTGAACAACACCGCGTTCGACGGGACGCAGCTCTACATCACGGCCAACCACTGCGGCTCGCTCGGCAACGCCATCTTCCGCTTCAAGTACCAGCGGCCGAACTGCGGCTCCGGGTTCGCTCCGACGGGCAACACGGTGCAGGGCTCGACGCAGCTCGCGACGAGCGCGAGCATCGACTACCGGCTCGTGCGCATCAACCCGCAGATTCCGGCGAGCTACGACGCCTTCTTCGCCGGTTGGGACCGCTCCGGCACGTTCCCGCCGAGCACCGTCACGGTGCACCACCCGCAGGGCCTGCCGAAGAAGATCAGCTTCGACAACAACTCGCCGGGCAAGTCCGGCCAGGACTGGCGCATCTTCCAGTGGGACGTCGGCGTGACGCAGCCCGGCTCGTCCGGGTGCCCGCTCTACGACGAGGACGGCCGCTTCATCGGCCAGCTCTGGGGCGGCGCCGCGGCCTGCGGCTTCCCGTTCGACGACTTCTACGGCCGGCTCGAGGTTGAGTGGAGCCAGGTCTCGAGCCATCTCGACCCGCTCGGCTCGGGCGTGACGTTCATCGACGGCTTCGATCCCGGCGGCGGCGGCCCGACCGGCCCGTCGATCTCGTCGATCACGCCCGGCACGGTCGATGCCCTGATCCCGGGCACGGCCCAGACGGTGAGCATCAACGGCTCCGGTTTCGCGCCGACGAACACGATCACGGTGGACGGTGTGGCGCTCACGGGCTTCCCCGCGCCCTACACCTACGTCAGCCCGAGCCTCTTCACCCTGGACATGCCGCAGGTCAGCAAGACCGGGGCGATCGACATCTCGGTCTCCAACGGCCTCGTCACGGACACGGCGCAGATCAACGTGATCGCGCCGCCGCTGCCGGTCCTGCAGGCCGGCACCGGCGACGACCCCGTGAGTGCGTTCAGCTTCGCCCCGCTCCCGATCACGATGAGCTCGCTGCCGAACGACCTGTTCCTGCTCTTCTGGTCGCCGAGCAACCTCCCGTCGATCCTGCCGGGCATCGTCAGCATGGACACGGGCAACAACTTCACGCAGATCTTCAGCGCCGGCTCGTACACCATCGACGGGACGAGCGCGTGGACCGAGGTCAGCGCCAGTCTCACCGGCATCGCGCCGTCGACCACCTTCTTCGTCGAAGGCGTCGTCGTGCGCGCGACCGGCCTCGTGCTTCCGGTGGACGACTCCAACCACCAGGAAGTCAACGTTCTGTTCTAAAGGGAAGGGTCCATCCCCATCGCATCACGGGCCGGCGTTCACCCCAACTGGGCGCCGGCCCGCTTCTCTCTCGGGTGTCACCATGATCCGCACGTTTGCGCCGCTTCTGTTCCTGGCTCTCCTCGCTTCCAACGCCCGCGCCGGCAATCCCGAGCCGGGGAGCGCCCTCGTCTTTCCGGTGCACCACTCGCAGTCGGCGTTCACGCTGGTCAGCGTCTCCAACACCAGGACCGGCTCCGGAGGCGACGTGCGCGCGCTCTACAAGTACGTGAACGTCACGCCAAACCCGGCCGACCCGCTGAACCCGCCGCGGTGCGAGCTCTTCTGGCGCGCCGAGCAGCTCACGCCGGGCGACACGGTGACGATCTTGACGGGGTGCCACAACGAGCCGGGAAACCAGAACGGCTACCTGATCGTCACCGCTCAGGACGCCACGTTCGGGTTCGCCACGTCGCACAACCACCTGATCGGGTCGGAGCTCGTGCTCTACCCGAACGGGCTGCTCTATTCGATCCAGCCCGCTTCCTTCAAGGCGATCGGCCCGCCCGGCACGCCGACGGACGCCGACTTCGACGGCAAGCCCGACCTGGACGGTGTGGAGTACGAAAAGGCGCCGGACACGCTCTACCTGGACTCGTTCCTCGGCATCGACGCGTCGCGGCTCGTGCTCTTCAACCTGACCGGCGACATCGACGACAGCGTCGTCACGGTGAGCATGGACATCTTCAACGACAACGAGCTGCCGCTGTCGTTCACGTTCCAGTTCACGTGCTGGTTCGAGGTCCCGCTCGCGGACCTGAGTACGGTGTTCACCCAGGCCTACCTGGCGTCGACGCCCGACGACCCCGACGAGTTCGACTACACCTGCGACGGCCAGGGCGACGTCGAGACCGGCTGGGCGCGGATCGACGCGACCGTCGCCTCGTCGCCCTTCGGCACGCGCGTGAACCCCGCGATCCTCGGCGCGGTCGCGGGCCAGCCGCAGGGCTTCGAGGGCGGGCGGCTGCTTTGGGGGGACGGGGAGAACGACTCCGGGGAGCTGTAGGCGACAGGCAGGCATCGCGATGGAGCGTGGGTGGAGGAGTCTGCGCCCGAGCATCGCCCGTGTCCCTAAGAGAGCGCTGCGCTTCTCAAGACCCGTCGGCGGCATCAGGCGCCTCCGATCTCGCCGGCGAGCTCCTCGCCGACGAAGGTCTTCCCCACTCCTTCGCGACCCACTTCCTCGAGGACGGCCAAGACATCCGCAGGGTCCCAAGCCGGCCCGCACGCCGTCCGCAACCCCCTCGACCGGCCGGGAGTCCCCGAATCGTTCGACGCGCCCGAGGCGTGATATGCTGGTCGCTTCATCACGCCCGTTGCACCTCACTCCGAGGTACGGATGTCCGCTTCCGACAACGACTTGCTTCGACCGGAGCTCAACCGTGCTCCGACGTTAACAGGGCCTTCTCGCATCGTTCGCCGCCCAACACAGGTCCGCCTATTCCGCTTTAACAGGATCTCAAGAGGATGATCGATGGGCAAAGCATCTGACACTGCCTCAGCCATCGGATGCCTGTTGGGCCTCGCCCTAATCGCTGTTCTGTGGTCCCAGCATTGGGCCCTTGGTGTCGGCGGGATCGTGCTGCTGGTGATAGTCGTCGGAATGTTCGCCCAACCAACGGAGTGCGGCATATGCGGAAACAAGCTCAAGAAGACTTCTTACAAGTGGGAGTTGGAAGGAAAGAAGGTGCGGGTCTGCCCAAGCTGCAACTCAGCACTGGAGAAGAAGCGGAGCCGAGAGGCGCTAAAGAAGCACCTTTGAAAGCGAGTCGGCCTGCCAACAAGCCGATGCAGCGGACAGCCTCCGGCCGCCGCTGATCGTCACGGCGTTAGACAGAGTGGAGACCATAGCATGCGAAGAAACTCAATGATCATCCTGGTGGGAGTCCTCCTGAGCTGTTGCCTACCCTCATGTTTGACGATGCAGAACCCCTCCACGGTGGAGGAGGTTGTGGCGGGGACCAAGGTAGAGAGCGATCCATTCTCGAAGGTGACACAGGTTCAGGGCCCTAGGATGACCCAAGACCTTTGGGTTTCGTGGACGCTCCGGACATTCGTACTGGAGGAGATGGGGGCAATGGATCCCAAGGTCCTCGAGGTCGTGAAGGAACTCGGGCTAGACGCAGACTCTGCATTGCAGCTCTACGTGTGGTACAGTGCATCTGATTGGGCGTTCCTCGAGCGGACCAACGATATTGATGGCGAGTCTCTAACAACGCGGGAGATCGACCGCCAAGTTGGTGGTGGCGGGTACATCACAGAGCACATTGCCATCGATCTCAACCGGGAGTATCTGCAAGAGCACGCAGCCTCCGGTATCCACGTAAGGATCTACGGAAAACGCAAGGACGTCGAAGTCGTCGTTCCCGGCTACTACGTTCAGGGCTTCCTCGAGTCCCTTGAGGCAAATGGAATAGGCGGAGAGGCGAGTATTGGCGAATGATGGCCCGACCAACCCACCGATCCAACGGACGGCGCTTTGCGCCGTTCCTCGCCACCGCGTTAGAACGCGCTACTACGAGGAGCGGATGACTGCTTCGGATGAATCCGTCGGCGTGCAATCGGGAGAGCAGCAGACGGCTTGCGGTGCTGCCGTGGCGCCGAACCGGTTAGACTCCACCGCGTGAAAGCCCTCCCCTGGCTGCTTCCCGCCGGTTTCGTCGCGCTCGGAGCCGTCGGGCTCGTCCTCGACGAGCCCGCGCCGATCGCCGGGGACGCGCCGTCCGCCGTCCTGCGCTTCGAGATCCTCGACGAGGCCGGAGCGCCGATCCCCGGCCGGCTGACCTTCGTCGGCGAAGGCGTCGAGCTCTTCCCGAACGTCGGCGCGCGGCCCGAGGAGCTGGCCGTGCGCAAGAACGTCGTCTACACGAAGAGCGGCGTCGGCGCGATCACCGTGCCTGCCGGCACCTACGAGATCTACGCGTCGCGCGGCATCGAGTGGAGCCTCGACCGGACCGAGCTGCACTTCGAGGAGGGCTGGGAGTACCGCTGGACCGCGCGGCTCCGCCACGAGGTCGACACGACCGGCTGGGTCAGCGGCGACTACCACCTCCACACGCTGACGTACTCCGGCCACGGCGACGCGAACATGGAGGAGCGCGTCATCAGCCTCGTTGGCGAGGGGCTCGAGTTCGCGGTCGCGACCGACCACAACCACAACACCGACTACGACCCGACGATCGCGAAGCTCGGCGTCGGCGAGCGCATCCGCGCCGTGGTCGGCAACGAGGTGTCGACACCGATCGGTCATTTCAACGCGTTTCCGCTCGAGCCCGACCGGCCGGTCCCCGATCCGGACGCGCGCGACGCGAACGCGCTCTTCAAGTTCATCCGCGAGGAGCCCAACCGCTACGGCGTGACGCCGGTGATCCAGCTCAACCACCCGCGGTGGCTGCGGATCGATTACTTCGGGCGCACCGGGCTCGACCCGGTGACCGGGGAGAGCAGCGACCCGGCCTACTCGTCGGACTTCGACAGCCTCGAGGTTCTGAACGAAAACGTCGGCTGGGGCTACTACAACGCGGACACGACGGACAGGTACGTCGGCGAGGGCATCCATTCGGTGCTCGAGGACTGGTTCGTCCTCCTCAACCGTGGGCATCGCTACGCCGCCGTCGGCAACTCCGACAGCCACACGGTCCACGCGGCCTTCGGCGGCTACCCGCGAAACTACTCCCGCAGCTCGACGGACGCGCCGAGCGAGATCGACCCTGCGGAGGTGGCGGCGGCGATCCGCGCGAAGCAGGTCTTCACGACGACCGGCCCGTTCGTCGAGCTCGAGGTCAACGGCGTTCCGATGGGCGGCGACGCCAGGGCCGAGGAAGGCGGAGTCGTGACGATCCGCGCGCGCATTCGAGCCGCTTCCTGGATCGACGTCGACCGCCTCCTGGTCGTCATCAACGGCAGGGCGTTGCAGGAGTGGGAGATTCCCGAGGTCGACGGGGTCCTCGTCATCGACGAAACCGAGGAGCTCACGCTGCGGCGCGACGCATGGATCGCCGTCCTTGTCGAAGGCGACGACTCGCTGGCTCCCATCATCCCCGACGCCGGCCGCCCGATCCTCCCGCTCGCGATCACGAATCCGGTGTGGGTCGACGTCGACGGCGACGGGGAGTGGACGCCGCCGTGGCTCGAGCTTCCGCCCGGCGACTTCGCTTCCCTGGACCGCCACCAGCTCCTGCTCGCCGCCCGCGCCGCCGAGCGCGCGGCGGATCCCGAGCTGCTGGAGGAGCTCGCCCTCGTCTGGCAGTACCAGGGCCTCGACACCTACGCGCGCATCGCGCTCCTGCGCGCGATGAACGCCTGCGGCGCCGAGGGGATCGGGGACGAGCTCTTCAAGATGATGGAGCTCCACGGCAAGTCCACGATCGCGCGCTACGACGACGAGTTCCTGCCGCTGCTCGGCGGCCACTTCGTGCGCGACTGGATGGCGATCGGCTACTTCCCCAACCCGGACGAGACGTCGGTGCTCACCGCCGCCTACCCGCCCGAGTCGAACGCGAGCGTCGAGGCCAGCTTCCCGGGTAAGGCCGGCGAGGCCGCGTGGCGCGAGCTGCGCGCCGAGGAGAGCGGCTACCTCGACCTGCGCGCGATCGATCCCGAGCACTGCGAGAACGCGATCGCCTACGCCCAGACCTGGCTGCACGCCCCGGACGCGCGGGAAGTCTTCTTCGCGCTCGGCACCGACGACGGCGCCAAGGTCTGGTGCAACGAGACCGTGCTCCACGAGGACGCGAGCCGCCACGGCGCGAGCCCGCTCCAGGAGATCGGCCGCATGCAGCTCGCCGAAGGCTGGAACCGGATCCTCTTCAAGGTCGAGAACGGCGGCGGCGGCTTCGGCCTATACTTCCGCGTTCTCGACGGCGAGGTGACCTCCGCCGCGACGAAGCCGTAAGCCAGCGCCGGATGCTCGAAGTTCTCGACCTGAAGAAGGCCTACCGCTCGCCCGACGGCGAGGAGCAGGTCGTGCTCGACATCCCACGCTTCGCGCTCGGGGCGAAGGAGCAGGTCGCCCTGATGGGCACGAGCGGCTCGGGCAAGACCACCCTGCTCAACGTGATCGCGGGGATCCTGCGCCCGGATTCGGGCAAGGTGCTCTTCGAGGGCGAGGACCTCGCCGCGCTCTCGGAGTCGGCGCGCGACAAGCACCGCGCGCGCAACGTCGGCTACGTCTTCCAGACCTTCAACCTGCTCCAGGGCTACACGGCGCTCGACAACGTGCTGCTCGGGATGATGTTCGGGCCGGGCGCGGACCGCGCCTTCGCGAAGGAGCTCCTGGACGAGCTCGGGCTCGGCGACCGCTTGAAGTACCGCCCCTCGCAGCTCTCCGTTGGCCAGCAGCAGCGCGTCGCCCTCGCGCGCGCTTTGGCGAACCGGCCGAAGCTCGTGCTGGCCGACGAGCCGACCGGCAACCTCGACCCGCGCTACGCGCAGGAGGCGCTCGAGCTGATCCAGCGGCTCTGCGCGGAGCACGACGCGGCGCTGCTGCTCGTCAGTCACGACGAGAAGGTGCTCGCGCGCTTCGAGCGGAGCGAGACGCTCGAAGACCTGAACGCCGGGGTCCGCGCATGATCGGCGGGCTCGCGATGATCGTCGGCCGCAGCCTGCGCCAGCACGCGCTGTCGACCGTCGTCACCGTGGCGAGCGCCGCGCTCGGCAGCGGCCTCGTCATGGCGGTCTTCGCCGTTAGCGAGCAGAGCAAGGAGGCCTTCTCGGGCGGCCCCGTGGGCTTCGACGCCGTCCTCGGCGCGCGCGGCAGCGAGCTCCAGCTCGTCCTGAACACCGTGTTCCACCTCGAGACGTCGCCCGGCAACCTGCCGTGGGAGAAGTACGTCGCGATGAAGGAGGACCGCCGCGTCGAGAGGGCGATTCCCTACGCGGTAGGAGACAACCTCGAGGGCTTCCGCATCGTCGGCACGACGGCCGAGCTCTTCGAAGACGCGGAGCGGTTCCGGCTCGTGGGGGACAGCCGCCTCTTCGACCCGGAGCGCCGCGAAGCGCTGCTCGGCAGCACCGTGGCGCGCGAGCTCGGGCTCCGCATCGGATCGAGGGTTCATCCCAGCCACGGCCTGGAGCACAACGAGCACCACGACCACGACGAGGAGTACGTCATCGTCGGTGTCTTCGAGCCGTCCAACTCGCCCAACGACCGCGTCGTTTGGATCCCGATCGAGGGCATCTTCCGCATGGGCGGGCACGTCCTGCGCGGCTCCGGCGAGCACTACGAGGCGAAGCCCGGCGAGGAGATCGAGGACGAGCACAAGGAGGTCTCCGCCGTCCTGCTCAAGTTCCGCGGCGGGAACCGCACCGGCCAGACCTTCTCCAACCAGATCAACCTGGAGGAGAAAGACGCCACCCTCGCCTGGCCGATAGGGAAGTCGATGGCGGAGCTCTTCAACAAGCTGGGCTGGGTGAACCGCATCCTCGAGGTCGTGGCCTACCTCGTCGTCGCGGTCGCCGCCGGCTCGATCCTCGCGAGCCTCTACAACACGATGAACGAGCGCAGGCGCGAGTTCGCCATCCTGCGCGCCCTCGGGGCGCGGCGGCGGACCGTGTTCTCCGCCATCGTGGTGGAGGCGGGGACGATCGCCGCGCTGGGGGCCGCCCTGGGCTTCGCGGTCTACTACGGGATCCTCCTCGCGGCGGCCGCCGTCGTGCAGCGCCAGACCGGGGTGGTGCTCGAGGCGGGCGCCTGGCATCCCGCCCTTGCGCTCACCCCAGCCGGAATGCTGGCCATGGGGGTCCTCGCCGGCTGCCTGCCGGCTTACAAGGCCTATGCAACGGACGTGGCCGCGAACCTCGTCCCGACTTCCTGAACCCATCCGGTATCCTGGACTGCCGATGCGACCCCGCGCCTCCATCGCCGTCAGCCTCGCGCTCGCCTTCGCCGCCTCCTGCGGCGAGGACGCCTACGACGTGGCCGCGCTGTCCGGTGCGCCGATCGAGGGGGCGCCCATCGACGCGCCGGTGAAGCCGCCGGAGAGGGCTCCAGAGCCGCCCGAGCTTGCCGAGGTCGAGCCCGAGCCCTCCGCGACGCCGGACGCGGACCCGCCGCCCGCGATCCCTCCGCCGGGAGGGCACGGCTCGGGCCACGGCGTCACGAGCGCTCCCCCCGCCGAGAACCTCCAGGAGGGGACGAGCTTCATCACCTTCGAGGACGTCGCCTTCCCCGAGTACGAGCCGCCGGAGCTCCGCGAGGTCGAGGACGAGGTGCTCGAGCTGAGCGAGTTCCCCGAGGCGGTCTTGAAGCTCAACGGCACCGAGGTCGCCATGGACGGCTACATGGTCCCGGTGGACTTCGAGGACCGGAAGGTGACGAGCTTTATCCTCTCGCGGTACCTGCCCGGCTGCTGCTTCGGCGTGATGCCGATGATGGACGAGTGGATCGAGGTCGAGGTGCTCGAGGAGGAGGGCGTCGACTACTTCCCGTTCCAGATCGTCCGCGTCACCGGCGAGTTCGAGGTCGGCGAGGTCCTGGACGACTACGGCTACGTGCGCAGCATCTACCGGATCCAAGCCGAGAAGGTGGAGGAGCAACAATGAAGGTCCTGGCTCTCGCCCTCTGCGCGGTGCTCTCCGCGGTCGCGGTCGACGACCCGATCGAGGTGGACATCATGAAGCTCACGAAGATCGACTGGCAGCAGGGCAAGGAGCTGCCGAAGGAGATCCGCGACCTCGACGGGAAGGAGATCATCATCTCCGGCTACATGCTGACGCAGTTCCGCGACGAGCGAAAGACGATCATGATCGTCGACGACTCCTGCCAGTGCGCCGGTACGCCCGCGCCGAACCATTTCGTCGAGGTCACGCTCGACGCCAAGACCGAGTACAAGCCGGGCCAGCTCACCTTCCGCGGAACGCTCTCCGTCGGCGAGGTCGAGGAGGACGGCTTCGTGACGAGCCTCTACCGCCTGGAGGGGAGCTTCTTCTAGTGCTCGCCGCGCTCGCGCTGCTCGCCCTCGTCGCCGGCGCGCAGGATCCCGAGCCCGAGACCGACGTCGAGCGCTATCTCCGCGTGGCCCGCACCGGCTCGCCGGTCGTGCGCCCGCAGGCCGCGCAGCGTCTGGTGCGGCTCGGCGCGCCGGCGGCGGAGCGCATCTTCGCCGAGTGCGGCGACTCGCCGGCCGAAATGGCGCGGCTCGGCATGGACGTGATCGAGGTTCTCGGCGAGTTCGAGCACGCGGAGCTGCGCGCGAAGCTCTGGCAGGCGCTCGACGACCGGGACTTCCCCTGGCGTCCGTCCGCGGCGCGCACGCTGGCGAAGACGGCGGTCGCCGCCGAGGCCGATCGCATCCGCGCGCTCGCGGGAGACAACCTGGCGGCGGTGCGCTCCGCCGCCGTGGACGGTTTCGCGCGGCTCGGCGATCCCGAGCGGCGCGACGTCGTCGAGGGACTGCTCGACGACCCGCACGACCGGGTGCGGCGCTCCGCGGCGCTCCTGCTCGACCGCTGGGGCGATCCCTGCGCGCTTTACTACGTGGTCGAGGACCTCCGGCGCGACGACCGCTTCTTCGAGAGCGAGACCGGCAAGTCCGCGCGCTACGAGGCGATCCTCGCGCTCGAGAAACGGCTCGGGGACCGACACGGCTACGCGCCGGAGAAGCCGCCGGCCGAGAACCGCGCGGCGATCGACGCGATCGCGAAGCGGGTGGGGGAGCTCTGCGAAGAAGCCCCGGCGCTCCCCGCCATCGCGCGCGCAGGCGGCGCGACCGAGGGCGACGTGCTCGGGCTCGAGATCCGCTCCTGCCGCCGCGGCGAGTTCTTCCTGCGCTGGACGGCGGACGACAAGCTGCGCGTCGGCCAGGGCAACCCGGCGACGGTCGACCTGCCGGAGGGCACGGTGGCCGCGTTGCTCGCGGCGGCGCTCGGCGCGGGGTCCGAGCTCGACGAGACCTTCTGGGGCGCCCCCGGCTGCGACTCCGAGGTCTTCTACGTCCGCCCGGACCCGGCGCAGCGCTCGACGATCTACCGCGTCTCGAAGGGACCGGACGCCGTGGAGGGGCTGCGGCCGGACGCGCTCGGGCGCGTCGCGGCGGCTCTGCTCGCGAGCCTCCCCGAGACCCGAGACGACCCGCGGCTGCGCGACCTGCGCGCGCGCGTCGGGCAGGCGCTCGTCGCCGTCGGCGGCGAGCTGCCCTGAGCTATCCGTCCATCGCGCCCGCCTCGACGTCCGGCAGACGCATGGTGCCGGTGAGGTCGAGCGGAACGCCGTGCGCGTCGTCGCCGGCGCCGACGAGGGCTCCGAGCGGCGACGGCGTGAGGTTGAGAAACGGCCCCGTCCACGTCGCCGACACGAAGTCGCTGAGCCCGCCGCCGAGCGAGTAGCCGCCGCTGGCGCCCGTCACGGGGCCGAACACGACGTTGCCCGTGATCGTCACGCCGACCGAGCCGCTCGTGAACTGGATCGCGCTGCCGTTCTGGCTGTAGACCGCGTTGTTGGAGAAGGTCATCCCCGGACGGTTGTTCCAGTTGACGAGCTTCGCCGCGGTGCTGACGTTGATAATCGTGTTGTGCGTGAAGGTCAGGTCGCGCGTCTGGCCCTGGTGGTCGTGCGAGTAGAACCCGTTCGCTCCGCCGGAGAGCACGTTGTTGCGCACGATGGCCTCGCCCTGCACCTGCATCACGTTGTCGCCCGAGCCGATGCAAAGGTTGCGCTCGACGACGTTGACCGGGTTGCCGTCGGTGCCGTAGACCAGGATGCAGGGGTAGTTCGTGTCGTGGACGTAGTTCTCCGCGACCAGGTTGCCCCAGGAACCCTGCTTGATCTCGATGCCGTCGCCCTGGCTGCCGCCGGTGTTGTAGACGTGGTTGAGCGCGACGACGCTGCTGTGCATCACCGGGTTGGAGAAGTTCCCACCGAGGTAGAAGCCCTCGCCGGTTCCGCCGGTGTCGTGCACCTCGTTGCGGGTGAAGTACAGGTGGTCGGTCGGCTCGGTGTTCGCCGCGACCGCGTTGTCCGCGCTGTCGTGGATGTGGCACTGGTCGAGCCACACGTTCGTGGCGTCGTGGATGCGCACGGCGATGCTGCCGCCGGTGATCTCGAGCCCGCGCAGGCACAGGTACCGCGCCTGCGAGCTCTGACCGATGTTCACCGTGTTCTGCGACTGGTTCGAGCGCGTGATGATCGGAGTCTGACCCGCCTGGGCGGTGATCCAGATGGGCGCCGCGGCCGTGCCGGCGATGCTCAGGTCCAGGAGCGAGTCGATCGTCCAGGTGCCGCCCCCGACCTGAAGCTCGTCGCCGGGGTTCAGGCTCAGCATCATGTTCTTCAGGTTCGCGCCGTTCTGGCTGGACGACTGACCCGGGTTGTAGTTGAACGGGATCACGTTCGACGGCGTGACGTCCCACCACGACGGGAAGAACTTCTCGTCGCCGCCCTGCTCGACGGTGACGCTGAGCTGTGCGGACGGATGGCCCTGCCCCATCACGTCGGAGCTCGTGACCTTCACGTGGAGCATCGCGCCGCCCGGCAGGTTCGGAAGCACGTGCGGCGGCGCCGTCACCACCGCGAACGGATCGGTGCCGACGTCCACGCCGTCGACGAGGTCGTAGTGGATCACGTAGCCCGTCGCCCCGGACACCGGCTGCCAGTCGACGAGGGCCTGGCCGTTCGACGAGCTGAGCGTGATGCCCCCCGGCGGATCCGGCCCGGCGCCGAAGCCTCCGCCGCCGGTGCCGCCGCCGCCGCCGCCGCGTCCTCCTCCGCAGCCCGCCAGCACGGGCAAAGTCCACACGACGATCCCAAGGATCGAACGAAAGCGCCCCATGTCGTTTGTTCCCCCGTTTTGGAACCACGCGCTGCACCCCGCGCGCGCGGTTCGTGCTCCCCATAACGTCCGCGGACTATCGGCCGGAGGAGGATCGAGGATTGAGCGCGAGTTGAATCCTTGCCCGGACGACTACACCGACGGCGGGCCCTATCCGGGACTGTCCCTAGGCTACGACTCCCGAGGCGAATCTTTTTCCACCGTCGCGCTTAGGTCCCGAGCCTCGCGGGTCGAGAAAGGACCGTCTCCTCTTGCTCCCAATGTTGGGCATGGACGATCCCCTCATCCACAACGACGACCTGCGGCGTCTAGCCGATTCCCTTCAGGGTACCGGCGGAGCCATGCGCACGTGGCTCGGCGCCATCAAGGCCGCGGGGGACCACGGCGAGGACGACGAGGCCCTGATGCGCCATCTCGAGCGCGCCGCGCGCTACGTCGAGCAGGCGGTCAAGGCGCTCTCGACCGCGGATGCCGTCGGCGGCGAAGAGCAGGAGTCGCAGCCCACCGAGCCCGGGATCGTCGGAAGCACGCGCACCGTACCCATCCAGAACCTGCTGTCCTTCCTCTCGGAGATCAACGCCGGCGGCGTGCTGCGGATCTACGGCTCCGACGAGACCTTCGTCCTCCAGTTCAACGGCGGCGCCGTCGTCTACGCGCACGGCGACAACCCGCCGGAAGGGATGATGCTCGGCGAGGTTCTGGTGACGATGCAGGCGCTCCACCGCGCGGACCTGATCCGGGTCATGGAACAGAGTTCGAAGCCGGGCGCGACGCTGGGAGGCCTCCTGGTCCAGGAGGGATGCATCACGCAGGACCAGCTCGGCGAGGCGCTCTCCTACCAGATGCGTCACCTGTGCCACCGCCTCTTCTCGGTGGAGGAAGCGCACTTCCGCTTCCAGGAGGGCGAGCGGGTGATCGACCGCGAGGACGTGCGCATGAACGTCACCGGGCTGCTGCTCGAGAGCGCGCGCCTGAAAGACGAGTCCGACAACGAGACCGGCAACTGGCTGGCGGTCCCGTTCAGCCTGGAATAGGCGCCTACTTGACGACGGCTTCCACCGAAGCCGCCGCGTGGAACGGGAGCGCGTCGTCGCCCGCGAGCCCCAGCCGCGCGTTGATCTCCCGCAGGTGGTGGTCGACGCCGATCTCGGCGCCGGGACGGAATCCCGGGGCGGTGATCACCTGCGCGAGGACGCCGCCCAAACCGCGGTGGACGACGCCGCGCGGGAGGTAGACGAGGTCGCCGACGGCGAGCGCGTGCTCGTCCAGGAGCTCGGCGGCCTCCGCCGCGGTCAGGTCTCCGCTCTCGATGGCGTCGACGCGCTCGCTGGTGAGAAGCCGCGCGTCCGGCTGGACCATCTGGACGAGGTAGAACTCGTCGAAGCCGCCCTCGATCGGGTGGTAGTGTGAGAAGGAATCGGTGATGCGCACCCGGTGCGCGTTCAAGGCGTGGAAGACGTAGGGACCGTTCGTCTCGAGCCACGTGAGCAGAATCCGGCGGTACGCGCCGGTCTCGGTCGCGCAGCCGCCGGGCGTGTTCGTGATGCGCGGGTCCCAGTCCGGTCGCACGAACGTCGGGAGGCTCCCCGGTAGATCGTCGGGCACCGTGAACACGACCAGGTCGAGCTCGGCGTCCGCCGCGAGCGTCTCTCCCGCGCGCAGGAGCACGACGTCGCCGACCGCCGCGTCCGAAGATGCGTCGGGCTGCCCGCGCGCGACCGTGACGCGGCCCTCGCCGGCCTGCACGAAGACGACGCGCGGCCACGCCTCGGCGGCGAGCCGGCGCGTGCCGGCGAAGTGCTGCAGCGCGTAGCCTTCGTTGCGCTCCTGGAAGGCGGAGCGCAGCGCCTCGAATCCCTCCGGGTCGCCGCCGGGGGATCCGAGACGAGCGATCCGCACGGCGCTCTCCGGAGCGGCGGCGCAGCCGGCCGCAAGGCCGCCGGCGATGAGGAGCGGGAGCAAGCGTGTCACGGCGCGCTCCATTATCATGCGTCCCGCCGATCCCGCCAAGAAGAGGAGCCCGACCATGATCACCCGTCGACAGTTCACGAAGGGCGCGGCCGTTTCCGTGTTCGCGCTCGGGCTTCCGTCCTGCCGCTCGATCCCGAAGCCGGCGCCGCGGAGCCCGAACGAGGAGATCCGCGTGGCCGTGGCCGGGATCCGCAGCCGGGGCCGCAGCCACATCAACGGCTTCCACAACCTGCCGAACGTGCGGGTCGTGGCGCTCTGCGACGTGGACACCCAGTTCCTCGACCGCGAGGCGAAGAAGTTCGAGGAGCGCGGCGAGACGGTCGACACGACGACGGAGTTCCGGACCCTGCTCGACCGGAGCGACGTCGACGTCGTCGCGAGCGCGTGTCCCAACCACTGGCACGCGCTCCAGGCGGTCTGGGCCTGCCAGGCGGGGAAGGACGTCTATCTGGAGAAGCCCGTTTCCCACAACGTGTGGGAGGGCGGCCAGATCGTCGCGGCGGCGCGCAAGTACCACCGCATCGTGCAGACCGGCACGCAGTCGCGCTCTTCTCACGGCATCGCCGAGGCGATCGCCTGGCTGCGCGCGGGCAATCTCGGGAAGATCGAGGTCGCGCGGGGCCTCTGCTACAAGCCGCGCAAGAGCATCGGCAAGGTCAAGGGCGAGCAGAAGGTGCCCGCGAGCGTCGACTACGACCTCTGGACGGGGCCCGCGCCGCTCAAGCCGCTGATGCGCAAGAACCTCCACTACGACTGGCACTGGGTGTACGACACCGGCAACGGCGACGTCGGCAACCAGGGGATTCACCAGATGGACCTTGCGCGGTGGGCGCTCGGCGAAACGAAGCTCCCGCCAGCGGTGATGAGCGTCGGCGGGCGGCTGGGCTACGACGACGACGGCAATACCCCGAACACCCAGATGGTCGTGCACCGCTACGACAGCGCGCCGCTGATCTTCGAGGTGCGCGGCATGCCGCGGTCGAAGGAGCTCCAGGAGGCGAGTTGGAACAGCGGGGGGATGGACGACTACATGGGCGCCCGGATCGGCGTCATCATCCACTGCGAGAAGGGCTATCTCCGCATCCCGAACTACAGCGGTGCGGTCGCCTTCACCCACGACGGCGAGAAGATCGAGTCGTGGGAGGGTGCGAAGGACCACTTCGCGAACTTCATCGACGTCGTGCGCAGCCGCCGGCTGGAGGACCTCAACGCGGACATCCGCGAGGGGCATCTTTCGAGCGCGATGTGCCACATGGGCAACGTGTCGCACCTGCTCGGCGGCGAAGCGGCGCCGGAGGAGATGCGCCGGGAGCTGGAGACGCACCCGGCCGCGCGCGAGACGCTCGACCGGCTGCTGACCCACCTCGACGCCAACCGCGTGGACGTGGCGAAGACGCCGCTCACGTTCGGCCCGTGGCTTGAGATGGATCCCGAGACCGAGCGCTTCCGCGGCAACAACGACGCGAACCGCCTCGCGACGCGCGAGTATCGCGAACCCTTCGTCGTTCCGGAGCGCGTGTGAGCCGCGGCGCAACCGCCCTCGCGTTGCTCGTCGCGGGCTGCGCGTCCACCGCTTCCCACGATGCTATCCCGGAGGAGTACAAGCTCCTTTTCTCCCAGGACTTCGAAAGCGCGGAGGAGCTGGAGATGTTCTTCTTCAGCGATCCCGCCGCGTGGCGTTGGGTGAAGGACGGCGACCGGGGCGCGCTGGAGCTCGTCGGCGGAGGCAGCTACCAGCCGCCGTTCCGCTCACCGCGCGAGATCGCGCTCCTCACGAACTACTCGTTCTGGGACTTCGTGCTCGAGGTCGACATGAAGCAGACCGGACGCGAGTACGGCCACCGCGACCTCTGCCTCTTCTTCGGGTACGAGGCGCCCGAGCGCTTCTACTACGCCCATCTCGCCACGACGCCCGACGACCGGGCGATGAACGTCTTTCTCGTCGACAACGCCGACCGGCGCCGGGTGGGTGAGATCTCCGCGGAGGGCGTGGACTGGGGCGACGACGTCTGGCACCGCGTACGCCTCGTGCGAACGGTCGACCCGCCGCGAACGCGGGTTTACTTCGACGACATGACCGAGCCCGTGCTCGACGTCGACGACGATACGCTCAGCTACGGCCGCGTCGGCTTCGGGTCGTTCGACGACTCGGGCCGGATGACGCGCGTGCGGCTCTGGGCCGTGGCGGGGGCGGCGATTCAGGACTCCGAGACCGCGGCTCGTTAGAAACCCGCGTACGCGGTCCATTCCGCGTCGAGCGCCGGCGTGCTCGCCTCGCCCGCGAGCAGAAGGACGCGGTAACGCAGCCGCAGGGTCTCGTCCGCGGCGATCGTCACGTCGCCGGTGCCCGCCGGCTTGCCCTCGAAGTCGTGCACGCCGAAGGGGTTCGCGGCGAAGAGGCCGTAGTCGCGAGCGTGCCACCAGGTCGGGTGGCTCGTGTTCGCGGGATGATCGAGGATGACGACCGTGACGGTCTGCCCCTCGATCGGGCCGGAGTAGGCGACCCATTTCGCGCGCTTGCCCCAGACCTCCTTGCCGGCGTGGCCCGTGCTGTTCCACGCCTTGCCGGCGGCGACCTTGCCGCGCAGGCGGAGCGCGGGATGGAGGCGGAGTGCGAACGTCCCCTCCTTCGTGTCGCCGAAGGTCACCGGCCGGCTCGCCGGCTTGAACCAGAAGTCGAAGTCGAGCACCCGCCGTCCTTCCTCAAACCGGAACGCCATGTGGCGCAGCTCGTCCAGGACGTGTTCCTCCCCGGCCATCCAGCGGTTGCGCGCATAGATCGTGACGCTCTTCGATCCCGAGGACACGGCGATGGCGTCTGCGTTGACGATGCGGTTCTCTTCGCCGTGCCAGAAATCGTGCCCGTTGACGCTTCCGTGGGCGAACCACAGCGACGTGTGGTGCGGGTGGTCCGGTTCCTCGCCCTCGCGCTCCTCGATCGGGTACGAACGCGTCACCGGCACGCCGCCGGGGCCGACGACGGGATACAGGAACGGCCGTGCGACCTCTTCGTGGTGGTAGGCGGTGAAGAGCTCGCCCTCGTGCAGGACGGCGACCGCGTCGCCCGTGAGCTCGACGGTCACGTCGTCCGCGGTGGGGGCGGTGCTCGCGCATCCGGCGGCGAGCGCGAGCGTGGTAAGGGCCGCGAAAGGGCGGAGGAGCGCGAGGCGAGCCATGGGTGGCGGGATGGCGGTGATTCTACGATCATGATCGCGCTCTCGCCCCGAACCCCAAGGAGATGCCCATGCAGCGCCTTTCCCTCGCGGCGGCGGGATTCGCCGTCGCGCTCGCCGGTTGCCGAGCGGAGCCCAACGCCGTCGAGGCGGAGGTCGAGCCCGTCGAGGTCGCCGCGACGGTCTCGCCCCCGATGGACGCGGGCGATGAGCACGATTCGATCTGGAGCTATCTCGTCGCGCGCTACGACGCCGACGGCGACGGGTCGGTGACGCCGGCCGAGTACGGCCGCGCGAGCTTCGATCGCCTCGACAAGAACGGCGACGGCGCGATCCAGGCGGCCGACTTCGAGGCGGGCGCCCGGGACAACTCCGAAGCGATGCGCCGGCAGCGCTCGCAGCAGCTCCTCGCCTGGTACTTCCAGACGGACGACGACGCGAACAAGCTGCCTCGAACGGAGCTCGAGGCGGCCGCCAGGACGTACGACACGAGCGGCGACGGGAAGATCGACGCGGAGGAGTTCGGCTGCGCCGCCGAGGAGCGCCGCGAGCTCGGCAAGCGGCCGACCCGCCGCGCCACGCGCGAGCTCGACGCCTTCGCGACGCTCCTCGACCAGACCGACGAAGACGCGGACGGCCTCCTCGCCACCGCCGAGCTCGTCGGCTTCTTCGACGCGATGGACGACGGCGACGGCGTCTGGAACCTCGGGCGCGGGCAGCGGTCGTCGCGCGGAAGCGGCGGACCGCCCTCGGGACCGGCGGCGGGCACCGTTGCGCCGGACTTCACGCTCTCGTCGCCGGAGGGCGGCGCGGCGGTGACGCTTTCGAGCTTCGCCGGCGAGAAGCCCGTCGGGTTGATCTTCGGCAGCTACACATGACCGCCCTTCCGCCGTTCAGCCGGTCGGCTGAAGGAGCTCTGGCAGGTCTACGGCGACGACGTCGAGTTCTTCGTCGTCTACATCCGCGAGGCGCACGCGATCGACAGCAGTTGGCCGATGGGCGGCGACGGCATGCCGATCGTCGAGGATCCGCTGAGCCTCGAGGAGCGCAACGGCGTCGCCGCGGTGTGCATGACGAAGCTCGAGCTCGAGCCGATGCCCGCGCTCGTCGACGACGTGGACGACAGCGTGAACAAGGCGTACGCGGCCTGGCCGGACCGCCTATATCTGGTCGGCAAGGACGGCAAGATCGCCTACCGCGGCGGTCCGGGCCCCTTCGGCTTCGATCCGGACGAGCTCGAGACCGCGATCCGCGGCGAGCTCGGTCTGCCGGTCGAGGTGCCGGAGGAGTGAGGGGCGCGCGCGTCCTCCTCGCTCTTTCCGTCGCGCTTGTCCTCACCGCCTGCTCGGCCTCGTCGAAAGAGGAGGCGCGCAAGCGCGAGCTCCCCTTCGAGCTGATCGAGGGCGAGCCGATGTATACTGTTCTCCTGCCGGACGGCATTCCGTCGATCGACGAGCCGACCTTCGTCGGCGCGGCGGAGGCGGACGCCTTTCTGGCGCCCGAAGAGCCCGTGATGGGCGTCGTCGGACCGGACGGGACGGCCAAGGCCTATTCCTGCTGGCAACTCGAGGGCCACGAGATCGTCAACGACGAGCTCGACGGCGTCGCCATCGCCTGTACGTGGTGACCGCTGGCCAACGCGGGGGTCGTGTACTCCCGCGAGGTCGAGGGCGACGTGCGGACCTTCGGCGTGTCGGGGAAGCTCTGGCACGGCGTGATGGTGATGTTCGACCGCGCGACCGGGACGCTCTGGACCCAGCTCGACGGCCGCGCCATCCAGGGCGAAGAGCTCGGCGCGCGGCTCGCGCACTATCCGTCGACCTTCACGACGTGGGAGAAGTGGAAGCGCGAGCATCCCGACACGCTGGCGCTCGCGAAGCCCGAGGACGAGCGGGAGCGGACCGGCTCGCGCTATGCCGACTACTTCGAGGATCCCGACCGCCTCTGGATGGACCACCTCGCCGACGACCTCGGCGGCATCCGCCCCAAGGACGTCGTCTACGGCGTGCTCGTCGACGGCGAAGCGCTCGCGGTCAGCGAGGCGGTCCTCTCCCGGCGGGGCGTCGTCAACGCCGTGGTCGCCGGAACGCCGGTGGCGTTCCTTCGCAGCGAAACCTCGGACGCCGTGGTCGCCGTCG
Source organism: Planctomycetota bacterium (assembly GCA_028278425.1). Lineage (GTDB taxonomy): Bacteria > Planctomycetota > UBA1135 > UBA1135 > JANQEJ01. The sequence goes on along the minus strand of JANQEJ010000213.1, from coordinate 8,432 downwards.
ACCGCCGCCTGGGCGAGCGTGTGCTCGTCCTGGAGCCCTTCAAGGGGGAGGATCCACACGTGCGCTTCCGCGACACGGGAAGCGGGGAGGTTCACGGGCCGGACGAGCTGAAGACGTTGCGCGTCGACCGCGCGTACTGGTACGCCTGGTCGCGGTCGCACCGGGGGTCGCGCGTTCTGGCGGACTAAGAAGAAGAACGCAGAGGACCTCCTTTGCGTTTCTCTTCTTTTTCGCCGACACCCGTCTAGCCGAATCTCAAGCTAGGGTGTTAGCCATGAGGACGCTCCTCGCGGTCGCTCCCCTGGTATTCCAGGACGCCACCATGCTCGACGTGGTCGAGAGCCATGCCGCGTCCCTGGAGTGCGAGGTCGAGGCGATCCATGAGGTGCGCGTCGCGCTCGCGAACACGCCGGTCGGACTTCTCGGTGGCTACGAGATGCCCGCCGAGGATGCCGAGGGCTTTGCGGAGGGGTTGATCTTTCTCGGCGGGTTCGTCGTGTCCGAGGAGGCGGGTGTCCTCGCCGTGCACGCTTCCTACGCGATGCAGGACGCGGTCCACCGGCCCGTCGCGGCCGGGGAGCTCGAGGGTCTCGCGCTGCGTCACGCGCTTCTGGTGGAGGTCGAGCTGGTCCTCGAGCGGGTCGAGGCGCGGCAGCTTGCCACCAGCTTGCGTACGCTTCAGCGGACGTCGCTCCCGAGCGTCACGGTGCGGGCCGTCGAGGGCGGCGCGTTGCTCCTGCGCGGGCCGGCGTCCGGCGTCGCGGGGATGGCGCGGTTGCTCCGGCGCCTGGACGCGGAGGAGCCGCCGGAGGGCGAGCCGCCGGCGTGGGACGCGCTCTTTCCCGAGCTTGACGAAGGGATGACGATCGCGGCCGACGAAAGCCTGCTCGCGGTCGTGGAGGGCTACGCCGAGCTCGCCGGTCGCCGGGTTCGCGTCGCGCAGCGCGTGCGCTGGGAGCTCGAAGAGACGCCGACCGGGCTCTTCACCGACGCGCCGGTGCGGCCGGAGGCCGTTCACTCGTTCGTCGAGGGGCTTCTGAGCCATCACGGCTTCGTCTTCGACGTCGTCGAGACCGGCGGCGATCCGACCTTCGGGCTACACCGCTCCGGGGGCGTTCCCTTCGTCCCCCGGCCGGTTTTCGTGGAAGGTGCGGAGAGCCAGACCCGGCGCTTCCTCGACCATCCCGCGACGCTGTTCGCGGCCGTCGTCACGCCGCGGGCGAAGGACGCGCGTCAGGCGACCACGTCGATGCGGGTCCTGCTCACGGACACGAGTACGAGCGCGCTCCTCGCCGTCGGCGCTAACGACGTCTACGTCGTGGCGCCCGGTGCGCAGCTCGGCTCCATGGTGGGGCTCCTCTGCCGCGAGCCCGCCGCGACTCGGGTCGTGATTCCCTCGGCGCCCCCGCGGAAGCTGGAGCGGCGTAGCGACGGCCGTCCGCACACGCTCCTCGATGCGCTCGAGGCGTATGCCGGGCCCAACGTCTGCGTGACGCCCGCGTCGAGGGCGGTGCTGGAGCGCACGCCCGCGACGGTCGACGGTCAGCCGGTGACGGAGGTTACCCGGGAGGTCGTGGAGAGGATGCTCGTCCAGGCGGACGCGACGACGACCGTTCTCTCGGACGCGATGCCCGATCAGCTCATTGGCCTGCGGATCGGCGAGCGCCGTTTCGGCTCGGGCCATCGGCTCGTCACGCTGGAGCAGCTCGACGAGGCGGGCTGGTTTCCGTCGCTTCTCGTCGGTGTCGTGTTGCCGCTCGAGCAGCTTGAACCCCGTCGAGCCGCAACCCGCCTGCGCGCGATGCTGGAGCGTCCCGGGCGCGATCAGTTGATCGCGGTCGACGGCGGTGTCTACCTCGCCGGCACGCTTGCCGACGTGCGCGAACGCGTCGAGCGGATTCGCGCCTACGACGCAGCGGGCGAGATCCCGGACCGCCGCGGCCGCTAGACGAGAGAACCGACCGGCTCCGTGAGCGGAGACGGCCGGTTCGTTCCTCCTTTAGGGTGGAGTGACTACTCCTTGTCGCTCGGATCGACGAACAGGACGCTCAGGTCGATGCTGCCACGCGCCGCGAAGGGGAAGTCGGGGTGCGCCGAGTCCGCCTCGTCGAGGTTCGACGACGTGTCCGGCGGCGCGAAGATCACCAGGGCGCGCAGGAAGGAGAGGATCTCCTCCCGGTCGGCGTCGGAGAGCAAGAGATAGGCGTCGCGCTGTGTCTCGGCCTCGCCCTCGTGGCGGATGATGACGTCGTTCAGCGTATTGCTGCGCCCGTCGTGGCCGTACGGCGGCGTCGAGCCGACGCCCCAGAGAGGCTCGGTGATGAACTCCGTTTGGGTCGTGCCGTCGAAGTTCCGCTCGTGGAAGAGCTTGCCGAGGTCGTGGCGCTTGAAGTCCGTGAAGATGCCCGGAACCGTGAAGGGGCCGCCGAGCGGCGTCTTCAGGGTCGGGAACCCCATTCCGTCGTCGAACTCGGAGAACAGCGGCGTTGCGATCGTGTAGAGCTGGTTGAAGACGACGTTCGACTTCGGACCGTTCCAGTTCGTCGACGTGTCCGCCACGCGGCGGTCCTCGTCGATCGTCAGGAACGGAATGTGGCACGTCGTGCAGCCGATGCTGTCGAAGTTGAGGAAGCCGTCGACGACGGCCGGCGTGACCTTGTCCACCCCCGGACGGAAGTAGTTCATGAGGTAGAACTCCATGAAGTCGACGATCGACGTCGGGATCTCGTTGACCACGCCGTCCATGTCGGGATCGTCGGTCACGCTGGCGGCCGGCGGTCCCTCGATGGCGTCGATCGAGCCGGTCAGCTCCATCCCCGAGGGGGTCGTGACGTCCACGCCGAGGCTTGCGGCGAGGAGGTCCGGGTCGGGAGCCTCCAGGCCCATCTCGGCGTTGAACGCGCCGACCAGGAACTCGCGGATCGAGATCGTGCCGCCCTGCGCGAAGAACGGACGCACCCGCAGGTCGGGATCGACTCCCTCGACGCCGGACGCATCCGACGTGCCGCCGGGAAGACCCGTGATCGTGCCGTAGTCGATCCCCTTCGAGGTGAGGGGGAGCGTCACCGAGCTACCGGAGAGGACCGCCTGGTCGATGGCGTCCTGCTCGATGGCGCGTAGGTCCTTCGTGATCTCGTCCGCAAGCATCTCCTGGAGTCCGAGGCCGAACAGGTGCGGTGCGTCGCGGCTCTCGGGCCGGGTGAACACGTCGCTGCCGAAACCCGCGGAGCCAAAGGGACGCGCGTGGCAGGTCGCGCAACTGTCGCCGACTCCGGCGCCGTGCGATCCATCGGTCTCGATGTCGCCGACTCCGTCGTTCGTGCGGGGACCCAGACCTTGGGCGACCGTGAACTTGCGCTGGAAGATCTGGCGGCCGCGGACGATCGCTCGTGCGGGGTCTCGTGCGATGATGAACAGCGACGAACCGGGGGTCATGATGTCCCCGCGGCCGGCGCCGATCTGGTCCGTGTAGGACTTCTTGATGCCGGCGTTGGCGGCGTTGGGTGTCTGTGTGATGTCGCTGAGCTGGGCAACGGACGTTCCGGCGAGGGCCACCAGCCCGAGCACGACTCCTGAGGCGGTACGAAGCATCGAATTCCTCCCTAGGATGGTTGCTTGCGAAAGAGCAGAACGAGGCCGCAAGGCACGGCCCGCCTCTTCTCCTGCGGCCGATGCTACCTGCGCAGTCGCGGTTCCCGCCATAGAGATTCGCCCGAGACCGGTCCGTGGCTTGATTTCGCGGCAACAACGGAGCTCGGCAGAGCGCCGAGCACAAAGAACCGGCCGACTCCGCGAACGGAGCCGGCCGGCTCACTCCTCCTTCGGGTTGTGAGAGTGACTACTCCTTGTCGCTCGGATCGCCGAACAGAACGCTCAGGTCGATGCTCCCCAACGTCCCGTTGAACGGGAAGTCGGGGTCGCCGCGCTGTGCGGGGTCCAGGTTTGACGCCGTATCCGGCGGGGCGAAGATCACGAGCGTGTTGAGGAAGTCGATGATCAAACGCTCGCCGAAGCCGCTCAGGTTGTCGAAGTTGTCCCTGGCTTGCTGGGCTTCGCCGCCGTGCCGCAGGATCACCTCCCGCAGCGTGGCGCTGCGTCCGTCGTGGCCATAGGGCGGCGTCGACGCGACGCCCCAGAGGGGCTCGGTGATGAACTCCGTCTGGCGCGTGCCGTCGAAGTTCAACTCGTGGAAGTTCTGACCGAGGTCGTGCCGCTTGAAGTCGGTGAAGATGTTCTCGACCACGAACGACCCGCCCAGCGGAGTCTTGATGGTCGGGAAGCCCGAGCCGTCGTCGAACTCGCTGAAGAGGACCGTGGCGGTGGTGAAGAGGTTGTTGGTGATCTGGTTGGCGTTGTTGGGATCCCACTCCGTCGACGTGTCGGCGACGCGGCGGTCCACGTCGATCGTCAGGTCGGGGATGTGGCAGTCCGCGCAGCCGATGCCCTTGAAGAGCTTCTTTCCGAAGTTGGTCCCGAACGTCTCCCTCGCCGTTCCCGGGCGGAAGTAGTTCAGGAGATAGAATTCCATGTGGTCGATGATCGACGTCGGGAGCTCGTTGACCACGCCGTCGAGGTCGGGGTCGTCGAGCACGCTCGAGGCCGGCGGGCCTTCGATCGCGTCGATCGTGCCCGTCAGCTCCATCCCCGAAGGGGTGGTGACGTCCGCGCCGCCGGCGGCGGCGAGGAGGTCGGGATCGGGAGCTTCGAGGCCCATCTCGGCGTTGAAGGCGCCGACCAGGAACTCGCGCATGGAGATCGTGCCGCCCTGGGCGAAGAACGGACGGACGCGCAGGTCGGAATCCACCCCCTCGACGCCGGAGGTGTCGGAGGTGCCGTTGGGAAGGCCCGTGATGCTCCCGTAGTCGATCCCCTTGCTCGTCAGATTGAGGGTGACCGAGTTGCCGGAGAGCACCGCCTGATCGATGGCGTCCTGTTCGATGGCGCGCAGGTCCTTCGTGATCTCGTCCGCGAGCATCTCTTGAAGCCCGAGGCCGAAGAGGTGCGGTGCGTCACGGCTGTTGGGACGCGTGAACACGTCGCTGCCGAAGCCGGCGGAGCCGAACGGACGCGCGTGGCAGGTAGCGCAGCTATCGCCGAGGCCGGCGCCGTGCGATGCATCGGCCTCGATGTCGCCGACGCCGTCGCCCGTCCGCGGGCCGAGGCCTTGGGCGACCGTGAACTTGCGCTGGAAGATCTGGCGGCCGCGGACGATCGAGCGCGCGGGGTCGCGCGCGATGATGAACAGCGACGAGCCGGGCGTCATGACGTCGCCACGACCGGCACCGATCTGGTCCGTAAAGGACTTCTTGATGCCGGCGTTTGCAGCATTGGGTGTCTGTGTGACGTCGTTCAACTGGGCGTAGGGCATTCCCGCAAGGAACGTCAAGCTGACGACGGCTCCCGTGGCAAGACGGAGCATCTGTCTCCTCCCTTAAAAAACTGTGTTTTGCTTGCGAAAGACCAGGAACGAAACCGCCAAGGAACGGCCCGTCTTCTCTCTGCGCCCGATGCTATCCGCGACTAGTGGAACCCCGCTATGATGATTCCCCCCGGAAATGCGTGGCACTTGGCGACTTGTGGGGATCCTGCTCGTGGCGAGCAGCGCTCCTCTGGCTCAGGACGAAGCGGACGCGGAGTTCTTCGAAACGAGAATCCGTCCCGTTCTCGCGACGAGCTGCTTCAAGTGCCACGGCGAAAAGAAGCAGCGGGCCGAACTACGGCTCGACAGCGTCGCCGCAATGCTCGCGGGAGGTGAGAGAGGCCCCGCTCTCGTTCCTGGGAAACCGGAAGAGAGTCTCCTTCTCCTCGCGGTGCGCTATACCGACGAGGACTTGCAGATGCCGCCGCGAGGCAAGCTCGACGAGGCGGCGATCGCGGACATCGAACGGTGGATCGCAAGGGGCGCGCACGCGCCGGAGGACCTGGGGAAGCCTGGGTCGACCACCAGCGTCGCGTTCGACCTGGAAGAGCGCAAGGGGCATTGGGCCTTTCAGCCCGTGCGGGACCCGTCCGTCCCGGAAACAGGACGGGCGGGCGACGACGTAGACCGGTTCCTCGGCGCGCGTCGCGCGAAGGCCGGGCTCTCGGCGGCTCCCGAGGCGAGCCGCCGCACGTTGATTCGCCGCGTCACCTTCGACTTGATCGGGCTCCCGCCGACGCCGGCGGAGGTCGAGGCCTTCAGGGCGGACGAGCGCCCCGACGCCTACGCGCGCATCGTCGACCGCCTCCTCGCCTCGCCGCGCTTCGGCGAGAAGTGGGGGCGTCACTGGCTCGACCTCGTGCGCTACGCGGAGACCAAGGGGCACGAGTTCGACCACGTCATCCCGAACGCGTGGCAGTACCGCGACTACGTGATCCGCGCGTGGAACGCGGACGTTCCGTACGACCGTCTCCTGACCGAGCACGTCGCCGGCGACCTCGTGGTCGAGCCGCGGCGGCACCCCGAAGAGGGCTGGGACGAGTCCATCCTCGGCACGGGCTTCTGGTACCTCGGCGAGGAGACGCATTCGCCCGTCGACATCCGCGGCGACCAGTGCGAGCGCGTCGCGAACCAGATCGATGTCTTCTCCAAGGCGTTCCTCGGTCTGACCGTCGCCTGCGCGCGCTGCCACGACCACAAGTTCGACGCGATCACCCAGGAGGACTACTACGGGCTCGCGGGCTTCGTGCTCAGCTCCTCCTACCGCCAGGTGCGCTTCGAAACGCGCGAGCACAACGGGCGCGTCGCGCAGCAGCTCGCCATCCTGCGCGAGGCGAACGCGCGGCACGGCGCGGTCAACCTCGGAGGCAGGCTGCTCGCGCGCGCCGATGGCTTCGCCGACGAGCTCCTGGCCGAGCGCGATTCCGGAGAGCTCCTCGCGAAGGCCGGCGAGGATCCCAACCACGCCTTGCACGCCTTCGCCGCGTGCGCGTCCTCGGAAGACGTCGCCGGCGGCGTCCGCGAGCTCGTCGCGAAGTGGGACCGCGACGCCGCGGAGATGCAAGCGGCGCTGGGCGAGGCCCAGGTCGTGCTCGACTTCGCCGCCGGCGGAGCGTTCGCGCGCACTCCTTGGCTGTCCGACGGTCCCACCTTCGGCACCGGGCCCGTCGCGCCCGGCACCGTCCGCGACGGACGGCTGCGCGCCTATGCGGCGGCGGAAGCGGACGCCTTCTGGCACGAACTCGCGCTCGCGGAAGGGACCGAGCGCGAGGACAGCTTCGTCGACTGGGTCCAGTCCGGGCGCACGCTGCGCACGCCGAGCGTCCAGCTCGAGCGCGACAAGCTCTACTACCTGGTCCGCGGCTCGGGGAACGCCTTCTGCGTCGTCGACGCCCACCGGATGCTGAAGGGGCCGCTCCACCAGGGTCTCGTGCGCCGCTGGGACGCCGAGGACGATGGTTGGCGGTGGATCGAGCACGACGTGGCGGACTACCGCGGGCACCTCCTTCACGTCGAATTCAGCCCGCGCGGCGAGATGACCGACTTCGCCCTCGCGATGGTGGTCGCCGCCGATCACCCGCCGCCACTGGCCGAGCCGCCGATCGCGCTCCTTCGCGACCGCCTCGCCGGCGGCCGGGTGCGCGACGCGACCGAGCTTGCCGCGGTCTACGAGGACCTGATCCGCGATGCCGCGCGCGACCTGCGCGACGACGGGCTCGTCGGCTCGCGCCACGCGTCCGATCGCGCCCGCCTGCTCGATTGGATGCTCGCGGACGATGAGACCGTCGAGGAGCTCCGCCCGCCGCTCGAGCCGCGCTTCGTCTCGGCCACCGCGCCCGCCGTCTTCGACGGGAACGGCGTCGACGAGCTCGTCCTCATCCGCGGCAGCCACCGCTCGCCCGGCGATCCCGCGCCGCGGCGGCTGCTCGAGGCGCTCGACGACCGGCCGACGGTGTCTTCCGGAAGCGGGAGGCTCGAGCTCGCGCGGCGCTTGACCGACCCGTCGAACCCGTTCGTCGCGCGCGTCCAGGTGAACCGCCTGTGGAAGCACCTCTTCGGGCGCGGCCTCGTCACGTCGGTCGACAACTTCGGCGTCAGCGGCGCGAAGCCGACGCATCCCGATCTCCTCGACCATCTCGCGACGCGGTTCGTCGAGAGCGGCTGGTCGAACAAGGCGCTGATCCGCGCGCTGGTTCTGACCGACGCCTACCGGATGTCGAGCGAGGTCGACCCGCGCGCGGCGGAGCTCGACCCGACGAACGAGCTCTACCACCACATGCCGGTGCGCCGTCTGGAGGCGGAGGCGATCCGCGACGCGGTGCTCGCCGTGTCGGGACGGCTCGACGCGACGCCGTTCGGGCCGCCGGTGCCGGTGCACCTCACGCCCTTCCTCGACGGCCGCGGCCGGCCGCCGGTGAGCGGCCCGATCGACGGCGACGGGCGGCGCAGCGTGTACGTCGCGGTGCGGCGCAACTTCCTCTCGCCGTTCCTGCAGGTGTTCGACTTCCCGACG
>JANQEJ010000195.1 GCA_028278425.1 Planctomycetota bacterium | reverse complement strand
GTCCGGATCGTGGAACTCGCAGAGACGTTGCTCCGTAGATTCCGATCTCCGTGCTCTCCGATAACTCCGTTCCTTCTCCGTGTTAAACTCCGGGCTCCGCGCTCTCCGTCACCCTCCGAGGTCACACAGCGCCTAGAACGGAGTGTCGTCGAAGTCGGACGACGCCTCCGGCTTCGCCCCGTAGCTCGCCGGAGCCTCCTCGAAGCCGCCGCCGCCGCGGCCGGAGCCGCAGAACTCCCAGTTGTTGCCGACGACGTAGAGCTTGGAGCGCTTGCCGCCCGTTTCCCTGTCCTCCCACTGGTCGAGGCGCAACTCGCCCTCGATGAAGGCGGGCTTGCCCTTGGCGTGGAACTTGGCGAAGGCCTCGCCGCGCTTGCCGAAGATCGTGATGTCGACGAAGGTCGGCTCCTCGCGCCATTCGCCGCTCTGGTCCTGGAAGCGACGGTTGACGGCCAGCCCGAACTTGCAGATGGCCGTTCCGCTCTGGGTGAAGCGCACCTCCGGGTCGCGCGTCAGGTTGCCCATCAGGATGACCTTGTTGTAGTTCCCCATCGTTCGCTTCCTTCCGAGCTTGGGGTCCCCCCCGCTCCGTTTCCGGGAGTGTAGCCGATGGCGGGACGATTACCATGGCGAGGAGGCGCCGCGTGCGCTTAGGATTCCGCACCGCATGGCGAGCCCGCCCCATCCCCACCGTTTCCCCGCTCCGCGCGAGGGGGACGAGCGACGCAACCACCCGCGCGCGGCGGTCGACTGGCCCGTCACGATCGCGCTGGACGACGGCGAGCACGAGGCGCGCCTGCGGGACGTCAGCCGCTCGGGCGTGTGCTTCTATCTCGACCGGCGGATTCCGGAGATGACGATTCTGCGGCTCGAGCTCGACCTGCCCGGCGCGAGCGATCCGGGGCGCGTTTCCGGCGTGGGCGTCGTCGTGCGCTGCCGGCGGGTGGCGCCGCCGGTCGACCACTACGAGGTGGCGGTCTTCCTGAACGACATCAGCGACTCGGACCGCGAGCGGCTCGCGGGCGTGGTCGCCGGTCACGCCTGACCGCGGAGCGAAGCCTCCAGCACCCGCTCGACGCCCAACAGGTCCGCGTGCAGCCGCGCCTCGAGCCCGCGCTCCCGCGCGAGCGCCAGCGCGCGCGGGCCCTGGCCCAGGCCCAGCTCGATCAGGATCCGGCCGCCGGCGGCGAGGAACGCCGGCCCCTCGTCGAGAAGACGGCGGGCCCAGTGGTCCGGGTCGCCGGCCGGGGCGAAGAGGGCCTCGGGCGGCTCGTGCTCGCGCACCACGGCGGCGAGCTCGCCGGCGTCGGCGGGATCGACGTAGGGCGGGTTGGACACCAGGACGTCCAGCGGCCCGAAGCCCGCCGGCGGCGCGGGGCCGTCGGCCTCGACGAATTCGACGCACGCGCCGAGCGCCTCGGCGTTGGCGCGCGCCACGGCGAGCGCGCGCGCCGACACGTCGCAGGCCGCGACGCGGGCGTCGGGGAGCTCGAGCGCGAGCGTGACCGCGATGCAGCCGCTGCCCGTCCCCACGTCGAGGACGCAGAGGCCCGGGCGGCCGTCCGCGCGCTCGCGGACGAGGTCGACCAGGAGCTCGGTCTCCGGCCGCGGGATCAGGACCCCCGGCTCCACGCGGAACGGCCGGCCGTAGAACTCGCGCGCGCCGGTGAGGTACGCGCTCGGCTCGCCCGCGGCGCGCCGCACGAGGAGCTCTCGGGCGCGCGCGACCTCGTCGCCCGACACCGGCCGGTCGAGGTCGAGGAAGAGCTTGAGGCGGTCGAGCTCCAACGCGTGCGCGCACAGGAGCTCGGCCTCGAGCCGCGCGCTCTCGACGCCCTTGCGCTCGAGAAACTCCCTGCCGCGCGCGAGCATGTCGCGCGCATCGCGGGGTGCTTCCGCCAAGCCTACTTCTTCTTGCGCGCGGCGCGGCGCGACTCGAGGGCGGCGGCCTTCTTGGCGTCGCCTTCCTTCTTCGCCTGCATCAGAGCCTCGACGATCGTGTAGGCGGCGAAGCCGCCGCCGAAGGCGTTGATCCCGCCGCCGGCGATCGCGGAGAGCTTGATCAGCCCGCCCTCTTCCAGGCCGAACCCGGTGACGAGCTGCAGCAGGCCGCAGAAGAGCATCGCCAGGAACATCAGCGGGAAGATCGGGTTGAAGGCGCCCCAGCGCTCGTACGAGTGGATGTGCACCCAGGTGTAGCCGGCCCAGGCGAGCATGCCGAGCTCGGCGACCGCCTTGCCCAGCGGGCCCCCCGAGAGCTCGGTGAACGGCAGGATCAAAGCGCCGGCGAGCATCAGGATCAGCGACAGGGAGTGCAGCCCGGTCGGGAACGGGTGCGTCAACACGGTCGGCCGCTGCTCCGCGCCCGGACGCGGGCGGCGCGGCTTCTTCTCTTCCTTCGCCTTGCGCAGCTCGAGCTCGCCGAGCTTGCCGAGGAAACCGCTGAGCTTCGGGCCCCAGTTGTGGTTGATCTGCTGCAGCCAGATCCAGACGCCGGCGAGCACGAGGAGCTTGCCGACGATGCTCGTCACCCAGCCGCCGCCGTGGGCCATCCAGGGCAGAAGCCCGCCGGCGATGCAGATCATCCCCGCCTTGCGCAGGTGGAACGGCGCCTTGTCGAGGACGCGGAGCGGCGGCTTCTCGCCCGGCGCCTGCGACGCGGCCGCGGCCGGCTCGGCGGCTCCGGCGGCACCGGCGGCCGCGGCGGCGGGATCGGGAGCGGTCACCTCCTCGAGGGTCGCTTCCTTGGGCGCCTCCTGGGGCTCGGCGGCCTTCTCGGGCTCCTCCGCCTTCGGCTCCTCCTTGTCCCCCTCCTTCTTCGGAGCCGGCGGGACGATCGGCGGCGGAGACGGCTTGATCTCCGCGGCGGGCTCCGGCTTCGGAACGGGCGGCGGCGCGGGTCGGCGCTCCGCCTCGGCGGCCGGCGGCTCCGTCTTGGGCTCCGGCTTCGCCTCGGGCTTCGGAGCGGACTCCGGTGCCGGGTTGGTCTTGGGGTCGGGCCGTACGGGCTGGGGCGGCGGCGGCGGGGCCGGCGCCGGGGCGGCCTTCGGAGCCGGCTTCGGCGGCGGAGGCGCAGCCTTCGACGCCGACACCTCGTCGGGCAGCTCGGGGATCTCCTCCACCGGCTTCAGCTCCGCGACCTCGGGCAGCTCGGGCAGCTCGGCCAGCTCCGGCAGATCCTCGAGCTCCGGGAGCTCCGGGAGCTCGTCGGGATCCAGGGGTTCCAGCTCGGTCAGCTCGTCGTCCTTCATGGGGGGATTTCCGGGGGGCGATGGGGTCTTGACGGTACCGCGAGCCCACTATCCGTGCCAGGGCGCCCGGTTTCGGAGGTCGGGGAGCGCGTTCCTACAGCTCGCGGATGCGCTCCTCGCGGTCCTTCTCCTCCAGCTTCTCGATGATCCCGTCGAGCCGCCCTTGCACGACCTGCTCGAGCGAGAAGTTCTCGCCGAGGCGGTGGTCGCTCACGCGGTTCTGCGGGTAGTTGTAGGTTCGCACGCGCTCGCTGCGGTCGCCGCCCCCGACCTGGCTCTTGCGCATGGCGGCGCGCTCCTCGTGGACGCGCTTGCGCTCCATCTCGAAGAGCCGCGTGCGCAGGATCCGCATCGCGCGCGCCTTGTTCTTGTGCTGGGACTTCTCGTCCATGCACGTGACCACGGTGCTCGTCGGCAGGTGCGTGATGCGCACGGCCGACTCCGTCTTGTTGACGTGCTGCCCGCCGGCGCCGCTGGCGCGCATCGTGTCGATCCTGAGGTCCTCGGTCTTGACCTCGACGTCCACCTCCTCCGCCTCCGGCAAGACGGCGACGGTGGCGGCGGAGGTGTGGATGCGGCCCTGGCTCTCGGTCTCGGGCACGCGCTGCACGCGGTGGCCGCCGGTCTCGAAGCGGAACCGCCGCCACACGCCGTCGCCCTGCACGGCGAAGATGATCTCCTTGAAGCCGCCGACGTCGGAGGGCTTCAGCTCGAGCACTTCCTTCTTCCAGCGCCGCCCCTCGAGGTAGTGCGTGTACATCCGGTAGAGGTCGGCGGCGAAGAGCGTCGCCTCGTCCCCGCCGGTCCCGGCGCGGATCTCGACGATCACCTTGTCGCGCGCGAGGTCCTCGTCCTGGACGAGCGCGTTCTTGATCTCGGCGTCGAGGGCCTGCTCCTCCGCGTCGAGGCCTTCCAGCTCCTCGCGCGCGAGGTCGACCAGGTCGGCGTCCGCGGAGGCGTCGCCGACCAGCTCCTCGGCCTCGGCGCGCCGGCCGATCAGCTCCTCGACGCGACCGAGAAGACGGACGGACTCCTCCAACTGCCCCTGCTCGCGCAGGAGCGGCGGGAAGCGCTTCGGATCGGACGCGACCTCGGGTTGGAGCAGGAGCTCGGAGATCTCCCCGTGCCGCGACGCCCGCTCGCGAAGCTTCGCGACGATCGCGGGTGCGAACTCCACCCCAGGGAACCGGCGGAGGCCGTTGGCCTACTTGGCCGCGCCGGCGCCGGTCTTGCCGTACTTCTTGAGGAACTTGTCGACGCGTCCGGCGGCGTCGACGAACTTCTGCTTGCCCGTGTAGAACGGGTGGCAGGTGCTGCAGATCTCGATGCGCAGCTCCTTCACCGTGGCGCGCGTGGTGAAGGTGTTCCCGCAGCCGCAGGTCACCTTGCACTCCACGTAGTTGGGATGGATGTCTTTCTTCATCGGGCGCTCGCGAGGCTCTTCCGGGCGGCCTCCGGTCGGGTCGGAAGCCGTCCCCCGGGAAAACGAGCGGAAGAGGCTATCCGGCGCCGGGGCGCTCCGCAAGCTCAGACCGGGGCACCGAGGCGGCGCAGGAGCTCCAGCGTGAGCGCGACCGGCAGGCCGACGACGTTGTCGAAGCCGCCCTCCTCCAGGCCGGTGACGAAGCTGTCGGCGTCCTGGATGCCGTATCCGCCCGCCTTGTCGCGCCATCCGCCGGAAGCCACGTAGGCGTCGACCTCCGCCGGCTCGATCCGGCGCATCGTCACGAAGGTCACCTCCGAGGCGACGGCGAGCTCGCCGTCGGAGGCCCGCGCGACGGCGACGCCGGTCGCCACCCGATGGCGCGTGCCCGCCAGGGCCAGGAGCGTGGAGCGCGCCTCCTCCGCATCCGCGGGTTTCCCGAGGAGCCGCGCGTCGTCGTCGTCGCCGAGCGCGACCACGGTGTCGGCGGCGACGATCCAGAGGTGCTCGCCGGCGTGGCGCGCCAGGGCCGCCTCCGCCTTGCGCCGGGCCAGGGCTTGGGCGGCCTGGACCGGAGGCGTCGCCGGATCGATGGACTCGTCCACGTCCAGCGGCTCCACCGCGAAGGCGAGCCCCGCCTCGGCGAGGAGCATCCGCCGTCGGGGCGAGGCGGAAGCGAGGAGGATCATCCGCCCAACTAGTGTTCTGAGTCAGAAGTTCGGGCGCACAAGGTGCGACTCTCAGTGCGCAGGGCAAGGCGCACCGACGACGCCTTACTCGTAAGTAAAGCTAGGAGGTGCAACGAAGCCATGGGTGCTGAGAGGCGTGCATTGTGTGGTCGAACTTCTGATTCAGGACACTAGCGGCGCCGGCGCGTCGTCTTCTTCTTGGCCGGCTTCTTCGCGGCCTTCTTCTTGGACGCCGGCTTCTTCCGCGCGGCCGGCTTCTTCTTCGTCGTCTTCTTCTTGGCCGGTTTCTTCTTCGCGGGCTTCTTTTTGGTCGTCTTCTTCGCCGGCTTCTTGACGGGCTTCTTCTTCGCGGCTTTCTTCTTGGCCGCCGCTTTCTTCTTGGCCGCCGCTTTCTTCTTGGCCGCGGCCTTCTTCTTCGCGGCGGCTTTCTTCTTCGCCGCGGCTTTCTTGGCGGCGGCCTTCTTCGCCGCGGCCTTCCGCTTCGCCTCGGCGCGCTTCATCTCCTCGGCCTTCCGCTTGGCCTCGGCTGCGCGCTCGCGCTTCTTCTTCTCGGCCTCAGCCTTCTTCCGAACGCGCTCCTCCTCGCGCCGCTTGCGCGCCTTCTCGCGCTCGAGCTTCTTCGCGGCGGCCTCCGCGCGCTTGCGCGCCCGGGCCTCCTCGCGCTCGCGGCGCGCGTCCTCGCGCTTGCGCAGGACCTCTAGACGCTGCTGCTCCTTCTTGCGCTGGATGGCGAGACGCTTCTGCTGCGCCTTCCATTCGCGGTGTACGCGCTTCCCGAAGGTGCACACCTCGACGAGCGGGCATTCCCAGCAGCTCGGCTTGCGCGAGTCGCACCAGCGGTCGACGACCTCGCCGAAGCGCGAGGCGAAGTCGGACCGGCGCCTCTCCGGCACCAGCGGGTCGATCCGCTCGCGCGCCTTCTTCATCGACTGCGTCCGCCCCATCAGGCCCACGCGGTCCAGGACGCGCACGATGCCGGGGCTGACGGGGAGCTGGCCCTCGGCCGCGACCATCAAGAGGTAGTGGGCCGCCGCGCCGCCGAGGAAGGGCAGCTCCAGCAGGAACTTGTGGGCGCGGACGGCGTCCTCGCGGAGGAACTCGATGTCGAAGCCGTGGTTGTTCTGGAAGACCTCCTGCAGGTAGTCCTTCACGTTGCGCGCCGTCTGGATGGCCGCGTCGTTGCTCTTGCTCTTGACGTGCTCGCGGAAGTCCTGGACCTGCGTCACCCGCAGCTCGTTCCAGTCGGGGTAGGCGTTCCGGAGCGCGCGCACCGTCTGGCTCGCCTGCGCCTCCGTCAGGGTGCGGGTGAGAACGCAGAGAAGCCCCTGCTCGATGAGGGTCGCCTCCTCCAGCGGCTTCGGGGGAGTCCAGCTCGGCTGGATCCGGTCCATGAGCTGGACCAGCTTGTCGGACTTCTCGCTCACGCGACTCTCCGGTCGGACGCTGTGCTCCCCCGCGGGCGGGCCCGCGGGGCGGGGTACGGGATCAGGACTCCGCGGCGGCCGCCTCGGCGGCGGCCTTCTTCGCCGCCCTGCGTGCGGCGACGCGCTCGGCGTGGCGCGCCTTCTTGGCTTCGCCGCGGGCCTTCTTGGCCTCGCGGTTACGAACGCTGCTCGCGTTGGGCTTGCGGCCCGCGCGGTCGCGCTTCTTCTTCTCCTCGGGCAGGCCGTCGTAGACGCCCTCCCGGCGGAAGATCGAGCGGACCGTGTCGCTCGGAAGGGCACCCTTCTCGACCCAGTGGCGCGCGCGCTCGACGTTCAGCTTCAGGCGCAGGTCGGGCACCGGAGAGATCGGGTCGTAGACCCCGAGGGTCTCCAGCGTGCGGCCGTCGCGCGGGAAGCGGCGGTCGGCCACGGAGATGCGGTAGCAGGGGGCGTTCTTGCGCCCGGTGCGCTTCATGCGGATGACGACGGCCATCGGTGCGGGTGGTCTTCCTTCCTGGGAACGGGCAGGGGCCCAAAAAATCGGGCCGAAGAGTCTAGTGCCCCGATCGGGACGGTCGCAAGCACGTTCCGGCTTCCGACGGCTTCGATCTCGGCGCTAGCGTCTCTTCCTGCCCTTTCGCCCCTTCTTCTGCTTCTTCTTCCGCTTCGAGCCCCGCTTGCGGGTGGCCGAGCTGCCCATCGGGCGCGGACCGCCGCCCAGGAGGCTGCCGAGGTCCGGCGGGCCGCCGCCGGGCCCCCCGCCGCCGCCGAAGAGGCCGCCCAGCCCGCCGAGGCCGCCCAGGAGACCGCCGCCGTCGGCGGCGAGCTCCCCGTCGGCGGACATGCCGCGCAGGGCCTCCTTCTTGCCCTTGGCGCCCATCTTCGAGCCGAGGCCGAGCTTGTTCATCTGCTTCATGACCTGCTTCATCGCCTTGAAGGACTTGAGCAGGTCGTTCACCGCGGAGACCTCCTGCCCCGCCCCGCGGGCGATGCGCCGGCGGCGGCTCATCTCCAGGATCTCGGGGTGGAGGCGCTCCTTCGGCGTCATCGAGGTGAAGAGCGCGTCCAGGCGGTTCATCTGGCGGTCGTCCACGTCGACCTGGTCCATCAGCCCGCCCATGCCCGGCATCATGCCGAGCACCTTCTTCATCGGGCCGAGCTTCCGGATCATCCGGAGCTGCGCGAGCATGTCCTCGAGGGTGAAGCTCCCGAGGACCATCTTCTCGTAGGCCGCCTGGGCCTCGCGCTCGTCGATGTTCTCCTGGGCGGTCTCGACCAGGCCGACCACGTCGCCCATCCCGAGGATGCGCCCCGCCATCCGCTCGGCGGAAAAGGCGTCGAGATCCTCGATCTTCTCGCCGGTGCCGAGAAAGAGGATCGGGCAGCCGGTGACCTCCTTCAGGCTGACCGCCGCGCCCCCGCGCGCGTCGCCGTCGAGCTTGGTCAGGATCACGCCGGTCAGCGAGAGGCGGTCGTGGAACTCCTGCGCCGAGCGCACCGCGTCCTGGCCGGTCATCGCGTCGACGACGAGCACCTGGTTCGTCGGCTTCGTGGCCGCGGCGATCTCGGCCACCTCGGCCATAAGCTCCTCGTCCACGTGCAGGCGCCCGGCGGTGTCGAGCAGCACCGTGTCGAGCCCCCTCGCGCGCGCGTGCGCCACGCCGCGGCGACAGACCTCGGGCGCGCCGATCCCCTCCTCGTGGAAGACCTCGACGCCGAGCCGCTTGCCGAGCACCCGAAGCTGCTCGACCGCCGCGGGCCGCTTGATGTCGGCGGCGACGAGCAGCGGTCGCCGCTCGTGCTTGTCCCGCAGGTGGCGGGCCAGCTTCGCGCAGGTCGTCGTCTTGCCCGCGCCCTGGAGGCCCGCCATCAGGATCACGGTGGGCCCGGACTTCTCGAAGGAGAGCCGCGCGTCCTCGGGCCCCATCAGCTCGACCAGGGCGGTGTGGACCGCGTGGACGAACTGATCGGACGGATCGACGCCGGCGACGAGCTTGGCGCCCAGGGCTTCCTCGCGGACGCGGTCGACGAAGGCCTTGGTGACGCGGAAGTGGACGTCGGCCTCGAGCAGCGCCGCGCGGACCGCCTTCAGGCCCTCGTCGACGTTCTCTTCCGTGAGCTCGCGCTTGCCACGCAGGGAGGAGAAGGCGTCGCCGAGCCGGCTGGTCAGGGTCTCGAACATGGATCGAAGCTAGTGGCTCGGTTCACGCCGCTGGGGCACGTCCCAGCGGCGTGAATCGGACCACTGGGCATCCTAACCCGCGGGGCCTTTTCTCCAATTCCCCCGAAGAAAACGTCCTCCAACGGCGTCTACCCCGGTCCGTAGGGAGCGATGACTCCGCGCGGTGTCCCGATGACGAACAGCCAACGAATCCTGGTGTTGACGGCCGGCCTCCTGGGACTGGCTTTCTACTACTTCCTGTGAGCGGAAGTCTCTGAGCCGGTCCGCGCGTTGGCAGGCGCGCGGGCCGGCTCTTCTATTGGGACCCGTCGGAAACCCGGCGGATCCGCGCGCCGAGGCTCTGGAGCCGCTCCTCGATCCGCTCGTAGCCGCGGTCGATGTGGTACACGCGGTGCACCTCCGTCTTGGCGTCCGCCACGAGCCCCGCGAGCACTAGCGCCGCCGACGCGCGCAGGTCCGAGGCGGTGAGGTTCGCGCCCGAGAGCCGGGGCGTCCCCTCGACGACCGCCGTCGTGCCCTGGCGGCGGATCCGCGCCCCGAGCCGCAGGAGCTCGGCGAGGTGCATGTAGCGATCCGGATAGATGCGCTCGGTGACCAGGCTGACGCCCCGCGCGAGCGTCATGAGCGCCATCCACTGCGCCTGGAGGTCGGTCGGAAACCCCGGATAGGCCTGCGTCGTGACGTCGGTCGGCCGCAGCCCGCCCTCGGGCGGGCGGACCTCCACCCAGTCGCGCCCGCGCTCGACCGGGACGCCGGCGCGCCAGAAGCAGTCGAGCAAGGAGCCGAGGTGGAGCGGCCGGCAGTTTGCGACGCGCACGCGTCCGCCGGTGATCGCCCCCGCGATCAGGAAGGTCCCGGCCTCGATCCGGTCGGGGATCACCGCGTGCGTCGCGCCGCCGAGCTCGTCCACGCCCTCGATCTCGATCGTCGGCGAGCCCTGGCCGCGGATCTTGGCCCCCATCGCCACCAGGCAGTCGGCCAGGTCGGTCACCTCCGGCTCGCAGGCCGCGCACTGGATCGTCGTGACGCCGCGCGCCAGCGTGGCGGCGAGCATCACGTTCATCGTCGCGCCCACCGACGAGCCGAAGGAGGTGCCGAGGTAGACCTCGCCTCCGATCAGGCCGCCCGGCGGCGCCTGCGCGACGACGTTGCCGCCCTCGATCTCGACGCGCGCGCCGAGCGCGCGAAAGCCCTTCAGGTGAACGTCCACCGGGCGCACGCCGAAAACGCAGCCGCCGGGGAGGCTCACCTCCGCCCGGCCCGTGCGCGCTAGGAGCGGACCGAGCACGCCGAAGGACGCGCGCATCTTGCGCACGAGCTCCCAGGGGGCCTCGCTCTGGATCGTGTCCGAGCACACCTCGACCGCGCCGTCTTCGCGCCGCTCGGCGCGCGAGCCGAGGGCGCGCAGGATCCCCGCCATCGTGTCCACGTCGGCGAGCCGCGGCGCGTTCGGCACGACCAGCGGCCGGTCGGTCAGAAGCGACGCCGCGAGCACCGGCAGAACGGCGTTCTTAGCGCCGCGCGCCTCGACGGTGCCGTCGAGCCGCACCCCTCCTTCGACGACGAGGTGGTCCACCGGCTCAGCTCGAGAGCATCCGCCCGAGGGGACGCCCGCCCAGGACGTGCAGGTGCAGGTGGTCCACCTCCTGCCCGCCGTCGGAGCCCGTGTTGGCGATCAGGCGCCAACCGCCGTCCAGGCCCTCGTCCCGCGCGACGCGCGCGGCGGCGGTGAGGAGCGCGCCGGCCAGGCCCGGGTCCTCCAGCCCGTCCAGCGACGCCAGGTGGGTCTTCGGGATCACGAGGACGTGGCTCGGCGCCTGCGGCTGGATGTCCCGGAAGGCGAGGGTCAGCTCGTCCTCGAAAACGCGCTCCGAGGGGATCTCGCCCGCGGCGATCTTGCAGAAGATGCAGTCCATTGCATCTAAGGTACGCGCGCATTTGACGCGACCCAAGCGGGGCCCTAGGATCTTCGCCCTTGCTCGCCGGGCGGACTCGCGGAACGCCGCCCGGAATCCGCGACGAGCCTCCGTTTCGACCCGATCCAGACGTCCGACGTATGTCCGTCTCCACCCCGATGAGCGCTGACGAGATCGAGCCCCAAGACGACGTCCATTCCGACACCGAGCACCCCGACGGCCGGTCCGACGGGACCGAGGCCGCCGTCGCCACCGAGGAGCCCGCGGTGCCGTTCCCGGAGCCTCCGCCCGCGCCACCGCAGGTCGAGGACCCCGGCTTCGACCTGAAGGGCGTCGAGAACCCGAGCTTCGCGGTGCTCGAGGAGGGCCAGAGCCTCGCCTACCAGACCTCCGCCCGGGTGCGCGGCTTCGAGAAGCAGGTGGACGCCCTGGGCGACACCGGCGAGGAAGGCCGCCGCAAGGGGCTCGGCTACTGGATCCTCGGCCGGTACGACCGCTGCGTGGAGCAGCTCGCGAGCTACGAGCAGGACGACGTCGCCGCCTACACCCGCGGCCAGGCCCTGATGTCGACGTCGCGCTACGACGAGGCGGCGCCCATCTTCAAGCGCTTGAGCGACGCCTACCCCCAGGAGCCGCGCCCGCGGGGCTGTTACCTCCTCGCGGTCCTCGAGAGCGATCTGCAGAAGCTCGGCGACGAAGACCCCGGCCCCGCGATCGCGCGGGTCGAGACGGAGCTCGACGGCGCCCCCGACACGTTCCACGAGAGCGTCGAGGGCAGCTACCTCGCCGGGCGCCTCGCCGAGCTGCGCCGCGACTTCGAGGGCGCGCTCGACCACTACGCCGCGGGCTTCGAGGCGGACCCCACCCACCGCGAGAACGGGTTCCACGGGGCGCTCCTCGCGGAGCGCTGCGGCCTCGACGAGGAGGCGATCGCCTACTACGAGACGCTGGTGCAGCTCCGGCCGGTGGACCGCCGGGTCCTGATGAACCTCGGCGTGCTCTACGAGGACGCCGGGCGCGACCAGGACGCCGCCGCCTGCTACGACATCGTCGTCAACAACGATCCCACCAACAAGCGGGCGCGCCTCTACCTCCAGGACGCGCGGGCCGGGATCGACATGTACTACGACGAGGACCTGGAGCGGAAGGAGGACCGCCTCAACCAGATCCTGCGCATCCCGATCACCGATTTCGAGCTCTCGGTGCGCGCCCGCAACTGCCTCAACAAGATGCAGATCCAGACGCTGGGCGACCTCGTCTGCCGCACCGAGCAGGAGCTGCTCTCCTACAAGAACTTCGGCGAGACCTCCCTCACCGAGATCAAGGAGATCCTGCACTCGAAGGGCCTGCGCCTCGGCATGCCGCGCGAGGAGGCGGTGGCCAGCATCGAGGCCCATTCGCGCCGCCCGCAGACCGGCGAGCAGGCCGACGTGATGAACAAGCCGATCATGGAGCTCCAGCTCTCGATCCGCGCGCGCCGCACGGTCGAGGCGCTGGGCTGCCTGACCGCCGGCGACGTCACGAAGCACTCCGCCGAGGAGCTCCTCGGCATGCCGAACTTCGGCCAGACGTCCCTGCAGGAGCTGCGCTCCACGCTCGCGGACCTCAACCTGAAGCTCAAGGGCGAGTAGCTCCACTCCGGTGTACGACTACCTCGAAGGCCGCCTGGAACGACGCGGCCCGGCGCGGGTCGTCGTCGACGTCGGCGGCGTCGGATACGACGTCGCGGTACCCGTCGGCGCCCACTTCAAGCACGGCGAGACGAACCGCGTCTGGACCCATCTCGTCGTCCGCGACGACGCGCACCTCCTCTACGGCTTCCCGGACCTGCAGACGCGCGAGTGGTTCCGCGCGCTGCTCGTCGTCCGCGGCGTCGGGCCGGCGCTCGCGCTCGGGATCCTCTCCGGCCTCTCCACCGCGAGCCTGCTCGACGCGATCCTCGAGAACGACTCCCGGTCGCTCGTCGCGATCCGGGGCGTCGGGCGCAAGACCGCCGAGCAGATCCTGCTCGACCTGCGCGACAAGGCGCCGCGCCTCGGCGCCGAGATCGCCGGCGTGATCGTGCCGCAGCCCTCCGGGCGCTCGGCCGCCATGGCCGACGCGGTCCAGGCGCTGACGTCGATCGGCTACACGGAGAAGGAGGCGCAGCGGAGCGTCGAAGGCGCCGCGCGCCACGTCGACCGGAACGACCTCGAGCTGCTCGTGCGGGCGGCGCTCAAGGAGTAGCGTTGGCCGACCCCGCCCAGGCACGCATCCTGATCTGCGACGAGCTTCACCCCGCGGCGCTCGACGTGTTCCGCCGCCGCGGCCTGGAGCCCGCGATCCGCGTCGGGATGAACGAGGACGAGCTCGTCGAGGCGGTTGCCGGAGTCGACGCCCTGGTCGTGCGCTCGGCGACCAAGATCACGCGGCGGGTCATCAAGGCCGCGGACGCGCTCCGCGTCGTCGGGCGGGCCGGGATCGGCGTCGACAACGTGGACTGCGAGGCGGCGACCGAGCGCGGCGTCGTCGTGATGAACACGCCGACCGGCAACGCCACGACCACGGCGGAGCACGCGATCGCGCTGCTCTGCTCCCTCGCGCGTCACGTCCCCCGCGCGAACGCGCGCGTGCGCGGCGGCGAGTGGAAGAAGAAGGGGCTCATGGGCACCGAGCTCACCGGCAAGACGCTCGGCGTGATCGGCCTCGGCCGTATCGGCCGCATCGTCGCCGAGCGCGCCCAGGGGCTGCGGATGAACGTAGTGGCGTACGACCCGTTCCTCGCCGACGCCGGCAAGAGCGCGCCGCTCGCGGGGGTCGCCCTGACCAACCTCGAGGACCTGCTCGCCACCGCGGACTTCATCACCCTCCACGTGCCGCTCTCCGAGTCGACGCGGGGCCTCCTCTCCTGGGAGGAGCTCGCGCGCGTCAAGCCCGGCGCGCGCCTGATCAACGCGTCGCGCGGCGGCGTGGTCGACGAGGAGGCGGTGCTGGACGCCCTCGTCGAGGGACGGCTCGCGGGCGCGGCCTTCGACGTGCTCGAGAGCGAGCCGCCGGCGCCCGACCACCCCTTCCTCGCCCGCGACGACGTGATCCTCACCCCCCACCTCGGCGCGTCGTCGTCCGAGGCGCAGGAGCGCGTCGCGGCCGACATCGCCACCCAGATCGCCGACTTCCTCTTGGACGGCGTCGCGGAGAACGCGGTCAACGCGCCGGCGCTGGGCGCGGAGGCCATCGCCGAGATCGCGCCCTTCCTTCTGCTCGCCGAGAAGATGGGCAGCCTCCTCGCGCAGCGCCTCGACGGCCCGATCCGAAAGCTCGAGCTGACCGTCGGCGGCGACATCGTCCAGCACGACATCGAGCACCTGCGCCTGGCGCTCCTCGTCGGCTGCCTGCGGCGCACGCTCCAGCTCGGCGTCAACTTCGTCAACGCGCCGCAGATCGCGCGCGAGCGCGGCATCCGCGTGCTGGAGAGCCGCGAGGACGACCCGTACTACCGCCAGGGGCAGATCAAGGTGCGCGCCTCCGCGCCCGCCGGCGGCGAGTCGCATCTCATCACCGGCGCCGTCTTCGGCCGCGAGCCGCGCATCGTCCGCATCGACGACGTCCACCTCGACCTGCCGCCGCGCGGCCCGCTCCTGATCACGAGCCACGCGGACGCGCCGGGCGTCGTCGGGCAGATCGGCACGATCCTGGGGCAGCACGGCGTCAACATCCGCCGCATCGAGCTCGGTCCGCCGGCCGAAGAGGGCGGCGGGCTCGCGGCCGGTTTCCTCACGCTCTACGAGGAGCCCGGCCCCGAGGTGATCGAGGCGATCGCCGCGCTCGAGCCGATCCACGCGGTCGAGCTCATCCACCTCTGAACGATGCCGGTCCCGGACGCACCGCCCCCCTACGGCACGGTCGTCTTCGACTGCGACTCCACGCTCTCGACGATCGAGGGGATCGAGGAGCTCGCGCGGCTCGCCGGCCGCCACGAGGCCGAGCTCGCCACCCTGACCGACCAGGCGATGAACGGGATCGTCCCGCTCGAGGAGGTCTACGGCCGGCGCCTCGAGCTCATCCGCCCGACGCGCGCCGAGGTCGAAGCCGTCGGGGAACGCTACGTGGCGACGCAGCTCCCGAACGCGGGACGCCTGATCGCTTCCCTGCGCGAGCTCGGCAAACGCGTCGCGATCGTCTCGGGCGGGGTCCTCTCGGCCGTGCTCCGGCTCGGCGAGGCCCTGGGTCTGGGCCCCGAGGACGTCTTCGCGGTCGAGCTCTCCTTCGCACCGGACGGCAGCTACGCCGGCTTCGACGAAGCCTCGCCCCTGGCGCGAGCCGGGGGCAAGGTCGAGGTCGTCCGAGCCCTCGCCGCGACGTCGCCGGGGGCCGTCGCGCTCGTCGGCGACGGAGCCACCGACCTCGAAGCCGCCGGCGAGGTCGCGCGCTTCGTCGCCTTCGGCGGCGTCGAGCGCCGGGGTCTCGTCTTCGCCGAGGCCGCGGTGACCTGCGCCGCGCCGGACTTCCTCGCCCTCGCGCCGCTCCTTCTGACCCCCGCGGAGCTCGATGACGCGGGCCTCGTTTGACAAAGTCTCCCCATGCTCTGGATCCCCGGCCCCACCGAAGTCCGTCCCGCGATCGCCGCCGAGATGGCGCGTCCGATGATCGGTCACCGCTCGTCCGACATGGCGGACCTCGTCGCGAGCCTCGACCCCGGTCTCAAGCTCGCCTTCGGGCTCTGGGACGACTCGACGGCGCGCGTCGGCGTCGGCAATCACAGCGCGAGCGGGATGATGGAAGCCGCCCTCCACGGCGCGGGCCAGCGCGTCCTCTCGATCGTCGGCGGCGCCTTCGCCAAGCGCTGGTTCCAGATCGCCGAGACGATCGGCAAGGACGCGGTCGCGCTCGAGGTCGAGTGGGGACGGGCGGTCGACGACTCGACGCTCGCCGACAAGCTCGACCGCGACGGCCCCTTCGACGCGGTCACGATGGTCGTCAACGAAACCTCGACCGGCGTCTACACGCCGATCCAGCACGTCTCCAACGTCCTCCAGGCCTTCCCGGACACGCTGCTCCTCTGCGACGTCGTGAGCTACATTGCCGGCGGCCCGGTGGACTTCGACACCAACTGCTGCGACTTCGCCTTCGCCGGCGTGCAGAAGGCCTTCGCGCTTCCGCCGGGGATCACGGTGTTCTGCGTCTCGGAGAACTACGCGGAGCGGGCGTCGGGGCTCGAGCGCCGAAGCTGGTACCTGGACCCGATGCGCACGCTCGAGGGCCACGAAGCGCGCAAGACGCCGGTCACGCCGTCGATCCCGCATTACCGGGCGCTGGCGAAGCAGCTCGCGGACATCACCGCCGCGGGTTGGGAGGAACGTTTCGCCAAGCACGAGCGCATGCGCGAGCGAACGCTCGAGTGGGCGGCGGGTCACGGGTGCGAGCCGTTCCCCGCGGAGGGCTGGCGCTCGCCGACGGTCTCGTGCCTGCGGGCGGGTCCCGTCGACGTCGCGAAGCTGGTGGACGGCTTGAAGGCGCGCGACTACGTGATCTCGAACGGCTACGGCCCGCTCAAGGGCGAGACGTACCGGATCGGACACATGGGCGACCACACCGAGGAGGGGCTGGAGGAGCTTCTGACCGCCGCCGACGAGGTATTGGCCGGCGGGTGAAAGCGACGGTCTCGCCGAACCGCTGCGGTGCGGTCGGTGACGCTCTCGCTGCGGTCGACCAGGTGGAAGGGGCGGCGCTCGGCTCCGTTCGGGACGGCGGTGCGGGGGTGCTTGCCGGTTTCGATGCTTCCCTCAGCGCCGCCCCGCGAGCGCAACTGCGCGAGCCCGCGGAAAAGTGGCCCGTCCTCGGGCCGCTTTGACGCGTGAGGACCGCGAGCGGAGCGAGCATGTCCGTCAGCCGCCGCAGGCGGCGGTCTATCGGCTCTTCCGGGGTGACGTCCCGCGGAGCGAGCGTGAGCGAGCGGAGTGGGACATCCTCGGTGTGGGAACCTCACGAGGTGGAGGCAGACCGTTCGCTCCCATCGGTCGG
>JANQEJ010000113.1 GCA_028278425.1 Planctomycetota bacterium | reverse complement strand
AGCTGATCAGCGCACGGCTCGTCGGGGGAGCTTGATCCAACTCCGGTCCCGCTCCGATCCCGAGTCTCACCAGAGCGAGGACTAATCGGACAGGCTCCTAGCGGTCGCTCGCACGCGCGCTATCCTGCGCGCATGAGCGACCTGAAAGCCTTTGAACGCATCGCGGGCGCGCGTCGCAGCGTCAAGCGGTACGACCCCGAGCACGAGCTAAGCGACGACGTTCTCAAGCGGCTCTTCGAGCTCGTCGTGCTCAGCCCCTCCTCCTTCAACCTGCAGCACTGGCGCTTCGTCGTCGTACGCGACCGATCGCGCAAGGAGCGGCTCCAACAAGCCGCCTTCAACCAACCGCAGGTCGGCGCCGCCTCGGCCGTCGTCGTGGTTTGCGCGAAGCTCGCGGCCCACGAGGACGCCGAGCGGATCTACGAGGAGGCTCCCGCCGAGATCCGCGAGCGCATGCTGGGGACGATCTCCGGCGTTTACGCCGGGAAGCCGGATATGCAACGCGACGAGAGCATCCGCAGCGCGTCGCTCGCCGCGATGACGTTGATGTACGCGGCCAAGGCGATGGGTCTCGCGACCGGCCCGATGATCGGCTTCGACCCGCAGGCCGTGGCGAAGCTGGTCGAGCTCGAGGACGGCGTCCTTCCCGTGATGCTGATCGTCCTCGGCAAGGAGGTCGGCGAGATGCGCCCACGCATGGGGCGGCTCGCGCTCAGCGAGGTTGTGAAGCTGGAGAGCTACACGGGCGAAGGTCTGCGCTGAGCTCTAATTCGTCGCGACCGCCTGCCGCGAGGTGATCTCCGCCTCGAACTTCCAGAAGTCCTTGCCGATCTGCCCCGGCTTCAGCTTCTCGTGGGGCTCGATCTTGACGTGGGTAACCCGGACGCGACGGCTGTCCGCTTCGAGCTTGTAGAGAAAGTTGGCGATCGAGCCGCGACGGAAGTAGCTCGTCTTCTCGGCCGGCTTGACCTTGTAGCGGCGATCCTCCACGCCCCGAGCCGGAACGCTGGTGGAGGGAAAGACCTCCACCTGGCCGATGTCGACGTTCTCGGCCTGAGCGATCGTGCGGATGTAGAACTCGGGGTCGCCTTCTCCTTTGAGGCCCTCGCGGCTGGCCGCTTCCCGCAGACCTTCGAGCTCCAGCGCGGCCATCTGGATGTCCCGCACGACGCCCGGCGCGTTCTTCACGTCTTGCTTGAGCTGGGTGAGCCGAGCCTTGTTGACGTAGACGAAGTAGCCCGTCACCGCGGAAGCGAGGAGGGAGCCGAGAATGACCACCCGCGGAAAATTCAGGTCGCTCAGGAACTTCATCTTCAGCCTTCCTCTTTCGGCGCCTTGGACACGTCCACCTGGATCGTGATCCCGTCCGCGTAAATGCCCTGGCCTCCCTCGATCGGCTTGGTCGGCTTGCGCTCGAAATCCTGGCACCACCGCTCGGCCTCGAGCGCGTTGGCCAAGTCGTTGTAGTGCCGGGTCGCCACCACGTCGTCGTTGGCGAAGAAATCCACGTCGAGCTTCACGAGCACGTAGTCGTTCTGGCCGGAGCGGCCCTGACTGGTGTTCGCGGTCATGCCGCGTAGACCGAAGCGGCCTACTTGTTCGCCCAAGCCGTCGATGACTTCGAGCACGAGGGTCAGCCCCTCCAACGCGGACTGCGGTTGTTCGACTTCGCTGATCTGGCCGAGCTCGCGTTTCAAACGGTCGATGTCGATCGCGAGGAGCCTCCTGATGTTCAAGAGCTCCTCCATCTTCGTGCGGTCTTCATCCAATCCGGCTTCGGCGCGCTTGCGGTAGGCGACGAGCTCGTCCGAGGGCGCGCTCAAACGCCCCGGATACTCGTCGTCCGGGTTGGGGAACATGAAGGCGTTCGAAGCCTCCAGCCAGATCTGAAGATCTCCCTTCCGGGGCGCTCGCTCGCCCTTCTCCCAGAAGACGTACCAGGGCCACTCGGTGCTCAGGCTCCCCTCGCCGCGCCAGCCGATCTCCCTCTTCGTGATGAGCAACTGCACGCCGAGAATCGTCAGGAGCAGGAGCGACAGCACGGCCAGCGGAAGCTCGAGGCGTTCGAACTTGCCGGAATAGCGCAGCTCCTCGCGCCGGAGCGTCCCCTTGAGGACCCCTCCGCCGAGGCGGCGCAGCGCCGCGCCATAGGCCACCGCGCACGCGCCGCCTTCGTCCGCGGCGTCGGCACCGGGCAGGCCTTCGAAGGGCCTCACGGGGACCTCCTGGATCGGCTCGTCCATCAGGCCGGAAAGCTGAAGGCCGGTGACGTAGACCGCTTCGATCGGGTTCTGGGTGCTGGCCGCGGAGATCGTGCGGCCGAGCTCGCGCCGCAGGCGCCGGGCGATCTCCTGGCGGCGCTGCTCGATCGCGGCCGGGTTCATCGCGGGCTCGCGCTCTTCGTGCTCGTCGTCGTCGAGCAGGTCGTCGGAGGGCTCCGCGGGGGCGGGAGCGGTCACCCCCGCGCCGGTGTGGATGGCGCGCATCGCGTTGAGCTGTCCACCGTCGACCACGACGACCGACGTGGAGGCGTCTCCCACGTGCACGAGGACCTGGGCGCCGTCGTCGCTCAGGATGCCGGCCTGCTGGGCGGCATTGAAAAGGGCCGTCGTGTCGAGCTCGGCCTCGTACGGCTCCAATCCGGCGCGCTCGCAGGCGCGGATCCGCGCTTCGAGCCGGTCCTTCGGAACCGCGGTGACGAGCAGATTCGACTCGACACCCGGCGTCGAGTTCAAGGTCAAGAAGTCGACGATGACGTCGTCGATGTCCCATTGCGGCAACTGGCTCTCGACCTCGAACTTGATCACGTCCTCGATCTTCGAGTGATCGTCGAAGGGCAGGCTCAGCGTCCGGTAGGCCGCGAGACCGGAGTCGACGGCCAGCCCGATGTTCTCGCCCGGGAACTTCTTGCCTTTGGTGGCTTCCTTGATCGCGAGCGCGGTCGACGTGATCGGGTCCTCGCCGAGCGGGATGTCGCCGCTCTGCTGGAAGACCACCTTGTGCTTCTTCGCACTTCCGTCGAGAACGACGACCTCGAAACGCCGCTGCCCGATGTGAATGCCGCAGGATTTGGCCATGGATCTACTGAGGAACGGGGAATGCTCTTTCCCAGTCGAACTGATCTCTCTGAGCCTCGGTGAGGACGCGGTCGCTGATTCGACGTCGGCACGTCAGGCCGATGCGGACGAGCTCGGGCTCGAGGCTTTCGACTTGCCGTGACTTCAGCTCTTCCAGGTCGTCGTGGTAGAGCGACAGGATCGCGCGCAGGTTGCGGGCTCGATCCGGCGGCAGGTCGTACGTTTCGACCATGAGCTCCCAGTAGTCGGCAAAGGGGCCGGGATCCGGGGCAGGGGGTGCGAAGCGGCGCGCGCCCAGAACGCCGCCGGCCGCCCCCGCCAGAAAGCTCGTCAGCGCGAGGATCAAGATCCACAGCCGGGCCGAGCTCATCGGCGCCGGCCGTCAGCCTCGGAGGCCTCGTCCTCGTCCGGCTCCTCGAGCGGCGGCTCCTCCAGCTCGAGGATGTCGTTCATGTAGCCGTTCATGTCGTCGGCCTGCAGCTCGGACGAGTTGGGACGGTCCGGGACCTGGATCGCGAGCGCGAAGACCAGGAGGACCGCCGCCGCGGCGGCGGTGACCTTCAGCACGAACGGCAGGATCGTCGCCTCGCTCTCCGCCACCTGCGGCTCGAGCACGCCCGGGTCACCCGCGAAGGCGCGGCGCGCGACGCGCGCGGCGAAACCGGAGGGCACGTCGGGCGCGGGATCCGCGACGAACCACTGCTTGAGATTCTTCGCGTCCTTGGCCACCTCGCGGCACGCGGGACACTCCAAGAGGTGCCGGCGCAGCGGGCTCGCCTGTTCCTCGGAAAGCTCTCCGTCGAGGTAGCTCGGCACCAGCGTGCCGGCGTTGTCGCAGTTCAGCTTCACTTCGAAACCCCCATTCGGGGACCTAACCATCCTGTCCGAACTCGGGATGGAGGCGCAACACCGCCTCCTTGAACCTGGCCCGCGCCCGGAAGAGGCGCGACTCGACCGTACCGATGGAGATGCCCAGGAGATCGGCGATGTCCTGGTACGCCATCTCCTCGAACTCGCGCAGGACCAGGACCGTCCGGAAGATCTCCGGGAGCTCGTCCATCGCCTCGTGGGTGACCCGCGCGATTTCCTCGCGCTCCAGCCCGGCGTCGGGTGCCGCCAGCTCGCGCCCGGGGCGGTCCGCCGACCCGGCGGGGCCGGAGGGCCCGAGGAGCTCGGGGTCCTCGACCGACTGGACCGGATTGCGCCCGCGCCGCTTCAGGAAGTCGAGCGACGTGTTCACGGCGATCCGGTAGAGCCAGGTCGAGAAGGACGACTGGTGCTGGAACGTCGAGAGCTTGTGGAACGCCTTGATGAAGGTGTCCTGGACGATGTCCTCCAGCTCGACCGCGTTGCGCGTGTAGTGGCGCACCAGGCCGAAGATCCGATCCTGATACCGTTCGACCAGGAGCTGGAAGGAGAGCTGGTTGCCTTCGAGTGTCTCCCTTACCAGCTCGGTGTCGTCGGAAGTGGCAGGCTCCATCAAGATGGCTTCCATCGGTCCGGCTCGGACGCCGGCCGAAGGGGTCTATTCCCGCGGTTCTACGGTCAGGCCGGGCGAGTGTGGGTCCGGGAAGGCCCCCTCCAGCATGTGGCCCAGCTTGGTGCGCTTGGTCTCCAAGTACTTGATATTTATGGAGTTAGGCTCGGTCGCCAGCGGCATCTGGTCCACGAGCTCGAGCCCGTAGCCGGCGAGCCCGTGGATCTTCTTCGGGTTGTTGGTCAGGAGCCGCATCTTGCGCACCCCGAGGTAGTGAAGGACCTGGGCCCCGATCCCGTACTCGCGCAGGTCGGCGGGAAAGCCCAGCGCCTGGTTCGCCTGGACGGTGTCGAGCCCGTCGTCCTGGAGCCGGTAGGCCTTCAGCTTGTTCGCGAGCCCGATGCCGCGCCCCTCCTGGCGCAGGTACAGCAGCACGCCGCGCTCCTCCTTCCCGAGGATCTCCATCGCCTGGTGGAGCTGGGGCTCGCAGTCGCAGCGGAGCGACCCGAAGGAATCGCCCGTGAGGCACTCGGAGTGGACCCGGACCGTGACGAGCTCCTCGAGCCCCTCGCGCGGCCCGTCGAGGCCGGGTCCGGGCATCCCCACGGTCAGGGCGACGTGCTCGTTGCCGTCGACCTTCGAGCGGAAGAGGTGCGCCTGGAACGTTCCGTGGCGCGTGGGCAGCGGAACGTCGCACACGACGGGCTCGATCAGCCGCTCGTGCTGGCGCCGGTAGGCGATCAGATCGGCGATCGTCGCGATCTTCAAGCCATGTTGCTCCGCGAAGACCTCGAGCTCCGGCATGCGAGCCATCGAACCGTCGTCGTTCATGATCTCGCAGACGATGCCGGCGTGCGTCGTGGCTCCGGCGAGCCGCGCGAGGTCGACGATGCCCTCGGTCTGGCCGCCGCGGACGAGGACGCCGCCGTCCCTGGCGCGCAGCGGGAAGATGTGCCCGGGCCGGGCGAGGTCGTCGGGCTGGGCGTCCGGCTTCGCCGCGATGCGGATCGTGTGGGCGCGGTCGGCGGCGCTGATGCCGGTCGTGACGCCGGCCGCGGCCTCGATCGACACGGTGAAGGCGGTCCCCATGCGGCTCGTGTTCCGCTCGACCTGCGGGCGGAGCTCGAGCCGGTCGCAGACCTCCCCCGACATCGGCATGCAGATCAGCCCGCGGGCCTCCTTCGTCATGAAGTTGACGTCCTCGGGCGTGACGAGCTCGGCGAGCATCGTCAGGTCGCCCTCGTTCTCCCGCGAGGGGTCGTCGACCAGGATGACCATGCGGCCCTGGCGCAGCTCCTCCAGGATCTCGGGAATGGGGCTCGGGCTCATGACGGTGGCTGGAACCAGAGGGTTTGGCGGGGCTTTTTCCGCCGCTCGGAACCCGTCATAGTAACCGGAGGGGGGAGAAAACCCGCCCCGGAACGCATGGCGATGAGAGGAACGGCAGCGGGGCTCTTCCTGGCCGCGCTCGCGGCGAGCTGCGGCTCGACCGACGGCTCACGCCAGACGGAAGAGGTGCCGCTGGTCCAAGGGGCCGCCATTTCGATCCCGATCTCCGCCGAGCTGCGCGAGATCGCGCAGCTCGCATACGAACGCTCGCTCAGCGGCGGGCGCCTGATCGAGCTCCTGGGACACGACGAACCGCTGGTTCGCTACCGGGCGGCGGAAGCCCTCGGCCGCTTCCCGTATCCCGCGTTCGGACGGGAGGTCACCGAGGCGCTCGTCCGGGCGATGGAAGATCCCGATCCGGCGGTCCGCCGCCAAGTGGCCTTCGCCCTCGGACAGCGGGGCGATCCGATCGCCGGCGGCGTCCTCGCGGTCTACCGCAACGACCCCGATCCGGGCCTGCGCGCGCGCGTCGCGGAGGCGTCGCGCCGGCTCGACGATCCGGGGCTGCGGGGTGAAGTGCTGCTCGCGCTTCAGGACGAGAACCTCGAAGTGCGCGAGGCCGCAGTGCTCGCCATGGGCCTGTGGGAGCCCGAGGGGCCGGACGCGGCGGACGCCGACGCGGCGCTGCTCGAGGTCCTGCGCCCAACCGGCGGACCGGGGCCCGGCAGGGAGGTGCAGCCCGAGCTGCGCTGGCGGGCGCTCTACGCGTTGCAGCGCCGCGGCTCGGAGCGCGGGCGACCGGCCTTCCTGGAGTACGTCGACTCCGGCGTGACCCTGGAGCGCATCTTCGCGGTGCGCGGCCTGGCCCGGATTCCCCCCGACGCGGCGTCGATCGCCGCCCTGAGCCTCGCGACGGAGGACGGCGACTGGCGCGTCGCCTGCGAGGCGGCGATCGGGCTCGGCCGCACCGGCGTCGCCGAAGCGGTGCCGGCGCTGCTGGGCGCGGCGGAGCATCCGAGCCCGCACGTCCGCCGCTCCGCCTTCGAGGCCATCGGCGCGTTCCGGGAGCTCGACGCCCTCGGCCCCCACCGAAGCGATGCCGTGTCGAAGCTGACGCGCGGCACGCACGACGTCTCGTCGACCGCGCGGGCCGCGGCGATCGTCGCGCTTGCCAAGATCCTCCGCCCCAAGGACGGAGCCCGGACCGTCGAGCGTTTCCTTCAGGACCCCGACCCCGTCGTTCGCGCGGGGGCAGCCGAGGCGGCCGCCGAGCTCGAAACGACGAACGCTTTCCCGCTTCTGCGCCGGCTCGTCGGCGACGAGAACCCGCGCGTCGCCGTCACCGCCGCCGGAGGTCTCGGTCGCCACGCGACACCTGAAACGCGCGCGCTGCTGCACCAGCTCCTCCGCGACCCCGACAACGGCATGCGCCTCGCGGCGGTGATCGCGCTGCAGGAGATGCCGCACGCGAGCGACGTCGCGCCGCTCGCCGGGGCGATGGAGGCCACCGGCGACATCGCGCCCGAGATCGCCTTCAACGCGCTGAAGAACCTGGGCGCGATCGGGGGCGACGACGCGCTCAGGCTGGTCGAAAGGGCGCTATCCCACACCGAGCCCTACGTTCGCCGCGTCGCGCAGCGCGTCCTGCTCGAGGACTTCGAGCTGAACCACAAGCCCGTCGAGGTTCCGGCGTCGAGCCCGGCGCGCGCGCCGCTGCCGGGGGAAAGCTATCCGCGCTACCGCCGCAATCCCGTCGTCGAGATGCGAACGACGCGAGGCACGATGGTCTTCGAGCTCTTCCCGCTTGAGGCGCCGGTGCACGTGCACAACTTCCTCGAGCTCGTCCGCACCGATCACTACGACGGGCTGATCTTCCACCGCGTCGTGCCCGACTTCGTCATCCAGGGCGGCGACTACCGCGGCGACGGAAACGGGGGAAGGCCCTGGAACGGAACCGCGCTGCCGCAGGAGTTCACGCCGCGACGCTACGTGCGCGGCACCCTCGGGATGCCCCGCAACGAGAACCCCGACTCCGGCGGGAGCCAGTTCTTCGTCACCCACCGCCCCACGCCGCACCTCGACGGGCGCTATACGATCTTCGGCCAGCTCCGCGCCGGGGGCGACGTGCTCGACGCCGTTCAGGTCGGGGACCGCATCCTCGACGTCGCGGTCCAGCAGTAGCCTTCCCCCGCCCCGGACAAGCCCGGGAAGACCTGTGGACGGCCGGTGGAGAGCTCTCGCAAGCCCCTTAGGAAGCTGCACTTAGGGTTCTGCACACCGGCTCGCGTCGGTGTGGAGAACGCAAGCTCTGAATTCGGCCCCGGGCGGATGCCGATATCGGGAACGCGGACGTCCCCCGACCGCCCTTCCCCGCGATGCCCTCCACGAAGTCGAGCCTGATCGAGAAGCTTTTTCTCGTCGCTCTAGGCGTCGGCACCCTCGGCCTCGCCGGCGTGGTGGGAACACAGCACCTCGAAGGGCTGCGGCAACGGCTGGACACGCTCGAGTCGCGCGTCGCGGACGCGCCGCGGCGGAACCGCGCGATCGCCGACGACGTGGCGCGCGTGCGCGCGGAGCTCGAGAGCATCCGCGAAGAGCTCGACCGCGCGCAGACGCAGGCGGAGACCGCGCACGAGCTGGCCGACCGCCTGAACGGTACCGAGCGGATGCTCGACGACATCGCGGGCACGATCGAAGCCCACGACACGAGCCTCTCGGCGCTCGAGCGCTACAGCTCGAACTTCGGGCCGGAAACGCTGGAGGCGCGCTTCGCCGAGCGCGACGAGGCGATCACGACGCGCTGGGAAAGCCTGAGCCGCATGGTCGACTCGGCCACCCGCTCGGCGATCGAAAGCAGGGAACGCCTGGACGAGCTCCACGCGAGCTTGGCCGCGGAACGCGACGTTCTCGGGATGTGGAACGACCTCGTCGGTCCGACGGTGATGCTGGCCGGCGAGAACAGCGTGGGCAGCGGTGTCCTCCTGGCGTCGCGGCCGCGCGCAACGGACGACGACGTCTTCGACACCTACATCCTGACCGCCTGGCACGTGGTGCGCGACATCATCGAGGGCGACTTCGACCTGCCGGTCCCGGTGACGATCTACCGGCAGGACGGCACGATCGACGACGAGTCCGCCGAGCTCCTCGAGCACGACGCCGCGATCGACGTGGCGATCCTGCGCCTCGACTCAGACGACCCGACGCCGTGCGGCGCCGCCCTCGCGACCCGCGAGCGGCTCGGCAACATCCACATCTTCGACCGCGTCTACGCCGTCGGCTGCCCGCTCGGCAACGACCCGATTCCCACGCCCGGCGAGATCTCCACGTACAACCACAACGTGGACGGCATCAGCTACTGGATGATCAACGCGCCGACGTACATCGGGAATTCCGGCGGCGGCATCTTCGACGCGAACACCCACGAGCTGCTCGGCATCTTCTCGAAGATCTACACGCACGGAGCGCTGCGGCCGACGATCGTGCCGCACATGGGCCTCGTGACTCCGCTCGGCGTGATCTACGACTGGCTCGAGGAGGTCGGGTACGGCGAGCTGATCCCGACCGCCCGCACGGCCGTCGCGGCCGCGGCGTCGAACGGCTAGAGCTAGAGCCGACCCACGTGCCACTCCCAGGTTCGCTCGCCCGACGACGCGGGGCGAGCCACCGGGCGCGACTTGAAGCCCATGGCGCTCACAAAGGGCACCGCACCGCCCCGCGGCGCGGCGACGCGGACCGTTGCGCGCAGGAAGCGGCGCTCGAACGGCGTCTCGGCCCCTGGCTCGGCGGTCGATTCCGTCCAGGTCCTTCCGTCATCGGACCATTCGAAGCTCCAGCGGACCGCCTCCTCG
>JANQEJ010000058.1 GCA_028278425.1 Planctomycetota bacterium | reverse complement strand
TCGATACACACTTCGCAAAGAATGGCTGATTGTCAAAGGGGGGAGCTTCAAGAAGTACAAGCATGCTCAGTTTCATGAACTCGCTCGGACGCTTGTTGGCCACTCAGAGTTCAGAGGCGCGGACTACAGTTGGGGTGACGGCTACATTGCACTATGCGCTGCCGACTCGATCGGCCCAGGCAATCTGATGACATGGAGAAAAGTGGGCACCAGTCATCACCTAACGATGGTGCTGCATCAGATTCAGGAAGAAGCGGCGTAGGCTGACCGCCAAACAAGCCGGGACGTCAGCCGGTGCCGAACCAGCTCTCGAAGCTCGGCGATGCAGGTATGATCGACAAGGGCGCGCCAAATCTGCTCTCGCGCTTTGTTTCTGAGCCCCAAGCCCTTCCCTATTGCTTCCAGACTCTCTAACGCTTCGTCACGCCAAAGTAGCTGTACGAGGCAGGACGGGTCCACACTCCTGTTTGGAGAGGGTTGTCGTACTTCGTGAAGGCATATTAAGTCGGCGCCCATCTCCGACACGCCCCACCATTTCGGCACCATCTCGACGACGCTGTCGATGTATCTCGCAGTTGTTACGATCGTCACGAAGTCGAAGACACGCCCAAAGTAGGCGGCCTGTGAGGGCAAACGACGGAGGGTGTCTCGATCGCTCTTGATTTCGAACCCATGCAATCGATCGGATACGACCGCCAGATCGATGCGAGCCTCTCCCTGGCAAAGGCCAAGTTCCTCAACTATGAGAGCGTCGTCGCCATGCCAGGCAACGAGGCGCGGGAGAAGCGCTCGTCTAATGTCTTCGTCTCGGGTCAGCATGTGTTTGGCGGGTGAGGCTAGCTGTGTGGTGGGCGGTTCGAAAGCGCGAGTGTCTATCAATAGGCTCCAGGGGATGGTGCAGTGCTCGGTGCTCGTTGGTGGACCCGTTCTCCGAAATCAGTGCACTACCCTACTGAGCTGCGGACCGTCCAGATACGCCCGCATGTCCGCGGGCAGCGGGCTCGTGACCTCGCGCCGCTCGCCCGTCTCCGGCGAGCGGAAGACCAGCCGGTGGTTGTGGAGCGCGTGGCGCTCCATGCCGAGCGCGGCGAAATCCGCCGGGCCAAGCTCGCCCTTCGCGTGGCGGAGGAAGTAGCTCTCATCCACGCCGTAGAGCTTGTCCCCCACGATCGGATGGCCGATCGCGTCGAGGTGGACGCGGAGCTGGTGCTGGCGGCCGGTGTGGGGCGAGCACGAGACCAGCGTGCAGTGCTCTCTTCGCTCGACGACGCGCCATTCGGTCTTGCACGGCTGCCCGTCGGGCGCGACGGCGATCTTGAGATGAACGTCGCTCGTCCGGCTCTGCCCGAGCGGAAAGTCGATCACGCCGCCGTCCGCTTCGGGCGAGCCGCACACGATCGCGAGGTACTCCTTCTCCACCTTGCGGTCCTCGAACTGGCGCATGAGGTGGGCGTGGCAGCGGTCGCCCTTCGCGACGAGCAGGACGCCGCTCGTCTCGAGGTCGAGCCGGTGGCAGAGCCGGATCGGCAGCTTCAGCCCGTCGTTGCCGGATCGATAACGAGCGTGAACCTGCTGGATGAGGGTGTCGGCGACGTGGCGTCCGCTCGGGTGGACGGGCATGCCCGCGGGCTTCTCGACCGCGAGCACTTCCTCGTCTTCGTAGAGAATGTCGAGGTCGCTCCCGTCCGCTTCGCCCTTCGGGAGGCGCAGCTCTTCGGGGATCACGACGACGACGCGCGAGCCGTGACGGAGCTTGCGCGAGCTCCGGCGTTCGACGACGGCCTCGCGCGCCGACTCGTCGTCGGGCACCGGAACGTCGACGAAGACGTAGCCGTCGCGGATCAGGTTCTGGATCGAGCTGCGCGAGCGCCAGTGGAGGTGGCGGCGGAGGAACCCGTCCAGCCGCACGTGGACTTCGTCGACCGGACGCCCGTAGTCGCTCGCGCGCACCTCGAGCTCGACGCGGTCGGCCGGCTCGGCGAGGTTGCGGTCCTTCGGAAAGAGGCCCATCGAGCCTCCAGGCTAGCCCGTTCCCGGAAGAGCGCGGCCCGAACGGCCTAGGTGCGCCCGCGGCGCTGGTTCCAGCGCTGGCGGCGGGCCGCCTTCAGGATCGTCCGGATGCGCTCGCGACGCTCGCGCCGGCGCCTGTCGGAGCGCTTTTCGTGCCACGTGTTGGCCTTGGCGAGGCGGAAGACGCCGCTGTAGTTGCACTGGCGCTTGAAGCGGCGCAGCGCGGCTTCCAGCGATTCGTTCGACCGGACCTCGACCTTGACGGACATGCGGGATCTGTGGCTTTCGTTGCGGGTTCAACGCACGCGGGGCCCCGGGCCCCGGGCACGAAAAGGGCGACCAGTATGGGTCCGGGACGACGGGGAGCAAGCTTTAATCTGGCACGGCGCGCGCCCGCCTGGGATCCTCCCGCGGTGAACCGGAGCTCCGGAGCCCCCCCCGTGCCGGAACGCGGATCGGTTCTGCAGGGCACGATCGAGCGGGTCACCTACCACGACCCGGAGAGCCGCTACACGGTTCTAAAGATCCTCCCGGAAAGGGGTTACGAGGACCCGGAGAGCATGGCCCTGGTCCGCGGCCGGGAGACGGCGGTGGGGTCGCTCCCCGCGCCGGGCGAGGGCCAGCGGGTGCGCTTGACCGGACGTTGGGGATCGCACCGCACCCACGGCCGACAGTTCGAGTTCGACGCGGCGGAGACGCTCAGCCCGCTCCACGCCGGGGGGCTCGTGCGGTACTTGTCGTCCAACGCGTTCGAGGGCATCGGCGAGGTCCTCGCGAAGCGCATCGTCGAGGCGCTCGGGACGAACGCGCTCGCGGTGATCCGCGAAGATCCGGACGCACTGAAGAAGGTCCGCGGACTGCGGCGGGCGGTGCGCGAAAGCCTGGCGGAGCGCGTCCGCAGCGAGCTCGGCTCGCAGGAGCTCTTCGCGTTCCTGCTCGGCCTCGGGCTCGGCCCGTGGCAGGCCGAAGCGGTGATCAAGAAGTACGGCGTCGACGCGGAGCAGAGGATCCGCGCGAATCCCTACCTGCTCGCGCACGACGTAACCGGCATCGGCTTCCACACCGCCGACAAGGTGGCGGAGAACCTCGGCGTTCCGCGCGACGCGGTCGGACGTAGAAGCGCGGCGCTCCTGCACGTGCTCGGCGCCGCTTCGGCCGACGGCCATACGCTGTTGCCGCGGAGCGAGCTCGTGGAAGGCGCGGTCGAGCTCCTGCGCGGCGACGCCGACGCCGGCGCGTTCGACGAAGCGATCGAGGAGCTCGTGCGCCACCAGGAGCTCGTGCTCGAAGAACCGGACCGCGCGTACCTCCCGATGTTCCACGCGAGCGAGTCGGGCCTGGCCGACAACCTGCGAGCGCTGCTCGCGTCGGGACCGCGCACGCCGCTCGCCGGCGAGGCGGAGCTTCTCGCCGAGGAGCGCGCGACGGGCATCGAGCTCCACCCGCTCCAGCGCGAGGCCGTGATCGGCCTCCTGCGGCATCCCGTCGCGCTCCTCACCGGCGGCCCCGGCGTCGGCAAGACCACGATCGTCCGCCTCGTCGTCGCGCTCGCCGAGAAGGCGGACGCGAAGGTGCAACTCGCCTCCCCCACCGGACGCGCCGCGAAGCGGCTCGCGGAGGCGACGGGACGTGAGGCGAAGACCATCCACCGCCTGCTCGGGTTCGAGCCGCAGACCGGCCGCTTCCAAAGGAACGCGCGCGAGCCGCTCGAAGCCGACGTGGTCGTCGTCGACGAGATCTCGATGCTCGACGTGATCCTCGCGCACCATCTCCTGAAGGCTGTGCAGCCTCCGACGCGTTTGATCCTCGTCGGCGATCCGGATCAGCTTCCCTCGGTGACCGCGGGCAACGTGCTCGCCGACCTGATCGCGAGCGGGAAGGTCCCGTGCTTCCGCCTGACGCAGATCTTCCGCCAGGCGGAGCACAGCCTGATCGTCCGCAACGCGCACCACATCCTGAAGGGCGAGGCGCTCGAGTTCCCGGCGCGCGGCGACAAACGCGGCGACTTCTTCTTCTTCCCGGCGGACGACGCCGCCGCCACGGCGACCCGGCTCGTCGAAGTCGTGACGGAGCGCATCCCCAGCCGCTTCGGGATGGACTGGATCCGCGACGTGCAGGTCCTCGCACCGATGTACCGCGGCGAGTGCGGCGTCGACGCCCTGAACGCGAGCCTGCGCGAGGCGCTCGGCTCCGGCGGGCACGAGATCCACTACCGCGGCAAGGTCTGGCGCACCGGCGACCGCGTGATCCACACGCGCAACGACTACGAGAAGGAAGTCTTCAACGGCGACATGGGCCGGATCGAGCGCGTCGAGCCCGACGGCAGCGGGATCACGGTGCGCTACCCGGAGCGCCACGTCGGCTACACGAAGTCCGAGTACGCGGACCTGCAGCCGGCGTTCGCGATCACGGTGCACCGATCGCAGGGCGGCGAGTTTCCGGCGGTGGTGATGCCGCTCGTCACCAACCACTACGTGATGCTGCAGCGGCACCTGCTCTACACGGCGGTGACCCGCGCGCGGAAGCTCGTGGTGCTCGTCGGCTCGCAGCGCGCGCTCAACATGGCGATCGACAACGCGGATCAGCGCGAACGCAAGAGCGGCCTGGCCGACCGCCTGAAGGCCTCATGCTGACCCACGCCCAACGCCGCGTGCTCGCGCGGCCGGGGTTTCGCCGGCTTTGGATCGCGACCGCGATCTCGGAGCTCGGCTCGAACGTCGGGCGGATGGCCTTCATCCTGCTCGTGCACGAGCTGGCGCGCGAGGCGGGCGCCGATCCCAAGCGCGAGGTCGCCTTCGTCATGCTGCTCGAGACGCTGCCGATGCTCTGCTTCGGCCCGGTGGCGGGCGCGGTGGTCGACCGCTTCGACCGGCGGCGGCTCCTGATCGGGTGCGACCTCGCGGCGGGCCTGCTGCTCCTCGCGATTCCGTGGCTCGCGACCCTGCCGACGCGCGCGCCGCTCTTCGGGATCGCGATGGTTTTCTCCGCCATCTCGACGGTCTTTCACCCCGCCCGGCAGAGCGCGATCCCGGACCTCGTCGAGCGCCAGGACCTCGCCAGCGCGAACGGGATCTCGACGATCACGAGCTCGATCAACCTCTTGGCCGGGACCATCCTCGGCGGCGTTCTGATCAAGGCGATCGGCAAGAACGGCTGCTTCATCGCCGACTCGGTCGGCTTCGCGTTCGCGATCTTCTTCCTCTGGAAGCTCCTGCTGCCGCGCCACAACGAGCCCGGCCGGCGGGCGCGCGAGCTCTGGAGCGAGATCGGCCTCGGCCTGCGCTATCTCGCCGGGCACCGGATGCTCGTCTACATGACGGCGAACTTCCTCTTCACCTACTGCTTCGTCGGCGCGTGGTATCCGGTGCTGCCCGCCTTCGTCGAAGAGGTTCTCGGCGGCGACCCCGACGATTGGGTGCCGCTTTCGCTCGGGGCCTTCGGCGTC
Organism: Planctomycetota bacterium; assembly: GCA_028278425.1. Lineage (GTDB taxonomy): Bacteria > Planctomycetota > UBA1135 > UBA1135 > JANQEJ01. The sequence goes on along the minus strand of JANQEJ010000058.1, from coordinate 37,181 downwards.
GGCGGCATGCTCGGCGGCGCGTTGGTGCCACGCGTAGCAAAGCGCGCGCGGCTCGGGCGGACGCTCGTCGCGATGCTGCTCGTCCTCACGGCGGCCCTGCCGGTCTACGCCCTGATCGAGGCGCGCCTCCTCTCGCTCGTCTTCGCGGCCCTCGCGGGCGCGTTGATCTTCTCGGTGATGGTTCTCGACACGACGCTCGTGCAGGAGGAGGTGCCGCCCGGCATGCGCGGCCGGATCTTCGGCGCGCGCGCGCCGATGCAGGCGTCGGGGATGCTCGTCGGCACCGCGACGGTGCTCGCCCTCGGCGGCGGGAGAGAGCCGCGCGAGCTCTTGATCGGCGCGGCGCTCGTGTACGGCACGCTCATCCTGGCGTCCACGCTCTTTCAGGGCGGCGCGCGGGAGCTCCTCCGGCGCGCCGGCTGAGGTAGCCCTATACTGAAGCCACGGAGGTGTTTGCGATGGCGTTCTCGCGGTCTGCTCTCCGGGTTCTATGCCTGTCCACGCTTGCCGGCCTCTGCTCGGGCCAGCAACTGACCCTCGCCGAGCTGCGACGGCCGTTGCCGGGCGATTCCGACCTGACCAAGGACTTCGAGCTCGGCGACGTCGACGGCGACGGCGATCTCGACCTCCTGATCGGCAACGAGGACGACTCGGTCCGCCCGACGCGCATGGCGCTCAACGACGGCAACGGCGTGTTCCTCGACGAGCCATCGCAGTTCGTGGGCGAGATCGCGCGGACGAACGCGATCGCGCTCGGCGACGTGGACGGCGACGGCGACCTGGACGCTTTGCTCGGCAAGGCCGACTACTTCGGCGGTCCGACGATGGAGCAGAACCGCCTCTACATCAACACCGGCGGAGGGAGCTTCCAGTACCACGTGATCAAGCTCCCTGCCCTGATCGACCACACGCAGGCGGTCGAGCTCCACGATCTGGACGCCGACGGCGACCTCGACGCCGTGGTGGGCAACTACCACGGGGGCATGTTCGGCGACCGGGTCCTTTTGAACGACGGCGGCGGGTTCTTCTCCCACGCGGCGGGCAACCTGAGCTCCGGCGGCACGAAGAAGATCGCGATCGGCGACGTGGACGGAGACGGGGACCCCGACCTTCTGTTCACCAAGACCACGGGCGAGGCCGTCTTCCTCAACGACGGGGCCGGCGCCTTCGGCGCCGCGGCCACGCCGTTCTCCGACGGCTCGGCCTGGACACTCGAGGACGTCGACGGCGACGGTGACCCCGATGCCTTCAGCGGCGAGAGCCTGTACGTCAACGACGGGACTGGAACGTTCGACGACGCCTCGGGCGGCCTCCCCGCGGCCGGCGGGCTCTTCCTCGACGTGTCGATGGCCGACGTGGACGGCGACGGTGACCTCGACGCGCTGATCGGAGACTACGGAGGCCAGTCGCGGATCTACCTCGGGGACGGCGGCGGAGGCTTCGCGGACGCGACCGCGGGCTTCCCGGCGAATCTCGACCGGACGCACACCGTGGACCTCGCCGACGTGGACGGCGACGGCGACGCGGACGCCCTGCTCGGCAACGACGGGCAGAACCGGCTGTACTTCGGCGATGGAGCGGGCGTCTTCGGCGACCCGCTGCCGCCGCTCCCCAAGGCGCACGGTATCTCGATCGACGACGTCGACGGCGACGGTGTGCTCGACCTTTTCTCCGTCTACTTCATCACCATCGACCTGCATCTTGGAGACGGAGCGGGCGAGTTCTCCAACGCGAGCGCCGGACTGCCCGCACTGCCCGGATCGCTGGATCTCTTCGGGGTCGACCTAGCCGACGTCGAGGGCGACGGCGATCTCGACGCGATGCTCGCGAACAACTTCCAGAACCACCTGCTGCTGAACGACGGGAGCGGCGTGTTCACGCTCGCCGCGGGCGCGCTCCCGGTCGAGTCGAACTTCTCGCGCGCGGTCGCGCTCGGCGACCTGGACGGGGACTCTCGCCCCGACGCGATCGTCGCGAACGCTTCGACCGATCCAAAACGGCTCTACCTGAACGACGGCACGGGCGTCTTCTCAGACGCCTCGGGCAACCTGCCCGACGCGTTCGCGGACTACTCTCAGGACGTCGTTCTCGCGGACTTCGACGCGGACGGCGACCTCGACGCGATGCTCGCGAACCAGAGCAACCACCGCCATTACGTCAACGACGGCTCGGCGGTGTTCACCAACGGCCCGAGCCCGCCCACGTCGGGCGGCGAGGATCTCGACGTGGCCGACGTCGACGCGGACGGCGACGTCGACGTCATCTCCTCGACGCGGATGTTCCTGAACGACGGCGCCGGTCGCTTCACGCAGAACCCGGGGTTTTCCTCGTCGGGCGTCGTCGACGCGACCGTCGCCTTCGGCGACTTCGACGGGGACGGGGACCCCGACGTCGTTCATAGCGGAGGGGGCCACCCCTCTTTCGGCATGCCGAACCGCCTGTTCCTCAACGTCGGCGGCGGCAGCTACGTGGACGCGTCGGCGGGCTTGTCCCCCATCGCGGTCGAGTGGACCAAGGGTATCGCCGCGGGTGACTTCGACGGCGACGGCGACGACGACGCGGTGCTCGGGGGCTTCGGCCCCTTGCAGGTAGAGAGCCGGATCTACTTCGGCCTCGGCCGGCACGTGGCCCGGCGCGCGCCCGCGCGACTTGCCAAGCCGCTGACGATGGACGTGTACGGCCCGCCGAACGAGGGTTGGATCCTCGCTGTCTCGCCCACCCCCGCGAGCGTTGAGATTCCGCCCCTGGGGACGCTACGGCTCGACTTCAGCGCCGCGGTGGTGGTTGGGCTCGGCGTGCTCGCTGCGGACGGCCAAGCGTCGCCGACCTATCCCGCTCCCAGCACTTCCAGCCTCGTCGGCGTGACCCTGCACTGGCAGGCGCTCGTCGGATCGCCGCTCCTCTTCACGAACCGCGAGGAGACGACGCTGACCGATCTCTAGGTCTAGGAGGTCACCCGTCCTCGAGCGGCGTCACCTCGAGCGAGCGGAACTCGACGTGCAGGTCCTGACTCCCGTGGAGCTGGAGCGCGAAGCGGCCCTCGCGGCGGCCCGAATCCGCCTCGAGGCGCGCCGTGACGACGCCGTTGACACGCACCTCGACGTCGCCGCCCACGGCCGTGACGACCATCTCGCTCCATTCGCCCGGCGTGTAGACCGAGGCGACGAGGTCGGGGTCGGGCTTCACGACCCAGCCGCGGCCCGCGGTCTCGTAGAGCCCTCCGGTCTCGAGGCTGGGTTCCACCTCCGCCTGGAAACCCGCGACGCCGGTCGTGTCGCCGACCTCCTCGACCCGGAAGTAGAAGCCGCTGCAGCCGGAGACCGAGCGGAACTCGAGCCGCGCCTCGAAGTCGGAGTACACGTCGTCGGTGACGAGGAGGCCGTGCCGGGTCTCGCTCGCCGAGCTGCGGCCGACGAGCGTGTCGCCCTCCCACCGCCAGCTTCCGCCGGGAAGCGCGTGCCAGCCCGCAAGCGAGCCGGGAACGAGGAGCTGTTGCGGAGGCGTGGCGCAGCCGGCGAGGAGCGCGAGGAGGCAAGTGAGCCCACCAACCATCCCCAGCCCCCACCCACCCCAGGGGGCGTGTGGGGGCGCCCCGCCCCTTGACTGGGCGGCCGGACGAGCGGTTACGGGTTTTCTCACACCGAATCCTCGACTTTCGTCACGCGCGCTCGGCGCGGGTCGACGACGCGTTGCTTGAGGTCGCCGGCGCTTTCGACGACGAGCTTGACGCGGTCGCCCGTGCCCTCGACGCGGACGACCTGGCCGAAGTGCCGGCCGACGCGCACCCAGTCGCCGCGCTGGAAGCCGGCGTCGACCTCGGGCTCCGCGGTCTCGGGCGCGCGACGGCGCGGCTTCTTGCGCGGGCGCATGCGCTCGTGCCGCCACGGGCCGGCCTTCGTGCAGTTGTCGCACGCGCCGCACTTCCCGGTCGGCGGCTTCAGGCCGAAATGACGGGCGAGCAGCCTCCGCCGGCACGTCTTGCCGGTGGCGGCGAAGCGCATCATCGAAAGCAGCGCCTTCAGGTCCAGGTCGCGCTTCTTGCCGCTCTTCACGAAGGCGGGGAGATCCTTCGGATCCAGGGGACGCGTCACGCGCAGGCTGTGGTCCTCGAAGCGGCCCTCGATCACCCCGATGACCTCGAGCCACTTCAAGCAGATCGAGACGCGGTTGTCGCCGCGGTTCTTCACGAGGAGCTCGTCGCGCAAGTCGTCGAGGTCCTTCGTTTGAACGCGCTCGCCCCAGCCTGCGATCGTCTCGTAGACGCCGACGAGGTACTCGAAGCTCGGGTTCGCCCACTCGACGAAGTTCTGCTGGATCGCGAGGTCTTCCTCGAAGTAGAGAAGCTCGCACCACGACGGCTCCCCGTCGCGGCCGGCGCGGCCGACCTCCTGGGTCCAGGCTTCGAGCGTCCGGGGAATCTGCGCGTGCAGCACGAAGCGGATGTCCGGCTTGTCGACGCCCATGCCGAAGGCATTGGTCGCGAGCACGATCTCGTCCTTCGACGTCATGAAGCGGTCCTGCATCGAGCGGCGCTCGCGATCGGAGAGCTTGCCGTGATAGACGAGCGAGTGGACGCCGATCCGCTTGAGCTCCGTGTGCAGCTCCTCGAGATCGCGGATCAACGCGGAGTACACGATTCCCGCTCCGCCGATCTCGCGGATGCGCGCGGCGATCAGCGGCACCTTCTCCTCCGCGAGGTGGACCCGCGTGCAGCCCAGGAAGAGGTTCGGACGCTCGATCCCGGTGCGGATCAACAGCGGGTCGCGCAGCTTCAGCGCGCGCGAAATGTCGTTCGCCACCTTGCGCGTCGCCGTCGCCGTCATCGCGACGGTCGGCGGGTTGCCGATGCGCTCGCGGTAGATCCCGAGCCGCGAGTAATCCGGCCGGAAGTCGTGGCCCCACTGGCTGATGCAGTGCGCCTCGTCGATCGCGAGCCGCGCGATGGGAAGGTCCTTCTCGATCTTCTGGAACGCGGCGCTGCGAAAGCGCTCGGGCGTGACGTAGAGCAGGTCGAGCTCGCCGGCCAACGCCTGCTTCAGATGCTTCGTCCGCTGCGCCGGCGGGACGTTGAAGTTCACTGCGGCGGCGGCGATCCCCTTCGCCTGGAGCGCGTCGACCTGGTCCTTCATCAGCGCGATCAGCGGGCTGATCACCAGCACCATCCCGTCGAGCGCCAGCGCGGGGAGCTGGTACACGAGCGACTTGCCGGAACCCGTCGGGCTGGTCAAGAGGACGTCCCGCCCCTTCATCACCGCCCGGATCGCTTCGAGCTGCCGGCCGCGGAAGTCGTCGTGCCCGAAGTGCTTCCGGAGCAGCGCGCGAAGCTCCGGAACCCCCTTCCCGCGCCGTCCGCGCGGGCGGTTCCTACTCTTGCGACGGGTTGCCACGGCGGGCGAGCTTACCCTTCAGAGTCCGCTGCCGTTCACCGATACCCGACCACCGGGCCTCTCCCCAACCCGGAAAAACCTTCCGTGGTCCTTCTGATCGGTGCCATCAGCGCGGCGTGCCTCTTGGGCGCGTACCTGACCTACGTATGGCTGGCGAAGCGACGCCCCGAGCGCGTCGAGACGCCGGCCGTCCCTCCGTTGAAGGCGGCGACGCTGACCCCACCAACGGCGAGGCCGGAGCCGGCGGCGCCCCTGCCGGCGCGCACGGAGGTGCCCGAAGAACCGGCTCCGGAGCGGAAGCCGGCCCCGGGTTCGCCGGCGGGCCCCGTCGCCGTCGCCACGCATCCCCTCCACGCGGCTCTGGCGCGGCGGATCCAGGCGGACGACCTGCGCATGCCGATCCTGATGAAATCGGCGGGAGCCGTGCTCGCGAACTGCTCGGATCCCAACTGCGACGCGGCGCGGCTCAGCGCGCAGATCGAGATCGATCAGGCGCTGACGGGCCACATCCTGCGGATCGCGAACTCCGCGGCGTACGCTCCCGAGGAGCCGGTTACGTCGTTGGGTCTCGCCGTCATGCGCCTCGGCTTCGACACCGTGAAGGAAGTCGCCGTCATGGTGACGATGAAAGAGCGCGTCCTGCGGGCGAAAGGGCTGGAGAAGCGCGTGTCCGAGCTCTGGCGACACTCGGCGATCGCCGCGGGTTTCGCGCGCGAGATCGCCAAGGCGGTCCGCGGCATCGACCCGGGCACCGCCTCGATCTGCGGGCTCCTGCACGACATGGGCAAGCCGGTCCTGCTGCAAGCCTGTCTCGACCTCCAGAAGGGGCGCGAGCGGCGAGCGGAGCCGGCGATCGTCGACGCCTGCATCGACGAGTTCCACACCCAAGTCGGCGGGACGCTCGTTCGCCGCTGGGGCCTCGCCGAGGAGGTCGCCGCCGCGGTCGCCGGGCATCACGTGCACGAGCTCGCGGAGGGCGCTCCGCCCCTGGTCTGCGTCACTCAGCTCGCCGACGCGCTCGCGAAATGGGCCGACGAGCCCGGATGCGATCCGTCGGAAGCGCCGGTCGACCACCCCGCGGTCGAGGCGCTCGGCCTCACGCGACAGGAGGTCGACGCGGTGCTCATCCAGACGCCGCGCATCCTCAAGGCGGCGGAAGCCTACGGCTGATTACGCCCGCGGAACCAAGCGAGCAGCGCCGGCAGGAAGATCAGGTCGCCGAGCAGCGCGCCGAGAAGGCCGACGCTGATCAAGAGCGCGAAGAGTCGGTTCGTCGGCACCTGCGAGAAGACGACGATCGAATAGCCCGCGACGAGGACGATCGTCGTCACGCCGACCGCGCTACCGACCTTGAGGAACGCTCGGCGGAGTGCGGCCCTCGCACCGTCGCCGGCCGCCAGCTCGAGGCGATAGCGGGACAGGAAGTGGATCGTGTCGTCGACCGCCAGACCGAGCAGTACCGTGAAGAGCACTGCCGTCACCATCTGCAGCGACCGGCCGATCCAAACGACGAGCGCCCCCACGAGCGCGAGCGGGAACACGTTCGGCAGCAGGCTGATCAACCCGAGCCGAAGCGAGCGGAACTCCACCGCGATGACGCCGAAGATGATCAGCGCGGCGATTCCGAGTCCGCGTGCCAGGTCGACGATCATGCGGTTGACGTTCCGGCGCGCGACGACGTCGGTGCCGGTCAGATACACCCGCACGTCCGGATGGCGTTCCTCCACGGCGGCGAGGTCGCGCTCGAGGCCCTCGACCAGCGGCTCCATCACCTCGTAGCCGAAGTCGCAGACGCGCGCGACGACCACCGAGCGGCGCAGGTCCTCGCGCAGGAAGCGCGCCGTCAGCGACGACGGCAGCGTCCGCAGGAGACCCGCGCGACCGTCGCCGGAGCCGGGCAGCGCCTCGAAGAGGCCGACGGCCGAGATCGGCCGCGAGAGGTCGTCCTTGGAGGCGAGCACCGCCTCGACGTCCCGGATCGCCGCCAGGACGGCGGGCGAATCGAACGTGCCGTGCTCCCACTCGACCAGGGCGTAGACCGGCAGCAGCCCGCCGAACGCCTCCTCGCAGTGCCGCAACGCCTGGAAGGCTTCGTTGTCGTGGGGAACGGCCTCGGTCAGGCGGTTCTCGGGGACGAGTCGCGTGCAGACCGCGACGAGCACGACCGCGGTCGCGATCCCCGCGAGACCGACGGCTCGCGGCCGCGCGGTCACGGCGTCGATCAGGCGAGTTCCCCCGGCCGCGAGCGGCGCCGACCCCCGCACCGCCTTCCGCTCGCCGAGATCGGACATGCACGACGCGATCAGAGGCAGGCTCGTGATGACGGTGACGAAGACCACGAGCACGCCGATCGAGGCGAAGATGCCGAAGTTGCGGATCATCGGCACGCTGCCGACGGTGAGTGAGCCGAAGCCGACCGCCGTCGTGATCGACGTGAGAAAGCAGGGCAAGCCGAGGGTGCGGATCGCGTGCTGCGCCGCCTCGACGGGACTCCTGCCGGCCGCGCGCTCGCGGCGCATGTCGATCATCAGGTGCACCGAATCGGTGAACGCGATCAGGATGAAGAGCACCGGGAGGATCATCCCGAGGAGGTCGATCTCGCCGCCGAAGAGCCCGATGCCACCGAGCACCCACAGCGAGCCGAGGAGCGTCGGCACGGTCGTCGCGAGGCAGGCGCGCACGTTGCGGAACAGGAACAACGCGACGAGGAAGCAAACGATCGATCCCGCGACCATGAAGAGCCGCTGCTCCCGCTGAATCGTCGCGAAGATCTCAACGCGGAACACCGGGATGCCGGTGACGCGCGCGCGCACGCCCGGCGCTTCGTCGGCCCAGGCGGCGAAGGCGCGTATGTCGTCGACGATCGGCTCGATCTCCTCGACCGCGAGCGAGCCGCCGGCGAGGCGCAGCACGAGCAAGGCGGTCCGGCCGTCCGCCGAGATCAGGCTGCCGCCGACGAGCGGATGCTCCTGCGCGCGCGCGCGCGCCGCGTCGCGCTCCTCCGCGCTCGCGCCGGCGGCGGGAAGCAGGGGTCGCGGTCGCAAGCCGTCGCCGAAGGCGAGCACGCCGGCGATCGAATGGACGCTCTCGATGCCCTCGATCTCGCCGGCTCGACGACCCGCTTCGCGCAGGAGCTCCGCGCGCTCGTCGGAGAACCAATCGTCGGCCTCGAGCACGACGACCGCGTCGTTGTCGTCGGAGCCGAACTCGTCGTAAAGCGCCTCGAGGCGCGCGTAGTCGGCGTCCTCCGAGAGAAAGATGCCCCGCGGCAGATCGTCGAACCCGAGTCGCGTGAGCCCGAACCCCGCGAGCAGCGTCGCCAGGACGAGGAACGCCGCCACCGTGCCCCGCCTCCGGGCGAAGAAGTCCGCGTAGCGCCTCATCTCCAAGAAACAGCCGGGATCCATCTGCGGTCGCAGTTGGATCCCGGCGATTGCGTCACGGTCATCTCGCGTGCGCGCGGCGAAGCCAGACGCACAGGCAACCGATGCCGGTTTCTATGCAGCCCAAAGCGCTCGAACAAGCGGAATTCGGCCAGAAAACGCCCGAATCCGTCGTTTCCGCCGGGCTCACACGCCCTCGACCAGGATCTCGAGCAGGAGGGTCAGAACGATGGTGATGGTGCCGAGCACGTACAAACCGAAGCCGATCCAACCGAGGACGAGCCCCGCCCGCCCGACTCCGCTCTTCTCGCCCGTGCCCAAGACGATCCCCACGACGGAACCGATGCAGGGGCACCAGCCGGTCAAACTGAGGAGGCTGAAGATCAGCGACACCACCGCCCTTCCAGTGGTTTCCTCGGTGGGCTGCGTGGCCTGCGGCATGCGTGGAGGGGTCGAGACGGCCGCTGAGGGGCCGAAAGCGTCCCCGTTACGGGACAAGGTGGGATCATTTCCCCGGCGACGGCCGCTGGAGTCTACCCTCCTGGCCCGTCGAGGAGGACCGCTATGGACGACCTGTATGAACGTTCGCTCGCGCGGCACCGGGAAACGCGCGGCAAGATCGAAGTGCGCTCCCGCATGCGTCTGGAATCCACCGACGATCTCAGCCTTGCCTACACGCCGGGCGTCGCGCGCCCCTGCGAGGTGATCGCCGAGCATCCGGGCGCGGCCTGGGACCTGACGTGGAAGGGGCGGACGGTGGCGGTGGTCTCCGATGGCTCGGCCGTGTTGGGCCTCGGCGACATCGGTCCGAAGGCGGCGCTACCCGTCATGGAAGGCAAGGCGGCGCTCTTCCGCGAGTTCGCCGGGATCGATGCGGTGCCCGTCGTGCTCGACGCCCGCGAGCCGGACGAGATCGTTGCGATCGTGCGCGCGATCTCGCCGACCTACGGCGGGATCAACCTCGAGGACATCTCCGCGCCGCGCTGCTTCGAGATCGAGGACCGGCTGCAGGACATCGGCATCCCGGTCCTGCACGACGACCAGCACGGGACGGCGATCGTGCTCGTCGCCGCGATCATGAACGCGGCGCGCGTCCTTCAGAAGTCGCTGTGGAGCATGTCGGTGGTCATCAACGGCGCCGGAGCCGCCGGGCGGGCGATCGCGCGTCTCCTGACGTGCGTCGACGACGACGAGCGCTGCGTTCCGGTCGGGAAGCTCCGCATGTGCGACTCCAAGGGCATGATCTGGCCCGGCCGGCCCGGCAACAACGAGCAGAAGGAGGAGCTCGCCGCCCTGACGAACAGCGACGGCGAGAAGGGCGACCTGCGCGACGCGCTGCGCGGCGCCAACGTCTTCGTCGGCGTCAGCCGGGGCGATCTCCTGAACGCCGACGACATCCGGACGATGGGCGAAGACCCGATCGTGCTCGCGATGGCGAACCCGATCCCGGAGATCATGCCCGACGAAGCGAGAGCGGGCGGCGCGAAGATCGTCGGCACGGGCCGCAGCGACTTCCCGAACCAGGTGAACAACGTGCTCGCCTTCCCCGGCCTCTTCCGCGGCGCGCTCGAGGCCCGCGCGACGTGCTTCACGAACAAGATGAAGTTCGCCGCGATCGAAGCGATCACGCAGGCCGTCGAGGAGCCGACGACGAACCGGATTCTGCCGGAGGCTTTCGACCGGTCGGTGGCGGTTCAGGTGTCGAAGCACGTGGCCGAAGCGGCGCGGCTATCGGGTGTGTGCCATGCGGAGATGGCTGCGGAGATCCGCGCGACCTAAAGCCCGGCGTACGCCGCTCCGAAGAGGTGTGATGCGGCCTCCACGGCCCTATTCGTCGCGCGATCGCGCCTTGCTCTCGACGCGACCGGGTTACGCGCCTTCTACCGAACCTCGATCCGCAACTGCATGCCTCCGCCTTCGCCTCCGGCGGATTGTCCGCCGAGGACGAAGTTGGACCGGCCTCCGCCGGTCGCGGTCACGCGGTCGACGACGCGCATGTGGTCGTAGTTCGAGGCCTCCATCGTCGTGATCAAGGGTCCGCCGAGATCCAGCTTGCGGACGGCGCCGCGGCGAAGGTACGCGGCGGCGTCGACGTCGAGTCCGAGGACCCCGGAGCTCCCGAAGGACGGCTTCAGCCGGAACACCGCGCCGTTGAACATCGGCTCGTGCCGCGGATCGGCGCCGGCGGAGGTCTGGGCCACCTCGACGTCGTAGTCGGAAAGCTGCGTGCTCGAGATTCCGATCATCGCGGCGCAGCTCGAGCCGGGCCGCAGCGGCAGGCTCCACGACGCCGGCACCGGACCGCCGTGACCGCGCGAGTGCACGGAGACGGCGCACTGCACGAGGCGCGCGTCCTCCTTCCACCCGCCGAGCAGCGCCTGGAGCTGCGTCGAAGCGTCGCCGTCCCAGGACGGGTCGAACACGCACAGGAGCCACGGCCCCATCGTCCGCCAGGTCGAGAACTTGTTCGCGACCCAGTCGTAGAGGAAGAGCGAAGGCTCCGCCTTGAGCTGCGCGACGAGCGTCGGGATGTGGTTCGTGTATTCGGAGCGGTCGTCGCGCAGCCGCCCGTAGCTCGAGACCTCGGGCACGTGCAGCGCCTCCGCGTTGATCAGGAAGAGCCGGCGCCCCGAGCCCGCGGGAGTGTGGTCGTAGAACCTTTCGAGGCCGCCGCCGGTCTGGCGGAGGATGACGACCTGGCGGCTCTTCGTCCCCGCGATGTCGGCCAGCGAGGAGAAGACCAGCGCCTTGCCCTCGCTCAGGGTCGTGTTGAAGGCGACGCTGCGGACGAGGACGTCGATCTCCTCCTGCACACCGGGCGCGTCGATGGTCACCGACTCGCTGCTGTCGCGCGAGACCATCGAGTTGAGCTCGATCTCCTTCCGCACGGGTCCGTCGGTGAGCGCGTCGCCGCGCGTGTAGTACACCGACAGCCCGAGCCCGCCGGCCACCGGCGCGCCGCGCAGGTAGAGCCGCGTCCCCACCTCGGCGACTCCCATGATCGGGTCGTGCATGATCGCTCCCTGCGCGATCTCGATGTCGAAGTCGAAGAGGAGCGGAATCTCGCGCATCATCTCGAGCACGCTGGTGCGACCGGCGTAGACGCGCATCGCGTAGGTCTCGCGCTCGGTGCCCTGGCCGCCGCCGGGAAGGCTCGCGAGCTGCGACACGTCCACCACGTTCGCACCGCCGAAGGGCGCGGGCCCGTCGCCGGGAAGCGTGAGCACGTCGACTTGGATCTCCGCGCTGGCCGAGAACGCGCGCTCGATGGTCGCCAGCGTCGCCCGCACCTTGTCCTGGAGCGCCTGCGGCGCCATGACGAGGAGCTCGTCCTCGTCCTGCAGGTGGATCTCGCGGCCCTCGTACTCGAACTCCTCGCTCAAGAGCCGCGTCAGAAGCTCGACGACGACGTCGGGCGTGTTCGACTCGAACATCTCCTCGAAGTCGGTGCGGACGTACTCGATGTGCGCGTTGCCGCCGGAGAGCAGCATCGTCTCCTCGAAGCCGCCGCCGTCGAAGGTCGGCATGGTCGCCGACAGGTCGTAGCGCACGAGGACGCTGTCCTGCGCCGTCGGAGGCGCCGCCTGCAACGCGACGACGCTCAAGAAGAGAAGGGTGGAGATCATAGGGCTGAGACCGTTTCCTTGCGGTGCTTCGGGTCGTAGTACGTTTCCAGCTCGCGCGCGACCTTGTACAGGGTCACGGCGCGTGTTCCTTCGCGCTCGGCTTCGTCGCAGAGATGGAGAAGGCGCCGGCCGCTGCGCGGCGAGACGTGGCCGACCGCGTCCAGCGCGCGCTCGGCGCCGTCGACGCCGCCGAGCGCGTGCGCCGAGAGCAGGCAGGCCGCCGCGATGCGGTGATCGCCGGTTTGAAGCCCGCGCATTCCCTCGACCAGCCGCAACGTGTGGTCGGGCAGGCCGAGCTCGCCGACCGCGAGCGCGGCCAAGAGGCGCTCATCGCGGGAGAGCGTCTCCGCGAACGCGAGATGAGCCAGCGCCTCGCCGCTTCCGCGCGACTCGGTCTCGAGCAGGAGGTCGAGCAGCCGCGACGCGGTCCGCGCGTCCGGCCGCGGCACCTCGGGAGGCCCGGTCCAGCGCATGGCGAGGTCCAGCGCCGGTCCTCCGTCCTCGTCCAGCACGCGGCGCGCCGTCGCGACGACGTGCTCGCTCGCGACCCGGCCGTTGGCGCGAAGCTCCACCAGAACGGCGAGCGCCGAGGCGTCGCCGTAGGCGACCAGACAGGCGAGCGCCTGGTCGCGGTGCGCGCGCTCGGCGGCGCGCTCGGCGATCCAGGGCAGCGCGGCCTCGGGCGCGAGCACCGCGAGCGCGTCGAGGAGGATCTCCTCGTTCCAGCTCGCGCGGCCCGACGCCACGAGCGCGCCCAGCTCGGCCTTGGCGCCGAAGACGTTGCGCAACGCGCCGAGAAGCTCTCCGCGCGGGAGCGTGCCGCGCTCGGCCAGGCGGAGGAACGACTCGACCGGCGGCGGCTCCATCGAACCGAGCGCGAGCAGGAGGCTCGCGAGCTCATCCTGCGTCCCCTGGTCCGGGTAGGTGCGCATCCGGCGCGCCACGCGGCCGAGGGCGTCCTCGACCAGGCGGGCGGCACCCTCGCCGCCGACCGCGATGATCCGATCGAGGGCGAGCGCGAAGAGTTTCGGATCGCGCAGCGCGTCCGCCAGCCCGTCCAACCCGGGCTCGCCGAGGTCGCCGAGCGCGCAGACCGCCGCCGGCGCGATGTCCGGACGGCTGATCCCGTCCCGCAGCGCTCCGGTGGAGATCGCGTTGCCGCGCACGCCCAGGTAGCGGGCCGCCGCGCGCGCCGTCTCCTCGTCCCGAACGGCGACGAGGCCCTCGACGATGCGCAGGAGCGGCCAGCTCCGCGACAGGTCGCGCGTGCGGTTTTGGAAGCCCGCCAGCGCCGCCTCGACCTCGGCGCGTGGCGCGGTCGGCGAGAGCTCTCCCAGCGCCGCGACCAGCTCTCCGGCGACGGTGGAGCGCACCTCGTCCAGGCGCGTCGGGACCACCGCGTCGGTCTCGGGCGCCGCGGGCTCGGGCGCGAAGTTGCGCCGGATCGCGGGCTCGGCAAGCGGCGTCGGGTCGCCGTCCACCGGGCCGGCCAGGAGCGCCCGCAGCGCGAGCGCCGCGGTCACGCCGAGAAGCACCGCCGCGACGCCCCAGCGGGCGAGCCGGCGCCGACCCGATCCCGGCCGTGCGTCGAGGCCGGGCGCGTCGGGCTCCGCCAGCGTCTCGTCGATCTTCGCGCGCACCTCCGCCACCGCGCAGTCGAGGTCGAGGCGGTCCGCCGGCGGATCGGGAAGCGAGAGCAACGCCTCTTCCAAGGTCTCCTGCGCCGCGTGAAGGGACCGGCACGAGGAACACCCCCCCAGGTGCTCCTCGAGCCGGAAGCGCTCGTGCAGGGAGAGCTCCCCGTCCACAGCGCGTTGGATCCAGGCCTTGGCGTGACGGCAGCCCTTCACGACGAGCTCCTGTCGAGGAAGGGCCGCAGAAGCCGGAGCAGCGCGCGCCGCGCCTTCATGACCTGCGTGCGCGCGGTGTTGGGCGTCACGCCTGTAGCGTCGGCGACGTCGGCGTAGTCGAAGCCTTCGAGCGTGCGCAGCACCAGCGGCGTGCGCAGCCGCTCGGGAAGCGCGTGGATGGCGTCCACCAGCGCGCGCTGGAGCTCTCGCTTGTCCAGCTCGTCCGAGGGCCCGCGCGGCGCGGCCGGCTCGAGCGACGGGATCAGACCGCCCTCCTTCGGCCGCCGCTCGGCGCGGCGGAAGCGGTCGCGCGCGAGATGGACGACGATGCGGTAGAGCCAGGTCGAGAACGCCCCTTCGCCGCGGTACCAGCCGAGGGAGCGGTGCGCGCGGACGAAGCACTCCTGGGCGAGGTCCTCGGCGTCCTCGTGGTTGCCGAGCATCCGGAAGGCGACCGCATAGACGCGCGGGAACTGCGCGCGAACCAGCCGGTCGAAGGCCTCCCGGTCGCCCGCCCGGGCCCGCTCGAGCAGGGCCCTCTCGTCGACCATTCCAGCCATCCCGCGTTTCCTTAGCGCGATCCGCATCCCAGGCTACCCGTTTGGGGCAGTCCAGGGGCATGGGACGCCTTCCCCCGGGGCGCGTTGACGGCTTTCTAATTAAAGAAGGGCGAGGGGCGCGGCGCTCAAGCGGCGTCGATGGAGCCCCCGAACAGGGTCGCGCCCGAGCCCGTCAGGTTGTTCACGTGGCCGACGAGCTGGTCGAGCTTCAGCGGCTTCAGAAGGTAGCGCTGGGCCCCGGCGGCCATCGCCTCGTCGCGGAAGACGCGCCCGCGGTAGAGCTCCGAGCAGAGGATGATCGGCAGCTCCTCGGCCGTGCAGAGACCGCGGATGTCCCGGCAGACCTGGAAGCCGTTGCGGCCGTGGAGCAGGACGTCCATCAGGATCAGCGCGGGCTTCGCCTCCTCGAGCAGCTCGAGGCAGCGCTCGCCGCTCTGCATCAACGTGACCTTGTAGCCCGCCATCTCCAGGAAGCTCTGGCGCGCGACCGGACCGTCCTGTTCGTCGTGGATGAGGAAGATCTCTTTCATGTCAGGAGAAGGCGGTCGAGGTGATGATCTCCTCGAGGGTGGTTTCGCCGGCGCGAGCCTTCTTGAGGCCTTCCTCGCGCAGGGTGGTCATGCCGTTCTCCACCGCCACCTTGCGCAGCTCGGAGGTGTCCGCGCCCTTGCGGAGCACGTCGCAGATGTCGGGATCCATCACCATGATCTCGTAGATCCCGAGACGTCCGTAGAAGCCGGTGTTGTGGCAGAACGAGCAGCCGGCGCCCTCGTAGAACGCGCTTTCGTCCCCGGGGATGCCCAGGCGGTCGAGCAACGACGGGTCGGGGCGCGCCGGCTCCTTGCAGTGGTCGCAGATCTTGCGCACGAGCCGCTGGGCGACGATGCCGCGCAGGGTGTCGGCGAGGAGGAAGCGCTCGATGCCCATCTCGCTCAGGCGCGTGATGCTCTCCGCGGTGCCGACGGTGTGCAGGGTCGAGAGGACCATGTGGCCGGTGAGCGAAGCCTGCACGCCGATCGCGGCGGTCTCCTCGTCGCGGATCTCGCCGACGAGCACGACGTCGGGGTCCTGACGCAGGATGGAGCGCAGCCCGCGCGAGAACGTCAGGCCCGCCTTCACGTTCGTGTTGATCTGGGTGATGCCGTCGATGTGGTTCTCGACGGGATCCTCGAGCGTGATGATCTTGCGGTCGGGCGTGTGCAGGCGCTGGAGCAGCGCGTAGAGCGTCGTCGTCTTACCGCTGCCGGTCGGGCCCGTGGCGAGCATGAAGCCCTCGCGGGCCTCGACGGTCTGCGTGAGCTGGTCGATCTGCGCCGTGTCGAGCCCGAGGTTCTCGATGCTGTGGAGCTCGCGGCCGCCGTCGAGGATCCGGATGACGACCGACTCGCCCGGCAGCGAGGGCGTCGTCGCGACCCGCAGGTCGACGCGGCGCCCGTCGATCTCGAACTGCGCCCGGCCGTCCTGGGGCAGGCGGCGCTGCGCGATGTCGAGGTTGGAGAGCACCTTCAGGCGGGCGACGCAGGGGCGCGCCCAGGCCTTGGGCATCGACAGGCGGTCGTAGAGCGTCCCGTCCACGCGGAAGCGGACGTTGAACGTGCGCCGGCGCGTCTCCAGGTGGATGTCGCTCGCGCGCGACTGGAAGCCCTCGTGCAGGATGCCCTTGATGAGGCTGACGACCGGGTGGCTCTCGTCCTCCTCATCCATCTCCTCCGCTTCTTCGAGGAGGGCGGTGTCGAAGGTCCGGCCGTCGATCTCGGCGGACGTGGCGAGCTCGTCCAGTGCGGCCGTCTCGACCTCGGGCGCGGCGCGGAACACCATGTCCATGCAGCGGTCGATGGACGAGGACGCGGCAAAGACCGGAATCACCCGCGCACCGAAGGTGCGGATCATGTCGTCGACCGCGTAGACGTCGGTCGGATCCCGCATCGCCACCGTCACGGTGCCGGCGATCTCGTTGATCGCGATCGCGCCGTGCTTGCGCGAGAACTCCTCCCCCATCTTGCGCGCCACCTGCTCGTCGACGAGTTCGGGGTGGAGCTTCAAGCAGTGGATCTTGCCCTGCTCCTTGAGCGCGGCCGAGAGGTCGGCCTCGGTGACGTACTCGAGGGCCACGAGCGCCTGGCCGAGCTTGACGCCGTGCTCCTGCTTGTACTCGAGCGCCTCCTCGATGTGCTTCTTCGTGATCAGCCCGGCTTCGCGGAGAATCTCTCCGATCATTCTGCCGGTGCTCTTCGGGGCGGGAGCGGACTGGGACAAGGCTGGGTTCTCCGGAACTTTTTGCCGACCACTCGGACCCGGAGGGGACTCGGGCCGAGGCGACCGGAAGGCCCTATCGGCCGATCGGCCCCCGGCATTGAGGGGCTGCGTTCCTTAAGCGTCCCGGAAGTAATCCCGCCCCCGGAGGGCGGGCGGCAGGCACGGCATCTCGTCCACGGCGTCCGGATCGTCGTGGGCGTAGCGGTAGCCCTCGCCGTAGCCGGCCTCCCGCATCAGGGGCGTCGGCGCGTTCCGCAGGTGGAGCGGGACGGGCTCCGCGGAGGTCTCCTCGACGTCCGCACGCGCCCGGCCGTGGGCGACGTAGACCGCGTTCGACTTCGGAGCCCGGGCGAGGTAGACGGCCGCCTGGACCAGCGCCAGGTCGCCCTCGGGCTCGCCCAGCCGGTCGAAGGTGTCCGCGGCGTCGAGCGTCACGCGCAGGGCGTCGGGGTCGGCCAGACCAACGTCCTCCACGGCGATGCGGATCAGGCGGCGCGCGAGGTAGCGACGGTCCTCGCCCGCTTCGAGCATGCGGGTGAGCCAGTACACCGACGCGTTCGCGTCGCTGTTCCTCACGCTCTTGTGGAGCGCGGAGATCAGGTTGTAGTGCTCCTCGCCGGACTTGTCGTAGCGAAGGACCTTCCGCTGCAGCGCCTCGGCCAGCACGTCCATGGTGAGCTCGCCCTCCTCGCCGAGCAGCGTCGCGGCGGTCTCAAGCAGCGTGAGCGCCCGCCGGGCGTCGCCGTCCGCCGCGGCGGCGATCGCCTCGAGCGCCTCGTCGCCGGCGCGCACCCGACCGCCGAGGCCGCGGTCGTCGTCGAGCGCGCGGCGCAGGATGGCGACGAGCTCCGGACCCTCGAGCGGCTTGAGGACGAGCGTCCGCGCGCGGGACAGAAGCGGTCCGACGACCTCGAAGGACGGGTTCTCGGTCGTCGCGCCGATCAGAAGCACGTCGCCGCGCTCGACGTAGGGCAGGAAAGCGTCCTGCTGCGCCTTGTTGAAGCGGTGGATCTCGTCGACGAAGAGCAGCGTCGGCCGGCCGTTGCGCGCGCGCTCGCGGCCGGCGCGCGCCATGACCTCCTTGATCTCCTTAATGCCGGAGAGCACCGCGGAGAAGGGCACGAAGCGCAGGCTCGCCGCGCCCGCGATCAGCCGCGCGAGCGTCGTCTTCCCCGAGCCGGGCGGGCCCCAGAGGATCAGGCTCTGCCGCTGCTCGCCGGCGAGCACGCGCGCGAGGATCTTGCCCTCCCCCACCAGGTGGCCCTGTCCGACGAACTCTTCGAGCGAACGCGGCCGCAGGCGTTCCGCGAGCGGAGCGCCGTCCGGTGCCGGGGCGAGCGGGTCCTCCCGCTCGTCGTCTTCGAAGAGCCCGCCGCTCATCCATCGCCTCCCTTCGCCGCGAAGAGCAGGACCGCGGCCGCCGCGGTGACGTTCAGCGACTCGACCGCTCCGGCCATCGGGATGGTGACGCCCTCTATCCCTTCCGCTTCCGCCGGGAGCTGGCCGGTCTCCGCCGTGACCCAGACCGCGATCGGACCCGACCAATCGAAGCCCGCGAAGTCGGCTCCGCCGCGCGTCGCGGCGCGCACCTGGCGGTACCCGTCGAGCGCGGCGCGCGCGCTCGCGGCGTCGTCCGCGAAGGCGAAGGGAAGCCGCAGGAGGCTCCCCATCGAGCCGCGCAGCGCCTTTTCGTTCCACGGGCTCGCGCCGCCGACGAGGACGATCGCGCCGGCCCCCGCGGCTTCGGCCGTGCGCGCCAGGGCGCCGAGGTTGCCCGGGTCCGACACGCCGCAGGCCACCAACACGAGGCGCGCGACGCGCGGGTCGAGCTCGGTCAGCGCGAGCGGGCGCGGCGCGGCGCCGACGGCCAGGACGCCGGGCGACGTCACCAGCTTGCTGACCCGTTGCAACAGCTCGGCCGGCACGAGTCGCACCGGAGCGCCGGCCGCGGCGAGCTCGGCGGCGCGGGGCGCGCGCTCCTCCGCGACGAGGCAGAGCTCCAACTCGAGGTCCTGACGCAGCGCTTCGTCCACGAGCCGGTCGCCTTCGAGCAGAACGACTCCGTCCTCGCGTCCGGCGCCGACCGCGCGAACGCGTTTCAACGCGGGGTTGGAAGCGGAGCGAATGACGTCCATGGAAGGCTTCGGGAATCGCGCGTCCCGGTCGATGAGCAGGATATCGCCGCGGTCCCGCCGCGATGGCCAAGAACCGGCGCCATCCAGTACGATGCGGCGTTCCGGATCCCCCCATGCCCGTCCTGCGCACCAATCGCTTTCTCCGCGTCAAGCTCGACATGGTCGGACGCTGCCAACTGCGCTGCGTCATGTGCCATTTCGCGCATCCCGAGTTCGAGGAGAACCCGTGGACGATGGGGCGCGAGCTCCTGGAGAAGGTGGCCGCCGACCTCTTTCCGCGGGCGCACGACGTGGTGCTCTCATCGAGCGCGGAGCCGCTCCTGGCGCCCGACCTGCCGCGCGCGCTCGAGCTGTGCCGGGAGTACGAGGTGCCCTCGTTCCACTTCTCGACCAACGCGATCAACCTGACGCGACGGATCATCGACAAGGTCCTCGAAGTCCAGATGCCGCTGATCACGATCTCGATCGACGCCGGCACGAAGGAGACGTTCGAGGAGATCCGCACGCCGATGAAGTGGAAGATGATCATGCGGCGGTTCGACCAGCTCCGCGAGATCAAGGAGGAGCACGGCTCCGAGTACCCCCTGATCAGCACGACGTCGGTTCTCATGCGGCGCAACATCCGCGAGATGCCCGGGCTCGTCCGCCTGATGAAGGACAAGGGCGTCAACCAGATGAACTTCGTCCACATGGCCGTGATCGGGGGTCTCGGCGTCGAGGACGAGTCGCTGATCAACGAGCCGAAGCTCGCCAACGACTGCCTGGACGAGGTGCGTGAAGTCGCCAAGGAGGTCGGGATGGAGGTCATGCTCCCGATCCCGATCCCCGAGGACATCGGCCAATCGGACGACGGCGGGAACGGCGACATCACCGACGCCGAACGCTCCGACGAAGGCGGGGGCACCGCGCTGACCGGCGCGGCGGGGAGCGCGGTCTCGATCGCCGAGTACCTGAACCACAAGAACCGCGAGTTCCTGCTCGCCGCCCGCGTCAAGGATCACCACAACCGGGCCTGCTACTTCCCCTGGTACTACATCCACGTCAACCCGGACGGCTCGGTCTTCCCCTGCGGTTGCTGGTTCGAGTTCTCGACCTTCGGCAACTTCAAGACGCAGACGTTCGAAGAGATCTGGACGTCCGAGAAGTACAAGGAGCTGCGGCACCAGATCCTGACCATGGAGCTGCGCGACGTTTGCGCGAACTGCTCGGTCGCCAACATGGGGCGCCCCGACGTCCAGGCTTCTTTCAGCCACCGCGCCAAGATCAAGCGCGAGTGGCGCGACAAGGCGGCGGCCGCCGAGGGCGCCGGGCTCGACACCGGCATGCCGGCCGAGCCGAGCGCCTGACGCCGTGCCGGGCTCGCTCGAGGGCAAGGTCGCGATCGTCACCGGCGGCGGCTGGAACGTCGGCCGCGCGATCGCCTGCCGCTTCGCGCGGGAGGGCGCGGCGGTCGTGATCGCCGGCCGCACGCGGGCGCGGCTCGACGACACGCTCGAGCTGATCCTCGAGGAGGGCGGCGAGGCGATCGCGCACGACTGCGACGTGACCGTGCTCGCGGACGCGGAGAAGCTCGCGACCGAGGCGGTGCGGACGTTCGGCTCGGTCGACGTCCTCGCGGCGATCGCCGGCGGCGGCGGCGGCTACGAGGCGGTCGACGTCATCGACCCGGCGTGGTGGGAGCACGTCGTGCGCCTCAACCTCGTCGGGACGTTCCACTCCGTGCGCGCCGTCCTGCCGACCATGCGCGCCAAGAACGCCGGGAGCATCCTCACGTGTGCTGGCGGCGGAGCGTTCTTCCCGCTCGTCGGCGTCGAGGCGACCGCCTACGCGAGCGCGAAGGCCGGCCTCTGCCGCTTCACGGACCAGCTCGCGGTCGAGCTTCACGAGGCCGGCATCCGCGTCAACTGCCTGCAGCCCGAGCTGACCTGGTCGCCCGACCTGCTGGCCGAAGTCGAAGAGGAGGAGCGGCGCACCGGAGAGCCGCACCCGGAGCGCGCGAACAACCATCCGCCCGAGGACGCGGCCGAGCTTGCCGTCTGGCTCGCATCGGACGAGAGCGCGCCCCTCACCGGCCGCTCGGTCTCGGTCAACGACACCTGGTGGCGCGATCCCGCTCAGGTCGCGGCGATCGCGCAGAGCTTTCACGCCTACACCCTGCGCCGCGTCGATGCCGACGGGCGCGTCCCGCGATGACGGACTTCGCCGTCGGACGCGTGATCCGCGGAGACGCGCGCGTCTACCACGTCGAGATCGACGGCGAGATCCGCCAGTTCGCGCCGCGCGGCAAGCTCTTCGACACGCTCAGCAAGGACGTGAAGAACCCGGTGGCCGTCGGCGACCGCGTGCGGGTGAGCCTCGACGGCGATCCGCCGGGTGTGGAGGAGGTGCTCGAGCGCCGGAACTACCTGCCGCGCGTCGCCTCGTCGCACGACCCGCGCGAGCAGATCCTCTTCGCGAACGTCGACCAGCTCGTCGTGTTGTGCTCGATCGACAAGCCGCGCTTCTCCTCGTCGCGCGCCGACCGCATCCTCGCCGCCTGCGAGTACTACGAGATCCCGGCGCTCCTCGTCCTGAACAAGATCGACCTCGATACCGACGACGCTGCCGGTGACATCCGCCAGACCTACGAGGAGGCCGGACTGGAGGTCCTCGAGACGTCGGCCACCGAGGGAAAGGGTCTCGAAGCGCTCGTCGAACGACTCCGCGGGCGGGTCACCGTGTTCTACGGTGCCTCGGGCGCGGGCAAGTCCACGCTCTTGAACGCCATCCAGCCGGGGCTCGACCTCAAGGTCGGCAAGATCAGCCGCTACTGGGAGCAGGGGCGGCACACGACGACCTACTCGCAGATGTACCGCCTCGACGCGATCGACGCCTGGGTCGTCGACACGCCGGGCATCCGCTCCTTCCGCCTCTTCGGCATCAACAAGGCGGAGCTGCGCGACTGCTTCCCGGAGTTCGCCAAGTACCAGGGGAACTGCCGCTACGTGAACTGCTCACACGACCACGAGCCCGACTGCGCGGTCTTCGCCGCCGTCGAGCGCGCGGAGATCGCACCGACGCGTTATCAGAGTTACGTCGAGATCCTGGACGAGCTCGCGCCGCCGCCGGAGGACGACACGCCGGTGGAGCCGCCGGAGGGCGACTGAGTCACTCGCCCGGCCCAAGCTTTTCGTCGATCCAGCCTGCATAGCGGTGGAGCCGCATCCCCCGCCCGCGGTCACCCACGATCGCCTCGGCGAACTCGCGGGCGAGAGCGTTGAGCTTCAAGTCGGCCTCCTCGATCGGCTTGTCCCGCGTCGCGCTGTCGCGCTCCTCCTTGAGGCGCAGCACCGCCTCGCCGCGGTCGAAGCTCTTCGAGACGGTGAGGATGCGCAGCGCCCAGGCGAAGTGGCGGACCTGGTCGCTCTTGTCTTGGAGCTCCGCGGCGAAGCCACTCTCCCCCATGCGGCCGTTGCGGTAGTAGCCGGCGCCCGATTCGCTGTAGCCGTCGAGGCCGCGTTCCGTGAAGAGCAGGACGAGGTCGGCCGAAAGACGTTCGAGCCGCGCGCGCGGATCGGAAACGTCGCGCAGGAAGAGCGTCTCCCAGTCGACGGTGTCGCGCAGCGTGTCGAGCGCGCTCTCCCCCGGCGTCGCGGCGAGCCGCTCGACGACGTCGTTCAGCAAGTCGCGCCGCCGCGTGTCGTCCTCGAGCCACGCGAGGGCCGTGGCGAAGGCGGCGTAGCTCTCGCGCAGGTCGGCAAGCACGTCGGCCGGCTCGCCGACCTCGATCCAGGCGTCGAGCACGCCGACGCACTCGGCGGCGAGCGCGGGGCGCTCCGCTTCGCCGGCCGCCGCCACGCGCTTCTCCAGCTCCGCGTACCAAGGCGCGAGCCTCGCCGCGGCGCGCTTCTGCAACGCGTCGCGACCCGGTCGCGTCTTCTCCCAGTCCCTGCGCCAGTCGAGCCGCTCCGGGCGGGCCTTCTCGATCGCGCGGCAGCGGTCGCGCTCCTCCTCGATGGTCGGCTCCGCGAGCTCCCGAAGCTCGGCTTCGACCGAGGCGGCGTCGTGCGACGCCAGCGCCAGGAGCAGCAGAAGCGCGCTCATCCCGCTAACCGTGGATCAGCCAGATCTTGTACAGCCACGAGAGTGCGCAGACGAACGCGAGAACCACCAGCGCCTTCCCCCACCGTCGCGACTGAAGGTCGCGCCAGAGGTCGCGGCCGCGCACCTGCCCCACCGCGACCCAGCCGACGAAGCCGAGCATCGTGAGAAACACGAGGAAGCCGAACGGCTGGTTCTTGAACGACTGAAGGAACTCCCCCTGCGTGGCCAGCGTGACCGACGTCGTGACGCCGCATCCCGGGCACGGGAAGTTCCAGTACTCCATCGTCATGCACGGCCGGAGTCCCAACTGCTTGTGCGTTCCCACGCCGCGCGCGTCCGGCGTGAGCAGGAGGCCCATGACGACGAGGCCGAGGACCGTGAGCGCCGCGGCCGCGAGCAGGAACCAGTGCTCGCGGGACCGGCCCGGCCTTTCGGCCGAGGGCGATGCGGCGGCGGGGGTGGAGGTGTCGGGAACCACGGGGAGTCAGCGTAGCGGATCGCGACCGCGCCTTACGCATTTCCGCGGCGCCCATTCCCGGTACCGCCCCCCGGGGCGCTAGCTGCTGAAGTCGTAGATGTACGACAGCCGCGTCTTGTTGAGGATCCCGTAGGGCAGCCCCTTCAGGAGCTCCAGGTCGTCGTCCCCCTCGAGGCTCATACCGCGCACTTCGGGATTGGCCATGACGAAGAAGCGGCGGGTGGCGCGGTCGGTGGCCTCGTAGCTGTCGGGGCGGACCTCGCCGGCGATCTCGACGTTCAGGTTGCCGGTGTAGAAGACGCGCACGCGGTGGGTGTCCTCGCCGCCCTTGGTCAGGCGGGCGGCGTGGGGGTCGCCGGCGGTGTCGATCAGCTCGTGGGCGAGCAGGATCTCGTCGACGTTGACGTGCAGGAGCGGCGTTTGGATGCGCTCCTTGCTGTTGAGGTCGATCAACGTCGCGTCGCGCACGCGGATGAAGAACTTCCGATACTCGTCGAGGAGCTGGCTCAGACGCGTGTACTTGTTCTCGATCTGGCCCTTGATCAAGAACGCGTCGGTGAGCAGGAGGTCGGAGACGATCGTCAGCATGCTGGGTTCGATTTTTCGAGCGGGGCGGAGATGAGGCTTCGAACGGCGCCGACGAGGTGCAGCGACCCGGTGACCAGGACCCATCCGTCCGGTCGGCTGTGGCGTAGAGCGGCTTCGAATGCCACCCGGGGCGAGGTGGCTTTTTCGGCCACCAGACCGGCGCGCTCTGCCTCCGCCAGGAGAAGCCCCGGCGGGCGGTAGGGCCCGGCGCCCACGGATGTGCAGAGGACCCTATCGACACGGCCTGCGAGCACCTTGAGGAGGCCCGAAGCGTCCTTGTCGAGCCCCGTCCCGAGCACCACGGTGGGCGCCGAGCCCAGCCCGGGACGCCCCCGGAGCTCGTCGAGGACGGCCGCGAGGCTGGAGGGCACGTGGGCACCGTCGAGGACGACGGCCGGGCCGCCCTCCGCCCGCAGCTCCTCCAGCCGGCCGGGGAGGCGGGCCGCCCGCACCGTCGCCTCGTCGAGCAGCGCGGCGTCCGCGCCGAACGCGGCGAGGGCCGCGGCGGCGAGCGCGCGGTTTCCGGCCTCGATCGTGGCGCCCGAGCCGACCTCGATCGGAATCAGGCGCGCGCCGCTGCGCTCGGCGGCGGCCGCGATGGCCGGCCAGGCCTCCGCGTCGTCGGAAGAGACGCCGGTGACCACGGCCGCTCCCGGCTTGACGATGCCCGCCTTCTCGGCCGCGATCGCGGCGCGCGTCTCGCCGAGGATCGCCGTGTGCTCGAGATCGATGTTCGTGACCACGGCGACCTCGCCGTCCACGACGTTGGTCGAGTCCAGGCGACCGCCGAGCCCGACCTCGACGACCGCCGCGTCGACCTCTGCGGCCGCAAAGGCGCCGAAGGCGGCCCCCGTCATGACGTCGAACCAGCTCGCGGCCGCCGCCGGAGAGCCGTCGCGCTCGGCCGCGGCTCGCGCGTCCAGCGTGCGCACGAGCTGCGCGGCCAGCGCCTCGTCGCCGACGGGCTCGCCGCCGATCGCAACGCGCTCCTGAACGCGTTCCACGTGCGGCGAGGTGTAGAGCCCCACCGTCCGTCCGGCGCGGGAGAGCGCCGCCGCGATCAGGGAAGCCACCGACCCCTTGCCCTTCGTGCCGGCGACGTGGACGGCCCGGAAGCGCTTCTGGGGGTTGCCGAGGCGCTCCATCAGGTCGCGCGCGGGCCCCAGGTCGACGCGACGCACGGCCGTGGCGCCCGGGGAGCCGGAGGAGCGGTCGGCGCGCTCCCAGTTCACGAGCCGGTCCAGCCGCTCCAGGGCGGCCTCCAGGGCGGGCGCGACGCCACCTCGGCCGGAGAACTCCTTCTGCATTCCCTAAGGGGGAGTGGGTTTAGCTCGCCCCTATCCTGTCCGATGAGCCATGGACGTGATCGCCCTCATCCTAGCCCTGACCGTCGGCCTGCCCCAGGAGGCGAAGCCCGAGACGAAAGAGGACCGGGCCGCCAGGACGCCCGAGGAGAGGGCGTCGAACCGGCTGCGGGGCGTCGAGCGAAGGCTCGCCGACGCCCTCTACGCCTACCGGCCCGCGCTCACGCGGCGCCGCGGGCTGAAGGCCACGGGCGACGAGGTCGTGCGCATCGACAACGAGAGCGCGCGCGCCTGGCAGTCGGCGGTCGACCTGGCCGCGAGGGAGCTGCCGCAGATCGAGTGGCAGGACCTTTCCCCGGATCGGCGGATCGACCACGCCTGGCTCGGGGGCTTCGTCGCGAGCGAGGCGATGTTGGACGCCATCGTGCCGGCGGAGCGGTGGGATCCGTCGCTCTACGTCGAGGAGATTCACGCGCTCTTGCGCGGCTTCGCCGAAGGCGAGTCGGACCCGAACGTCCGCATGACCGAGGTCACCCAGCACCTGGGGCTTCTTCCCGCACAGCTCGAGACCGCGCGCGAGACGGTGATCTTCCCGCGGCCGGCGTTCAGCGAGTACGCGATCCTGCGCACGGGCGAGCTGCGCGGCTTCATCGACGTGGAGCTGATCCCGCTGCTCGAGACCGAGGGCCTCGACCCGACGCTGTGGCGGCCGTTCGAAGCGGCGCAGGCCGAGGCGCAGGCGGCGGTGGACGAGTTCGACGCGTGGCTCACCGGCGTGGCGAGCAGTCGCTTCAAGGCCAACCCGAGGCTGGGCACGAAGAACTGGACCCAGCTCGTGCGCGAGCTCACGGGCAACGAGCTCGAGCCCGACGCGCTCAAGGTTCGCCTGCTCCGCGACATCTCGGCTCTCGACGCGGCGCTCGGCGACTACCGCGTCGTCAAGCCGGCGACGCCCGAGGACGTGCACCGCGACGCGATCTGCGCGCGCGTCGGCGCGGTCAGCAAGGAGGCGAGAGAGCTTCTGAAGCAGCTCGAGATCGTCGTCGAGCCGCTTCCGGACCTCGGGTGCGACGCGGCGAAGGCGCACGTCTTCCCGGGCCGCGAAGCGAGGCTCGACATGAAGCAGGTGCCGGTGCTCGCCTTCACGACGGACGGCGTGCGCTGGCCTACCGGCTTGCGCTTGACCCGCGCGCAATGGATGCGGCCGGTCGTTCAACGCGCGCTCGCGCTGCAGGTGGGCTACCCCGGCGAGGCGCTCTGGAACGCCTGGGCGTTTGCGAACAAGAGCCTGGTCCAGCGACGACTTTGGAACCCGTGCCAGGAGAAGGGGTGGGGGCTCTTCGCGGCGGATTGGGTCACGCGCGTGGCGCCGGAGGAGAACGCGTTCGCGCGCGATCCGGAGCTCGCCGCCGAGGTGCGACGGCTGCGGCTTCGGGAGGCCGCGCGGCTTTATTGCGCGATGGAGTTGCACGCGGGAGGCGTCGACGAGAAGAAGGCCGCCGCGAACTACCGGGACCTCACCGGCGTCGATCCGGACAGCGCGGCCTTCGAGGTGCGCTCGGCCCTCGTCGACCCGCTGCACGGCGCGGCGTACCTCGTCTACCTCGAGCTCCGCGCCGCGGAGACGGAGCTCTTGCGCAATGCGACGGAGACGGAGGCCATCCGGATCCTCGCCGCCGCCGTTGCGGCGCACCCTTCCGCGACGATGGAGCAGATTTCGCGGCACACCAAGGTCCAGGGAGCGCCCGATGGCGTGCTGGATTCGAAATAGGTCCAACTTCCGCTGAAACGTGTGACGATAAGGTAGTCCGTCGTCCAGCCCCCTCATGACCGAGCTCGTCCACCGGATCCGCGTTTTCGTGTACCGCTACGAAGAGCGGTTGCCGCGGTATCTCCTGCTGCGGGGGTCGCAGGGAATCGAGAGCTTCTGGACGCCGATCCACGGTCCGATCGGCTTCGGCGAGAAGCTCGAGAGCGCGATCCGCCGCGAGGTCATGGAGGACATCGGCGTCTCCAAGCCGTCGCAGTTGATCGATCTGGAGATGCCCGCGCGCTGGCTCGTCGGCGACGAAGAGGTCGTCGAATGGAACTTCGGCTTCCACACGGCGGCGGCCAACGCGAATCTGCGGCTCGACAAGCGCTGGTCGGAGTTCCGCTGGGCGGAGTTCGCGGAGGCCTATCCTTCGCTGGAGCTGGAGCACGACCGCGCGGCGATCGTGCGGCTCCACACGATGCTCAACGCGGCGTAGAACACTCGTCGCGTCGCCCTCCTCAGAGTCTGACGGTATGCTCGGGCAGATGGCCGCGAAGAAGAAGACCGCCGCGAAGCCGAAGCTCCTGTCGGGCGGCAATCCTCAGATTCCGAAAGCCGACGGAGATGCTCCCGTGCAGGCCTACATCGCGGCCATGCCCGGCTGGAAGCGCGACGTCGGGCGACACCTCGACGCGCTCATCGTGCGTACCGTGCCGAACGTGCGTAAGGCCGTGAGGTGGAACACACCCTTCTATGGCGTCGAGGGACGGGGCTGGTTCCTCGGCTTCCACTGCTTCACGAAGTACGTCAAGGTGACCTTCCTCAACGGCGCATCGCTGCGTCCCGCCCCTCCCGTGGCGTCCAAGCACGAGGACGTGCGCTACTTTCACGTCCACGAAGACGATCCGATCGACGACGAGGCTCTGGCGAGCTGGATCCGGCAGGCCTCGGAGCTACCCGGGGAAGAGCTCTTCTGACGGCGTAGACGCGCCGGC
Organism: Planctomycetota bacterium; assembly: GCA_028278425.1. Taxonomy (GTDB): domain Bacteria; phylum Planctomycetota; class UBA1135; order UBA1135; genus JANQEJ01. The sequence continues at coordinate 8,783 of JANQEJ010000058.1, read as the reverse complement.
CGGCTTTGGGCGGGCGCTCAGACCAGCTCGAGCAGAGGGTACTTCGCCCCCAGCGCCTCTTCGTGCTCGATGCCGAAGCACGTCTCGATCGCCGTGGCGTAGACCGAGCGGAAGTCGGTCGTGTGGATCAGGTCGCCCCTGTCGAGCTCGGCGAGCGACGGGTGCTCGCCGTAGAGCCCGCCGCGCACCGCGGCGCCCGCGACGAACATCGGCCCGGCGGTTCCGTGATCGGTTCCGTTCGACGCGTTCTCGGCGACGCGGCGGCCGAACTCCGAGAAGACCAGGACGAGCGTGCGGCGCCCGACCTCGCTCGCCTCGAGATCCGCGAGGAACGCCGAGAGCGCGCCGTCGAGGCGGCTCATCAGCCCGTCGTGCCGCCCGCGCTGTCCCGAGTGCGTGTCGAAGCCGCCGAGCTCGACCGAGATCACGCGCGAGCCGATCTCGCCCTGGATCAACGCGGCCGCCGCCCGCAGGTCGTGCGCGAACGAGTCGGCCGGGTACTCGACCGCGGGATGGTAGCGCGCGGCCGCCGCGCGGATGGCGGCCGAGGACTCGCGCGCGTCCCGGAGGACGCCGCGGAGGTAGTCGAGCGAGGAGCGCTGGGAACCGTCCGCCGGACCTTCCTTGCGCTCGTCGTAGGCGACGACGTCGTCCTCGTTGCCCACCCAGCGGTAGCCGGCGGGCACGCTGAAAGAGGAAGGAGCGTGCTTCGTCGAGTAGAGGGAGTACGGGACGCTCCCGCCGATGTGCACGACCCGGCGCGCGTCCGCTTCGTCGCCGAAGGCCGCCTCGCAGGTCTTCCCGACCCAGCCCTCGCCCGACGCGCGGCCGAGCCGGTGGGCGGTGTGCCAGATCTCGAACGACTTGAAGTGGGAGCGGTTGGGATTCGGGTAGCCGACGCCCTCGACGATGGCGAGCTTGCCGTCCTGGAAGCGGCCGTGCAGCCCGCGCAGGTTCGGGTGCAGGCCGCGGTAGTCGTCGAGCCGCAGGACCTCGTCCGCGAGGCGCGTCGACCGGCGGTTCTCCGCGTAGAGGTCATCGCCGTAGGGAACGACCGTCGACAGACCGTCGTTGCCGCCGCTGAGCTGCACCAGGACGAGCGTCGCCGGCGCGTCGGCGCGCGCGAGGCGGGAGGCGTAGGAAAGGCGCGGCATCAGCGCCGCGCCGCCGACGGCGGAGAGCCCGGCGGCGAGGAACCGCCGCCGATCGAGCCCGTTCTTGCTTCTCTGCTTCATGCGCTCAGTGAAGCTGGGCCTCGGGCAAGCTCAGCGCGACGTGAGCCAGCTTGCGAAGGATCGGCTCCGACTCGTCGGGGTGCCCCAGGAGCTTCCCGTTCTTGATGCCGGCGGCCTTGCGCTCGGCGGCGAGGATCTCGCGCAGGTACTTGCGCGTGTCCGCGTCGATCTCGATCGCGAAGAGCTCGTCGACGAGGGCCCGCACGATCTCCCCGTCCTTCTCGGCGCCCAAACGGTGGATCCGCGCGGTGAGGTTCAGACGCGGTTCCCACTCCATCGCGCGCGCGTCCTTGAGCGGCCGGAAGTCGCCGAGCCGGGGACGGGGACGCGCGGGCGGAGCCGCCGCCATCATGGAGCCGTCCTGCGGGGCGACCTCGTCCGCGGCGGCGTCGGCCGCTTCGGGCGAGTCCGCGGACGCCTCCGACATGGAAACGCTTTCGGCCGGCGGCTCGATCTTCTCGGGAGCCATCATCCCCGCCCCGATCTCCATCGCCACCTCGTGGTCCCCCGCCGCGAGGATGTCGTCGATCGCGATGGCGCCGATCAGCATGCCGGCGAGGTTGCCGCGGTGCATGAGGGACGACGTGTTGATCCACGCCTCGCCCTCGTCCCAACCCTTGACGCTCGGCGGCTCGAAGAGCTTCTGCCCCAGGATGCCGATGCAGGCGTTGAGCAGCCGGGCCGGCGCGCGGATCCCCAGGCGGCGCGCGGTGCCGACGACGAAGTCGACGGGTCCCGCGATCCGCGTACCGACCACCTCGTCGCGGTAGAAGGCGGGATCGTTGAAGAGGCGCCGCAGGAGAAGCTCGACGTCGTAGTCGTTGGCGGCGAAGAACTCGCCGTAGAAACCCGCGCGGTCGGGGTCGGGCTCGACGCCCTCGAAGTACGTGATGAGCTTGGACGCGACGTGGAGACCGCAGGCCTCCCGATCGAGGAGGATGTCGATGACGTCGTCGCCGTCCAGGTTTCCGGTCACGCCGAGCACGACTTTCTCGCCCTCGTCGTGGTTGTTCTCCTTGAACCGGAAGCTGCTCTTGCCGTCGGTCCACCCGGTGAACGCCCTCGCCGCCTCCTTGACGTCCTCTTCGGTGTAGTTCCCCTCGCCGAGCGTGAAGAGCTCCATCAGCTCGCGCGCGAAGTTCTCGTTGGGGTGCTCCTTCCGGTTGTCGTCGTTGTCGAGGTACTCGAGCATCGCCGGGTCGCGCGCGATGCTCCGAACCAGGTCCTCGAAGCTCGCCAGCGCGTGCTCGTGGAGAAGCTCGTTCTGGCGGATCATCTCGAAGGAGTTCTTCACGTCGCGCTGCGACGTCGCGAAGTGGCTGTGCCAGAAGAGCGTGAGCTTCTCGCGCAACGGGTCCTCGCCGCTGAGCATCCGCTCGATCCAGTAGGCGGCGAAGTCGCGAAGCTGGCGCCCGTCCCGAACGCGGCGCAGGCGGCGGAGCTCCTTCTTCGACTGGGTGTCGACCTCGTCCATGCGCAACATGGAAAGCCCTGCGCCGCGCATGTGGTCGGACGCGTAGTACGGCTCGCCGCGGCCCGTTCCCCCGGTCAAGAGGTGCTCCACGAACGCCTCGCGGCCCATCGCGACGGCGGCCTCGATCTCGGCCGGACGCGCGCCGAAGCCAGCGCGGTTCAGGAGGTGCTCCGCCGCGGCCGCGTCCCAGACGAAGCCGCCCTGCTGCGCGGCGGCGACCGGGACCAGCGCGAGAGCGGCGGCGAGCGCCGACGGCGCGAGTCGCTTCATGGCAACCATGCTCCCTCAACCGTACCGGGCTGTCGAGGTTCCGGCCGGTAACCGGCTACCATGCGCCCCGATGAGCTCCCCCGCGCCCGATCTGGCCTCCTTCCTTCGGGAGCTCGAGCGCGCCGGCGACCTGGTCGAGGTCGAGGCGGAGGTCGATCCGGACCTCGAGCTGGCCGAGATCCACCGCCGCGTCGTGGCCGCGGGTGGGCCGGCGCTCTTGTTCCGCAACCCCAAGGGGGCCGACTTCCCCGTCGCCACGAACCTCTTCGGCACGGTCGAGCGCGTCGAGCGCGCGTTCGGGCGGCGCCCGGCGGAGCTGATCGAACGCGTCGCGCGGCTTCCGGAGGACCTCTTTCCGCCGACCTTGGGACGCCTGTGGGAACAACGCGACCTCTTCCTCCAGCTCGCCAAGGTCGGGACGAAGCGGTTGGGCGGCGCGCCGGTCCTCGAGAACGTGCAAGAGCCGCCGCGGCTCACGCGGCTGCCGGCGACGAAGAGCTGGCCGCGCGACGGCGGGCCGTTTCTCACGCTGCCGCTCGTTTACACCGAGCATCCCGAGAGCGGCACGTCGAACCTCGGCATGTACCGCGTCCAGATCTACGACGACGCGACGACCGGGCTGCACATCCAGATCGTACGCGGCGGCGGCTTCCACCTGGCGGCGGCGGAAGAGCGCGACCGGCCGCTGCCGGTGGCCATCCAGCTCGGCGGGCCGCCGGCGGTGCTGCTCGCGGCGCTTTCGCCGCTGCCGGAGAACGTGCCGGAAATCCTGCTCGCGAGCCTCCTGCTCGGGAAGCGCCTGCCGCTCGCGGCGACTCCGAAGAGCCCGCTGCCGCTCCTCGCCGACGCGGAGATCGCGCTCGTCGGCGAGGTCCCGCCGCGCGAGCGCCGGCCCGAAGGGCCGTTCGGCGATCACTACGGGTACTACTCCGAGCAGCACGACTATCCGGTCTTCCGCTGCAAGACGCTCTTCCACCGCAAGGACGCGGTCTTTCCCGCCACCGTCGTCGGCAAGCCGAGGCAGGAGGACTTCTATCTCGGCGACTACCTCCAGGAGCTCCTCGGGCCGCTGCTCAAGCTCGCGATGCCGGGCGTGCGCGCCTTCTGGAGCTACGGGGAGACCGGCTACCACTCGCTGGCCGCGGCCGTCGTTCACGAGCGCTACCCGCGCGAGGCGATGGCGACGGCGTTCCGCATCCTCGGCGAGGGGCAGCTCTCGCTGACCAAGTTCCTCCTCGTGATCAACGAGCCGGTCGACCTGCGCGACTTCCGCGCGGTGCTCACCCACGTGCTCGAGCGGGCGGACTTCCGCACCGACCTCTTTCTCTTCGCGAACCTCTCGATGGACACGCTCGACTACGCCGGCCCGAAGATCAACGAGGGCGGCAAGGGCGTCCTCCTGGGGATCGGCGAGCCGCGCCGGCGCCTGCCGGAGGAGCTCGCGGGCGAGCCGGCGAGCGGTGTCGAGGTCTTGCGCGTCTTCTCGCCGGGCTGCCTTGTGGTCCAGGGACCGTCCTACGCGGCCGAGCCGGACTGCGGCCCGCGCATCGCCGCCGACCCCGCCTTCGCCGACTGGCCGCTGCTCGTCCTGACCGACGACGCGGAGCGCGCCGCCAGGAGCCCGATCAACTTCCTCTGGACGACCTTCACGCGCTTCAACCCGCCCGCCGACGTCCACGCCGCCAAGGTCGAGCTCGTCCACCATCACCCCGCCTTCACGCCGCCGATCCTGATCGACGCGCGGATGAAGCCGGGGTATCCCGAGGAGCTCTTCTGCGACCCCGACACCGCCGCGACGGTGGAACGCCGCTGGCGCGAGTACTTCCCCGCGGGCGGACGCGAGGTCGAGATGGGCGACTCCGATCGCGCGCATCTCGACTAGCGGTCACGCGCTGAGTCGGGTGGCGTAACCGCGCTCCCGGAGGCGGCCCGACGGCACTTCCCCTCGGCCGGACCCTCCTTCCGGCTTCCTTTGTCGCCTCCGGGATCCACGCCCTATCCTGTCCGCCCGCCCGTTCTCTCGGCCCACCTACGAGGATCTGCCATGCGAGTGCTTCCCACGCTTCTCGTCCTTTCCCCCCTTCTTCTCTCCGCCGCGCCCGCCCAGTCCACGTTCGACCACGACCACACGGCCTGGACCGAGATCCTCCAGGCGAACGTGCAGGGCGACGCCTTCGACTACGCGGCCGTGCAGAAGGCGCCGCAGAAGCTCAACGCCTACCTGGAGACGCTTCAGGCGGTCACGCCGCGCGAACTCGGCGGCTGGACCAAGGAAGAGCGCTACGCGTTCTGGATCAACGTGTACAACGCGTACACGATCAAGAAGGTCGTCGACAACTACCCGCTCGACAGCATCAAGGACCTGAACACGGGTCTCTTCGGCGCCAAGAGCGTGTTCAACAAGGAGTTCATCCCGATGTCGGCGCACCACCCCGAGGGCGACAAGGACGAGCTCTCCCTCAACGACGTGGAGCACGGGATCCTGCGGCCGAAGTTCAAGGACGCCCGCGTACACGCCGCGATCAACTGCGCTTCGTACAGTTGCCCGCCGCTGCTCAACGAAGCGTTCACGGCGAAGAAGCTCGACGAGCAGCTCGACAAACAGATGAAGGCCTTCGTCGTCGACACGAAGCGGAATCAGCTCAACCGGGAGAAGAACCGCCTCTACCTCTCCGAGATCTTCGACTGGTTCGACGACGACTTCGAGCGCGACGCCGGCACGGTGCGCGAGTACGTCGCCCGTTTCGCCCCGGAGAAAGACCGCGAGTTCATCCGCAACGCGAAGCGGATCAAGTACATCGACTACGACTGGAGCCTGAACGACGTCAAGAAGTAGCCGGGCCGGCGCTCGGCAACTTGTCGAAGATCAGCTTCTTCATCGCGCGCTCGGCGACGCGCGGGGCGACGTGGCCCAGCGCGGCGGAGAAACGGTTGGCGGCGCCCGGGATCAACACGCGCTTGCGCGCTTCGACCGCGCGCCGGATCCGCACGGCGAGCTCCTCGGGCGGCATGCGCTTCGCCTCGCTGCTGCCCGGGGGACTGTGCCGGCGGGCGTGCTCCGTCCGGGTCGGGCCGGGGTAGACCGTCAGGACGTGGATGCCCCGGGGCGCGAGCGACACCGAAAGGCTGCGCGCGTAGGAGGCGAGCCCGTCCTTGCTCGCGGCGTAGCACGCCGCGCCGGGATAGCCGACGAAGCGCGACAGCGAGGACACGAACACCAGCGAGCCGCCGCGGGCGATCCGCTCGGCGCGCAAGAGCTCCGCGGTCAGGAGCAGCGGCGCCAGCAGGTTGATCGCCATGACGCGCCGCTGGGGCTCGAGCTCCGACCGCGCGAAGGCGCCCACCGCGTTGATCCCGGCGTTGTGGACGACCCAATCGAACGGCGGGCGCTCGACGAGCTCCGCCGCGGCGCGGGCGACGTCCCCGTCGGAGGCGAGATCGGCGATCGTGAAATCGGACGGGCCCTCCAGCTCCGAAGCGGTCGCGGCGCCCGCGGCCGCGTCGACGTCGACGCCGTGGACGAAGAAACCGGCTCGGCTGAGCTCCAACGCGAGGGCGCGCCCGATGCCCGCCGCGGCTCCGGTGACGAGGCAGCGCTTCAAGCGCGCCGCTCCTTGCGCCGCAGCGCGCCGTCGAGCGGCACCGCCAGGTTGCGGCCCGCGGCGACCAGGAGCTTGTTGCCGAGTCCGATCGTCGTCCGCGACCGGTTCGAGTCGATCGCGCGGACGATCTCCCCCGCCACCTTCTGGGCGGGCGGGAAGCGCTCGACGTCGATCCGCCCCGGCGGAACGCCGGTCTTCGCGTGCATCCCGGTCCGCGTCGCGCCCGGGCGCACGACCTGCACGTCGACCTCGCCGGCGAGCTCGATCCGCAGGCTCCGCGCGAACCCCTCGAGGGCGGCCTTCGTCGCCGCGTAGACCGCGTACTCCGCGCAGGGCATCGTCGCGGCGATCGAGCTGACGAACACGACGCGCCCGCCCGCGGCGCGCAGGAGCGGAAGGAGCCGGTGGGTGAGCTCGATCGGCGCCTCGAGATTGACGCGAACGGTCTCGCGGATGCTCCTCCCCGCCTGCTCGGCGGTATCGCCGAAGTAGCCGGTGCCGGCGTTGTGGACCAGGAGGTCCAGTCGGTCGACGCCGCGCTCTTCGAGGAACCGCGCCACCTCGGCCGGCGCTTCGGCGCGGGCCAGGTCGGCCCGGCAGTAGCCCTCGGGAGTGAACAACGCCTCGCCCATCTCCTCGATCGGCCTCCGGCCGTGCAGGACGAGCCGCTCGGCGCGGCCCGCCCAGATGCGCGCGAGCGCGAGACCGATGCCGTCGGTGGCCCCCGTGAGGAGGATCGTCGCCGCCATGGGGCGGGATCTTGCCACGAAAGCGGCGCGGTGTCCCGCGCTCAGGTCCGCTGGGCGGGAACGACCTCGTCCTTCGAGCCCTTGAGCCGGTGGCGCACGATGTCGCCCTCGACCATGTAGACGACGTCCTCCGCGATGTTGGTCGCGTGGTCGGCGATGCGCTCGAGGTTCTTGGAGATCGAGATCAGCTCCATCGCCTGGTCGACCTTGTCGGGCTCCTCGTGCATGACGACGAGAAGGTGCTCGATGACCTCCCGGTTCGCGTCGTCCACCTCGTCGTCGCGGTCGCAGATCAATCGAGCCGCCTTGGCGTCGGGCTTGACGAAGGCGTCGAGGCTCTTCCGCAGCATCTCCGTGGTCGTCTCCATCATCGTGTGGAGCTTCGTGGAGACCGGAAGGAGCTTGACGGTCATCGCCGACAGCGAGCGCGCCCGCTCGGCGATGTTGCACGCCAGGTCGCCGACGCGCTCGAGGTCGTTGTTGATCTTCAGGCACGAGGCCACGAAGCGCAGGTCGGTCGCCACCGGCTGGTGCAGCGCCAGGATCTTGAGGCAGTCCTCCTCGAGCTGGACCTCGCGGCGGTCGATCTCGGCGTCGCCTTCGATCACGGAGAGCGCCAGCTCCGTGTCGCCCTCCAGCACCGACGTCAGCGAATGGCGCACGGCCTGTTCGACCTGCGCTGCCAGGTAGAGGAGCTGACGTTCGAGCTCCTCGACGTCGCGTCTCAAATGGGTAGTCATGATGCTCGCTAGCCGAAGCGGCCGGTCACGTAGTCCTCGGTCTCCTTGAGCCGCGGCTGCAGGAAGATCCCGTCGGTCGGCCCGTACTCCACCAACCGACCAAGATACATGAATGCGGTGAAGTCGCTCGTACGCGACGCCTGCTGCATGTTGTGCGTCACGATCAGAATCGAATAGGAGCCCTTGAGCTCGTCCATCAGATCCTCGATGCGACCCGTGGCGATCGGATCCAGCGCGGAGCAGGGCTCGTCCAGGAGCAGCACCTCCGGCTCCGCCGCGATCGCGCGGGCGATGCAGAGTCGCTGCTGCTGCCCGCCGGACAGAGCGAGCGCGTTGGAGTCGAGACGGTCCTTGACCTCCTCCCACAGCCCCGCGCCGCGCAGGCTGCGCTCGGAAACCTCGGCGAGGACGTCCTTGTTGCGCTCGCCGTCGATCCGGAGCGGAAAAACGACGTTCTCGAAGATGGTCATCGGAAACGGGTTCGGCTTCTGGAACACCATCCCGATGCGCTTGCGCAGCTCGATCACGTCCACTCCCTGGCCGTAGATCGAGTCGCCGTTCAAGCGCATGTCACCCTCGATGCGCACTGAGTCGATCAGGTCGTTCATCCGGTTGACGCAGCGCAGGAGCGTGGACTTCCCGCACCCGGAAGGCCCGATGAGCGCCGTCACCTTGCCCGTCGGGCACGACATCGTGACGTCGTGGAGGGCCTG
>JANQEJ010000012.1 GCA_028278425.1 Planctomycetota bacterium | reverse complement strand
GTGCAGACCCCCGCCGGAGAAGGCGGCTCTTCCGGAGGCGAACGCCCGTTCATTCCGGTCCTGGCACGCGCCGCCGCCGCCGCGGGAGCGGACGGTTTCTTCTTCGAGGTGCACCCGAACCCGGAGCAGGCGCTCTGCGACGGCCCCAACTCCTTGCCCCTCGACCAGCTCCCCGAGCTCCTCGATCAGCTGCAGCCGCTGTGCCGCGCCGTCCGCGAGCTCCCCGACCTCGACATCGAATGAGCACCGAGGAGAGCCCCGGGCGACTTCGAGTCTCCATCGTGATCCCCGCCATCGATGAGGAGGAGTCGCTCCCACTCGTGCTCGGCGACATCCCCCGGGAGCTCGTGCACGAAGTCCTCGTCGTCGACAACGGCTCCACCGACGACACGGTGCGCGTCGCCGAGGAGGGCGGCGCGCGGGTGGTGCGGGAGCCGCGCCGCGGCTACGGCTCGGCGTGTCTCGCCGGCATCGCGGCGGCGGACGATCCCGACGTCATCATCATCCTCGACGGCGACTACTCCGACTTCCCGGACGATCTGCCGCAGATCATCGACCCCATCCTCGCCGACGACGCGGACCTCGTCATCGGCTCCCGCTCGAACCCGGGATGCGAGCCCGGCGCGCTCCTCCCCCAGGCGGCGTTCGGAAACTGGCTGGCGTGCTTCCTCATCCGCATCTTCTTCCGCCGGCGCTTCACCGATCTCGGACCGTTCCGCGCCATCCGCCGCACCTCCTATGACAGCCTCGGCATGGTCGACACGAACTTCGGCTGGAACGTGGAGATGCAGATCAAGGCGATCTTCCGCGGCCTCCGCATCGTCGAAGTCCCGGTGCGCTACCGCAAGCGCGTCGGCCAGTCGAAGATCACGGGGACCATCTCGGGAACCGTGCGGGCGGGGTGGAAGATCCTGTGGACGATCTTCCGCTATGGAATCCTGCGGCGTTGACCTACTTGCGCCCCGCCGCCGGCACGTCGTCGAACTCCGGCGCCGGCACGAACTCCACGAGCTCCCGTGCCAGCGTCGGGTCGTCCGACTCGATGCGGGCGATGCCGATGCCGGCGACGTAGCTGACGCGGCTCTTGGTACTGTAGGTCTTCGCACCCTCCGGCGGCGTGATGGTGTTCTCCGCCTCGACGACGATGACGTCGGTGAACTCGCCGAGGGGCACCTCGAGGGACTCCCGCGGTCGCGTCACGTGGCGGCGGTAATGGAACATGCCGCGCTGCCAGCTCCAGCTGGAGTCCTCGGTGAGCGGGTAGCGCAACGCCACCTCTCCCGGGGGAACCGTCGACGCGTTCAAGAGCAGGTCGCCGCCGACGAGATACGCATAGGAGAGGAACCCGTCGCCGCGCTCGCCCTGGGTGTCGATGCGGATGCCGACGCGCCAGCCGCCGTCGCCGGTGGCCGTCAGAGAGACGACGCGACGCTCCTCGCGCTTGCCGTCGGCGCGCTCGTAGACCCAGCGCGTTCCCGGCTCGTGCGGGAAATAGCGCGCGATGACCTTTGCCGCGAGGGACGGCGATGCGTCGCCGCCGTCCTGGGGCGGAACGAAGCGCGGGTCGGTCTCCCCGGCGTCTCCCGGCGTGTTGCGGCGGACGTCGCCGCCGACGAAGAGGCTCCGCATCTCCGTGATCGCGGCGGTGAGCTCCTCGCCGGTGTGGTTCGCGACGAGCGCTCGGCGATAGACACCCGTCAGCGTCTCCGAAAGCTCCTGCACCTGCTCCGGGAACGCATCCCGCAGCAGCGCCACCGCCTCGAGCGCGCGCTCCTTGCGACCGACGAGCAAGTCGTCGTGGATGCGCGTGAAGCAGCGGTTGAGGAGCTCGGGCAGCGCCTTCGGCCGGGCCTGGACGTCCCAGCCGCGGGCGTCGTTGAAGGCGAGGCGGCACTCTTCCATGTTGCCGGCGGCGAGGGCGGCGGCGGCGAGATGCTGGAAGTGGGCGCCGATGGACTCGCGCAGCGCGGGGCGATCGTCCCCCAGGAGGTGCGCATAGTCGAGGCACCAGCGACGGAACGCCTCGTAGTCGCGCAGGTCGAGACCGCCGCGCAGGATCAGGTTCTGCAGCTGACGTTCGCGATCGCGCCAGTGGTCGGAACGCTGGCCGTCGAGGAGGACGAGCGTCTCCACGGCGACGAGAGCTTCCTCGGTGCGCCCCGCCGCCTCGGCGCCGCGCAGACGGGCTTCGAGAACCGACAGACGCAGCGGCGTGGCGTCGTCCGTCATCCACGGGTACTGGCGCAGCATGTCGTCGAGGACCACCTGGGCCCCGGACCAGTCCTCCGCGGCGAGAGCCATCTGCGCGTTGCGCAGCGCTTCCCCCTCGCGACACCAGGGCCGGCGCAGCTCCGGATCGGTCATGCGGTAGAGTTGCCAGTGCTCGGCGGCGCGCGCCCGATCCACCGGCCACCACAGGTGCGTGAGGTCGTACTCGAGACGCAAGCCATCGCTCTCGCCGGCGAGCAGGCGCTCCATGGCGAACGCGTAGCTGTACTTGAACCCGGCACGACGGTAGATCTCGGCGGCGACCTTCTGCGCGAGCAGATCGCCCGGGAAGACATCGTCGAGCCGCTTCGCGGCGATGAGGCCGCGCGCCACGTCGCCGTGCTCGGCGTGGACCATGCCGAGCAGGATCTGCGGCGCCGGCCACTGCGGTTCCTTGTAGCGCAGGCGACCG
>JANQEJ010000006.1 GCA_028278425.1 Planctomycetota bacterium | reverse complement strand
CATCGACTCGAGCGCCTCGAGGCCGCGGAACAGCAGCGACAGCTCCAACGCCTGCACGCGCCCGGCCGTGCGGACCTCCTGCATGCGGTCCTCCAGCCGGTGGGAGACCTCCGTGATCGAGTCGTAACCGAGCGACCCCGCCATGCCCTTGATCGAGTGGGCCATGCGGAAGATCACGTCGATCGACTCGCCGCACGCCGGATCCTTCTCCAGCGCGAGCAGGGCGCTGCTCATCTCGGCGAAGTGCTCCGCGGACTCCTCGACGAAGATGTTCCTGTACTTCGCGAGATCCAAGGAAGGATTCCCCCGCCCGACCCGGCGGCTCGACGCGCGCGACCCAGCGCTGCGGGACGAGCCCGCCGCCGTGGATCAGTCCGATTCCTTCTCGATCACCTTGTCGATCTTGGAGATCACGCTGTCGGGCTTGAAGGGCTTGACGATGAAGTCCTTCGCCCCGGCCTGGAGGGCCTCCTGTACCAGGGTCTCCTGCCCGAGTGCGCTGCACATGACGATGCGCGCCCCCGGGTCGATCTCGATGATGCCCTTCACCGCGTCGATGCCCGAGCGACGCGGCATCACGATGTCCATCGTGACCACGTCCGGATGGAGGCGCTTGAACTCCTCGACCGCCTCGTCTCCGTCGGACGCCTCGCCCACGACCTCGTGTCCTTCCGCCTCGACGATCTCTCGGATCATCTGGCGCATGAAGGACGCATCATCCGCAACTAGCACTCGCGCCATCTGTCGACTCCTCCCGCGTTCACTCGCCCGAGGCGAGCGAGCTTTCGATCACTTCCCGCGCGCGCTCCACGAGCCGCGAAGGATCCAGAATCCGGGCCACCCGCCCGTCGATGGGACGCCGGGCCGCGACGGGCTCGGACCCGTGCGCGGCGATCGCGCTGCCTTCGACGAGTCCCAGCACGCGGTCGACGTCGAGGCCGAGCCGCGCCGAGCCGGGCGCGCGGTCGGTGACGACGAGCACGTGCTCCGGCCCGCCCTCGGCTTCCGCGTCCAGGTCGAGCAGCCGCTCGCGCCGGATCACCGGAAGCGCGTCGCCCTTGTAGTTGATGACGCCCGCCACGCTGGGCGGGACGCTGGGGACACAGGCGAGGTCCGCCATCTCGGCCACCTCGATCACGCCCCAGATGGGCAGCGCGAAGACCGCCCCCGCCACCTCGAAGGTGAGCAGGCGATCGTCCTCCGCGGCGCCGGGCCCGAGCTCTCTCACGGGCGCGCCCCGTGGGCGCCGTGGCCCGTCTCGAAGCGGTGCAGCGCGGCCCGGAGCTGCTCCGCGAGCTGCGACACGCTCTCGGAGGAGCCGACCATGCGGTTCACCGACGAGAGCTGCGCCTCGGCCGTGCTCGCCACGCCGTCGATGGCGTCGGCGTTGCGCGCCGCGACGCGCGCGATCTCGTCCATCGAACCGACCATGCGCTCGACGTCCCGCGTGTGGGTGTCGGCGCCCTCGAAGATCTCCTCGGCGCGGCGCGCGGCCTCGCTCACCGCCAGCCGGATCTGCTCGAGCGACGCCGCCACGGTGTCGATGTCCTCGCGGCCCTCGCCGACCACCAGGCTCGACTCGCGCATGCCGTCGGCCACCTCGTTGGTGTCCGACTGGATCTCGTGGATGAGCTTCGCGATCTCCTCGGCGCTCTGTCCCGCGCTCTCGGCGAGCTTGCGGATCTCGTCGGCGACGACGGAGAAGCCGCGCCCGGCCTCGCCGGCCCGCGCCGCCTCGATCGACGCGTTCAGCGACAGCAGGTTGGTGCGGTGGGCGACGCTGGTGATGATGCCGGTGATCTGGTGGACGTGGCGCGTCTTGGCTTCGAGCTCGAAGACGCGCGCGACGGAGCGCTCCACCTGCTCGAAGACCGTGCGCATCTTCTCGATGGCGAGCCGCGAGACGTCGACGCCGGAGTTGGCCTTCTGGTTGGCCTCCGCGGCGAAGCCGAAGGCCTCTCGCGCGCGCGAGGCGTTGAGCTCGATCGTCGAGGCGATCTCGTGGATCGAGCGGTTGGCCTCCTGCAGGAGGTTCTGCTGCTCGGACACGCTCTTGGCGAAGTTCGCCACGGCGGCGGAGATCCGCTCGTTGCTGCCGCTCACGTCCGCGACGGACTCGCGCAGGCCGTTGGCCGCGCCCGACACGTCGTCGGCGGTCTGCTGCACGCTCTCCATCAGCTCGCGCAGGTTGGCCGCCATGCGGTGGATGCCGCAGGCGAGGTCGTAGGTCTCGTCGTGGAAGCGCGGACGGCTCGCCGGCCTCTCCAGCGCGCGCAGGTCACCGCGGCTGATCTGCTCGGTCGCGCGCTGGAGCAGCGCGAAGTTGCGCGTGAGGGCACGGGAGAGGAAGAAGCCGATGACGCCCCCGGCGCCGAGCGCCACGAAGATCGAGACCCACGGCGCGACGTCGATCCCGCCGGGGACCAGCAGGCTCGGGAAGCCCACGACGGCGGCGCCGACGATGACCGAGCCCATGACGCGCTGCTATGCATCGCCGAGGGCCGGTTGCTTGCCGAAGCCGAGCGCCGTCACCTCACCGCGGAGCACCGCTTCAAGACCCGCGCGGAGATGGCGAGCCTGTTCGCCGACCTGCCGGAGGCGCTCGCCTCGACCGTGGAGATCGCCCAGCGCTGCAGCTTCCGCCCGCGCACCGAAAAGCCGATCCTGCCGCACTTTTCCGCGGAGGACGGCACGCCCGTCGACGAAGACGCAGCGCTGCGCGCGCGCGCAGAGGAGGGGCTTGCGGCACGGCTCGCCATCCACGGCGCAGCGCAAGGGCAGACCGAGGACGATTACCGCGACCGGCTTGCCTTCGAGCTCGACGTGATCGCGCGCATGGCCTATTCCGGCTACTTCCTCATCGTCGCGGATTTCATCCGCTGGGCGAAGGAGCAGCGCATTGCGGTCGGGCCGGGGCGCGGCTCGGGCGCCGGCTCGCTGGTCGCCTATGCGCTCACCATCACCGACCTCGATCCGATCCGCTTCGGGCTGCTGTTCGAGCGCTTCCTCAATCCCGAGCGCGTGTCGATGCCGGACTTCGACATC
>JANQEJ010000277.1 GCA_028278425.1 Planctomycetota bacterium | reverse complement strand
ACCGTCTCGCGCGGCGCGTTCCACGGGTTCTGGCCGGCGGAGACGTGGTACCCGGCGCGCGTCGGGATGACGCCGACCGAGTAGTAGGCCTTCGGGTGGTGGAAGAACGCCGCGAAGCGCTCGCGGCGGATCTTGTTCGACGACGCGTCGTAGTGCACGACGCCGCCCTCGCGCGATTCCACGGTGGGGGGGAACTGCTCGAGCGCCTTGTCGCGGTTGCGCGCGGCGCGCTGGAAGGCCTTCTCCACGTCGGGCCGCGCCGCGACCTCGGCGAGCGTGCCGTCGACCATGCCGGCCACGACCGTGTCCGGCCAGTCCGGGTTCGGCGCGCAGGTGAGCGAGCGCGTGATCCGGAGCGCCGGCTGGTCGCCGAAGAGCGCCTGGTCGACGGTCTCGAAGAGCGCCGCGTCGACGACGTCGGACCAGCGCGCCATCTCCTCGAAGCGCTCCGGCGCCTCGTAGCCCCAGTGCTCCTTCGCGTGCTTCAGGATCAGGGGCGGGCAGCTCGGCGACGACTCGTCCCACCTCCAGCGGTCGCTGGGCGTGTACTGCTCGCGGAGCTCCGGGGTGAGGAACGTCGTCGGGTGGTGGTCGAACCAGTACTCGGCGCGCGGGTGGAAGTGGAAGTCGACGATGGCGAAGCGGCGGCCCGCCCCGAACCCCTCCCAGTCGCGGCGCTGGTCGTAGTTCACGCTCTCCCACTCCGGCTCCTCGCCGCGGAGCTCGGCCAGGATCTTCGCGAGGACGGCGGCGGAGACCATGCCGTCGAAGTCGCGGTGGTAGTGGATCCGGATGGAGGCGCGAGCCATGACGGGAAGGATAGCCTCCCGGGCGCTGGAACCGTACGCGACCCGGCGCGCTAGGCGCTCTCGCGCTGCTCGGGCGCGCCGGAGTCGGGCTGGGTCGCGGGCTCCTCCTCCGGCTCGTCCTCCTCGACGTCGTCGGCCGTGAGGCCCTTGGCGAGGGTCTTCTTGCCCCGGACGACGGAGCCGTCGATGGCGAAGGACTCGGTGTCCTTGCGGTTGGGGAGCTCGTACAGGAGGTCGAGCAGGAGCTCCTCGAGGATCGAGCGCAGCGCGCGGACGCCGGTCTCGCGCTCGATCGCCGTCTCGGCGATCGCCTCCAGACCGGACTGCTGGAAGTCGAGCTTGGCGCCCTCCATCGCGAAGAGGCCCTGGAACTGCTTGACCAGCGCGTTCTTCGGCTCGGTGAGGATGCGCACCAGGTCGTCGCGGCTGAGCTCGTCGAGCGTGACCATGATCGGCAGGCGCCCGACGAACTCGGGGATCATGCCGTACTCGATCAGGTCCTTCGGCGAGACGTGGCGCAGGATCTCGTCGCGCGTCGCCGCGTCGCCCGCGGGCAGGAGCGACGGCGTGTCGTCCTCGTGCGGCATGTGCGCCGCGAAGCCGATGACGTCCCGCCCGATGCGCCGGCCGACGATCTCCTCCATTCCGCTGAAGGTGCCGCCGCAGATGAAGAGGATGTTGCCCGTATCGATCTGGATGTACGCCTGCTCGGGGTGCTTGCGCCCGCCCTGCGGCGGGACGTTGGCCACGGTTCCCTCGAGGATCTTGAGCAGCGCCTGCTGCACGCCCTCGCCGGACACGTCGCGCGTGATCGAGACGTTCGACGTCGTGCGGCCGATCTTGTCGATCTCGTCGATGTAGATGATGCCCTGCTCGGCGCGCTCCTTGTCGAAGTCGGCGGCCTGGAGCAGCTTCAGCAGGATGTTCTCGACGTCCTCGCCGACGTAGCCCGCCTCGGTCAGCGTCGTCGCGTCCGCGATCGCGAAGGGCACGTCGAGCATGCGCGCGAGCGTGCGCGCGAGCAGCGTCTTGCCCGAGCCGGTCGGCCCGACGAGCAGGACGTTCGACTTCTCGATCTCGACGTCGTCCACCAGGATCGGCTGGCCGGGGCCGCCGGCGCGCTCGGTCTGGTGGCGCAGGCGCTTGTAGTGGTTGTAGACGGCGACCGAGAGCACCTTCTTCGCGCGGTCCTGTCCGATCACGTACTCGTCGAGGCGCCGGCGGATCTCGATCGGCGTCGGCAGCTTGCGCGCGTCGGGACGCGCGGCCGCGGCTTGGCCGGCGCCGCGCCGGCGTTCTCCGTGGGGGCCGGCGGCGGGGGAGTCGCCGCGGCGCTGCTCCTCCTGGAGGATCGAGTTGCAGATCTCGATGCACTCGTTGCAGATGTAGACGCCGGGCGGCCCAGCGATCAGCGAGGCGACGTGGTGGCGCGTCTTCTCGCAGAACGTGCAGCGTTCCACGTGGCGCCCGCGGCCGGAGGAGCGGGTCATCGACGGTGGATTCTAACCGTTGTCGTCATCCAGGCGGGCGACGATGTGGTCGATCAGCCCGAATTCCTTCGCCTCCTCGGCGTCCATGAAGTTGTCGCGGTCGGAAGCCTTGGCAATTTCTTCTGCCTTCTTGCCGGTGTGCTTCCCGAGGATTCCCTCCAGGCGCTTCTTCATCTTGAGGATCTCCTCGACCTGGATCTCCATGTCGACCGCCGTGCCCTGCGCGCCGCCCCACGGTTGGTGGATCATGATCCGGGAGTTGGGGAGCGAGAAGCGCTTGTTCTCCGCCCCCCCGGCGAGGAGCACCGCACCCATCGATGCGGCCTGTCCGAGGCAGTAGGTTGCCACCTCGGGCTTCACGAACTGCATCGTGTCGTAGATCGCGAGCCCCGCGGTCACCGACCCGCCGGGCGAGTTGATGTAGATGTTGATGTCCTGCGAGCGGTTGGAGCGGTCGAGGAACAGGAGTTGCGCCATGACCGAGTTGGCGACGTTGTCATCGATCTGCGTGCCGATGAAGATGATCCGCTCCTCGAGCAGACGCGAGTAGATGTCGTAAGTCCGCTCGCCGCGGCCGGTCTTCTCGATGACGTAGGGGATGATCGTGTTGTGGGCGGTCATGGATCGCGGGGTTGTCAGGGCTTTGTGGGACGGAGAAGATGAGCTAGCACATGCCGGACGGGGCTTCAACCGACCCGCTCAACCCGTGCCGTCCCGGATATCGGCAGAATCCTTCAGGAAGCTGCGGATCTTGCGCTCCAGGAGCTCCAAAGCGAGCTGGGAGAACAGGCCCTGCTCCTGGTAATACTTTCCCACCTCCTCGACCGGAACCGCGTTCCGTTCGGCGATGGACTCGAGCTCGGCGGTCATCTCCTCCTGCGTGACCTTGAGGTCCTCGGCCTTGGCGATGTCCTCCATGAGGTAGACCGCGCGGAGCGCCTTCTCCGTGTCCGCGCGCATCTGGCCGAGCTGGGCGTCGACCTGGGCGTCGGCCTCCTCCTCGCCCAGACCCTGCTCGAGCAGCCCCTTGCGCGTCTCCGTCGCCTTGGCCTGGACCTGCTGTTCGAGGTAGGCATCGGGGATCTGCATCGGGTGCATCTCGATCACCTGGTCGAGGAGCGCGGACTCGATGCGGGCCTCTTCCTGGTTCGTCTTGGCCTCCTTGATCTTCTCCCGAGCGGAGTCCCTCATGCCCTCCCGGTCCTCGGCCTCGAAGAGGGCGAACATTTCCTCGTCGGTCGGCGGGACGATGGCGAAGGCCTCGTCGACGGTCACGACGCAGACCCCTTCCTTGCCGCGCGCCTCCTCCTCGGGGAACTCCTCGGGGAAGGTGACCGGGACCTCGATCACGGCCGTCTGCCGGGCGCCGGTCAGCTTCTCCTCGAAGACCGCGGGGTCGATGCCCCCGGGCGCCGTCTTCGGCGACAGCCGGATGCCGGAGCGCTCGAGCAGCGGCTCGTCGCGCCCCTCCATGCGGAACGCGAGCGTGCAAACCGCCATGCCGTCCGCGGGCAGCCCGTCCTCGCCGGCCGGCTCGGGGCGCGACTGCTGGCGGCGCACGTCCTCGAGCGCGCCTTCGACCTCCTCGTCGTCGACGGCGATCGGGTTCCGCTCGACCTCCAGGCCCTTGTACTCGCCGAGCTCGTAGTCCGGCCGCAGGAAGACCTCGAAGTCGAAGGAGAACGGCTCGCCCTTCTCGACGGTGACGCCTTCGAGGTCGACGCGCGGGTGCGCGGCGGGCTTCAGGTCGTGGTCCTTGACCGCGTGGTCGTAGGCGTGGTTGAGGAAGTGCTGCACCGCGTCCTGACGAACCTGCGCGCCGTACTGCTTTTCGAGCATCGCCGCCGGCACCTTGCCCGGGCGGAAGCCCTTGAGCTTGGTGCGGCTGGCCATGTTCTGTAGCCCCATCATCACGGTCCGGTCGAACTCTTCGGCCGAGACGGAGAACGACACCTTCGCGGTGCCGGCGTCGGTGCGTTCGACCTCAACGTTGAGGCCCTCGTGGGAGTGGTCGTGGTCGGCCATGGGCGGGGGGCTTCGGGGCCCCGCGGGACACGGTCGCGGGCGTGCGACACGGACAGGCGAACCGGGGACTCTACCCCCCCGCGCGACCCGCCGCCAGCCTGCGACGCGGGGGGCGCGATGCGGCCGTCCGCGTTTCCGGCGCGGGGAGGAACTCGCGGTGGGAAGGTGCTAGGTTGGAGGGTTCTGTCACCCGCCGGCGGCCATGAGACGCACGTTCCAGAGCCTCGTCGCGATCGTCGTGATCCTCGGGATCGGGCTCCCGGTCTGGTACTGGATCGTCGCCGGAGCGCCGCAGCCGCCGGCGGCGCCCCCCGCGGACCTCGGTCCGGTCCCCGTGCAGGTGCAGCGGGTGGCGCCGAGCGACCTCGCGCTCGAGGTCGCGGTCTACGGCACCCTCCTGCCGCGCCGCCGCGTCACGCTCGCGAGCGAGCTGGCCGGACGCATCGGGCGAGTCCACCCGGGCTGGGTGCAGGGAGCGGAGGTTCAGGCCGGCGACGAGCTCGTCGCGCTGGATCCCGGGCCCTTCGAGCTCGCGGTGCAGCAGGCCGTGGCCGCGCTCTCCGAGGCGGAGTCCTGGATCCGCTCCGCGGAGCTCCAGCGCGCGGCCGCGGAGACGGCCCTGGAGAACGCCCGCGAGCGCCGGGACGTCGCCCTGCGCGAGCACGAGCGGCTGGCGAGCATCGTCGACATCGCCGGCGAGAGCACCGTCGACAAGGCCTGGGACGCTTACCTCTCCGCGCGGACGGCCGCCGACCAGGCGGAGGCCGCGCTGGTCGCCGCCGAGGAGTCCGAGGTCGGCGCGCGCGCGCGCCGGGCCAAGGCGGAGGCGGCCAGGGCCGTGGCCGAGGACCAGCTCGTTCGAAGCCGGGTGACGGCGCCCTTCTCCGGCAAGCTCGTCGGACGCGCGCCGGTGGCGGGCGCCTACGTGACGCCGGGCGTCACCTTCGGCGAGCTCGTCGACGTGGCGACGCTCGTCCTGTCGGCGTCGGTGCCCGAGGACGAGCTGATCGACGTTCGCGTCGGGCAGCGCGCGGAGGTCGTCCCGGCCGGCCGGGCCGAGGTCACGCGCGCGGAGCCGCTCGCGGCGGTCGTCACCGCGGTCTCGCCGCAGGTCAACGCGCTGCGCAGCGGCACGGTCGAGATCGAGCTCGCGAACGACGACCCCGAACGGCCGCTCGCGGCCGGGCTCTTCTGCGAGGGACGGATCCGGACCGTCACGGTGCCCGGCGCCGTCGTGATCGCGCGGCGCCACTTCCAGTGGCGCGAAGGGGTCCCGGTGGCGTTCGTCGTGAACCGTTCCGGCGACGTGGCGACGGTCGAGCGGCGCGCGCTCTCTTTCGACCGCCCCTACGGCGAGGGGTTCCTCGTCGCCGCCGGGCTCTCCGCCGGCGACGAGCTCGTGACGCGGCCCCTCGACCGCCTGCGCGACGGCGCCGCCTGCGCGCCGCCCGACGACGCTCACTCCGCGCCGGCGGGTCCGGCGGGAACGAACGGACGGGAGCGATGATCCACGCGCTGGCCCGGTTCTCCGTCCGGAACCCGGTCGCGGTGAACCTCGCGACGATCACCGTGGTCTTCGCGGGACTCCTCACCTACCTGGGGATGCCGCGCGAGGTGTTCCCGGACTTCTCGCTCGGCACCGTGACGGTGACGACGGTCTTCCCCGGCGCGTCGCCCGAGGACGTCGAGCGCCTGGTCACGCTGCCGATCGAGGAGCGCATCGAGGGCACGCGCGGACTCAAGGAGATGACGTCGCGCTCCCAGGAGGGGACGTCGCTCATCACGCTGACGGTCCACGATGACGTCGACGTGTCGCGCTTCGTCGACGACGTGCGCGCGGAGGTCCTGAGCGGCGAGCTCGAGCTCCCCGACGAGGCCGAGGACCCGATCGTCGCCGAGGCGAAGTCCGAGTTCCTCGTGATCGGCGTCTACGTCTACGGCTACGGCTCGGAGACCGAGCTGCGCGACATCGCCGACCGCCACAAGCGCGCGCTCGAGAAGATCCCCGGCGTGTCGCAGGTCCTGATGAACGGCGCGCTGGAGCCGCGCATCTGGGTCGAGGTCGACCCGATCGGGCTCGAGCGGCACGGGCTCTCGCTCGACGCCGTGGGCAACGCCGTCGGCTCGCGCAGCACGAACGCGCCCCTCGGCAGCCTCTCGACGGATTCGGGCGACTACCTGCTGCGCGTCGACTCCGAGGTCGAGTCCGCGGACGATCTGCGCGCGATGCCCGTCGTCCAGCGCCCGGACGGCACGGTGGTGCGGCTCGCCGACGTGGCGCGGGTCGTCGACACCTACGAGCGCCCGGTGGTCCGCTCGCACTTCAACCGCCAGTCGTCGGTCTTCCTGCAGGTGAACAAGCAGGCCGAGGGCGACGCGATCGACATCTCCAACCGGGTGTGGGAGTACATCGAGGCCGAGCAGGAGAACATGCCGGCCGGGATCGCCATCGGCGCGAACTCGGACCTCTCGGTCTACATCAAGAACCGCCTGCGCGTCATGCGCGACTCGGCCACGCTCGGGGGGCTGCTCGTGCTCTGCGCGCTGGTCGCCTTCCTCTCGGTGCGGGTGGCGGGGATGACGGCGCTCGGCATCCCGGTGTCGTTCCTCGGCGGGATCCTCGTCGCCGGTCTGCTCGGGATCTCGATGAACATGATGACCATGTTCGCCCTGATCGTCGTGCTCGGGATGATCGTCGACGACGCGATCGTGGTGGGCGAGAACGTCTACCGCCTGATCGAGGAGGGCAAGACGCCCGAGGAGGCCGCGATCGAGGGCACGGCGCAGGTGGGAAAGCCCGTGACCGCCACCATCCTGACGACGATCTGTGCCTTCCTGCCGCTGATGATGATCGGCGGCGTGATGGGGGAGTTCATGCGGCCGATCCCGGTCGTCGTGAGCCTCTGCCTCGCCGCGTCGCTGGTCGAGGCGCTGATGGTCCTGCCGTCGCACCTCGCGCACTGGACCGGGCGCCGCGTGGCGCTCCAGGCGGCCGGATCGCGGCACTGGTACGACCCGCTGCGCGACCTCTACGTGCGCGTGCTCGGCGGCGCGGTGAAGTTCCGCTGGGTGACGATGACCGTCATCTTCTCCCTGACGGTTACCGCCGGGGTCCTCGCCTACGCGCGCGTCCCGTTCGTGCTCTTCGACGACTTCGAGTCGAAGCTCTTTCAGGTCGACGTGCGCATGCCGCCGGGGACCTCGTTCCTCGAGACGGAACGACGCGTCGTCGAGCTCGAGGAGGACGTGCTCTCGACGCTGCGCGAGGGGGAGCTCGAGAGCTCCAACGTCGTGGCCGGCATCTCCTACACCGACACCACGACCGCCACCCTCGGCCAGCACTTGGGCCAGGTGTGGGTCGAGCTGCGCGAGGACACCGAGAACCGCCGCCTGACCTCGGAGATCATCGAGAGCCTGCGGGAGCGTTACCGCGTCCCGCCGCCGGGGATCGACGCGATCGACGTGCTGCAACCCCAGGCGGGGCCCGTGGGGCGCGCGATCGACGTCGGCGTCCGCGGTCCGGACATGGCGGTGCTGCGCGAGATCGGGGACGCGATCAAGGCGCGGCTCCGCGGCTTCCAGGGCGTCCGCGACGTGCGCGACAACGCCGAGGCGGGCAAGCGCGAGGTGCGCGTGACGCTGAAGGACGCCGGGCGCATGCTCGGCTTCACCGAGGCGGCGCTCGGCCGCGAGCTGCGGGCGGCGTTCGAGGGCGTGCGTTACTCGCGCGTGCGGCGCGGCAAGGACGACGTGGAGATCGTCGTTAAGCTGCCGGAGGAGCTGCGCGGCGAGCGCGGGATCCTCTCGCGCCTGCGCGTGCCGGTGCCGGCGACCGGAGCGGGCGGAGAGCCGGGCCGCGTGCCCTTCGGCCTGGTCGCCGACGTGCACGAGGCCGACGGCGTGGCGCTGATCACCCGCGACGACGGCGAGCGCTCGCTGCGGATCACCGCGGACGTGAACAAGGCGCTCGGAAACACCGCGGAGATCACGGCCGCGATCGCGGACGAGTTCGGCGAGCTGCCCGACCACCCGGGCTACACCATGGAGTTCAAGGGCGAGCAGCAGGAGACGTCGGAGTCGTTCGGCGACCTCAAGAACGCGTTCCTGATCACGGCGCTGCTCGTCTACATGATCCTCGGCATGCTCTTCCAGTCGTTCCTGAAGCCGGTGGTGATCATGCTCGCGGTCCCGTTCGGCTACATCGGCATGGTCACGGGCCACCTCGCCATGGATCGGCCGCTCTCCTTCATGTCGTTCATCGGCCTCGTCGCGCTCTCGGGGATCGTCGTCAACGACTCGTTGATCCTCGTCGACTTCGTGAACCAGAGGCGCCGGGCGGGGGAAGACCTGGTGACGGCGCTCCTCACCGCCGGGCGCCACCGCTTCCGGCCGATCCTCCTGACCTCGATCACGACGATGCTCGGCCTCTCGCCGCTGACCTTCTTCGCCAGCGGACAGGCGCGCTTCCTCCAGCCGATGGCGATCACGATCTTCTTCGGGCTCGCCTGCTCGACCTTCTTGATCCTGATCGTGATCCCGTGCGCCTACGCGGCGCTCGAGGACCTGACGACGCTCGTTCGCCACCCGCTACGCTCCTTGCGGCAGATGTGGCGCAACCGCACGATCCACGACCTGGAACCGGAACCCTCCCCATGAAGAAACCGACGCTCCGCCGCGTCGACGACCGCGCTGAGGCGCTCGAGCTCGCGCCCCGCTTCGACCGCGCCGCGGCCGAGGCGATGAACGAGTTCCGCGACACGCCCCTGCCGCCCGACGTCGGGCGCAGCTTCGTCGAGCGCCACTTCGACGCGCCCGAGGCGCTCGTGCTGGTCGCGGAGTCCGCGGGCGAGCTCGTCGGCTTCTGCGTGACGGGGCCGCTGGCGGATCCCCTGACCGGCGAGGTCACGCCGTTGATCGTGCTCCTCCACGTGGACGTGGAGCACCGCCACCGCGGCGTCGCGCGCGCGCTGGCGGAGGAGGCGCGGCGCACGCTCGCGAAACGCGGACTTACGAAGCTGGCCGCGCGCGCCGGGCACAACGACGACGCGCTGATCTCGATGGGGGAGCGCTGGGGGTACCTGCGCCATTGGGAGCTGATGCTCCACGAATGACATTGAGGCGGGGCGTCGTCGTGCTGACCGGAGCCGGCGTCTCCGCGGACAGCGGGGTCGCGACGTTCCGCGGCCCCGGAGGCCTCTGGGAGGGACACCGATTGGAGGAGGTGGCCACGCCGGAGGCCTGGGCGCGCGACCCCGTTCTCGTGTGGCGCTTCTACCAGGAGCGGCGCGCCCGGCTCAGCACCGTGCAGCCGAACGACGCACATCGCGCGCTGGTGCGGCTCGAGCGGCGCGTCCGCGACGCGGACGGGCTCTTCACGCTCGTGACGCAGAACGTCGACGACCTCCACGAGCGGGCGGGCTCGCGCGAGCTCCTGCACATGCACGGCGAGCTCACGCGCCTGCGCTGCGAGCGCTGCGACTACGGTCGGGAGGACCGCGCGTCGGTGGATCCGGACGCCTTCCTTCCCTGTCCGGAGTGCGGGCACGAGCGCCTGCGCCCCGACATCGTCTGGTTCGGCGAGGTGCCGTTTCACCTCCCCGCGATCGATCGCGCGATGGCGGCGTGCACGCACTTCCTCGCGATCGGAACGAGCGGCGTCGTGTATCCGGCGGCGGGACTCCTGATGCTCGCGCGCGAGGCCGGCGCGCGGACGTGGGTGAACAGTCTGGAGGCGCCGGACAACCTCCACCCCGACGACACCTTCCTTCCGGGCCGCGCGGCGGACGTCGTGCCGGGGCTCGTGGAGGAGCTCTGCGCGGATTGGGGGCTCGGCTAGGAACGTCCCTTGCCTATGCTCGCGACCCCCGCGATGCGCCTCCTGCTCCCGCTCCTCCCCTGGCTCGC